>JBBKWJ010000131.1:0-5549 GCA_037968895.1 Acidimicrobiales bacterium
TACGTGCCGTTACCGGGCGGGTAGCGTCCCGTCAACGAGGCGGGAGTATGCGCTTCTCGATCGGTCGGTTTCGGCGATTGCGTTTCAGCGTGTTCTGGTGCTGTGAGGCGAACCCGACCATGCCGGGTTGCGTTTTCCAGGGGGGGATGCGAGCTGTCCTTCGGCCGGTCCGGGGCGCTTATGCAGCATCGTGAACTGCGGTTGGCTCAGTTTGGCATAAGGTAATCTCCGAGAGCCGTGCGCTCTCGACAGCGTTGCTCCGGACCCTGGTCACGTGTGGAAAGCCCGTTTGAGGAGGTGCTGCATGTTCTGTGAGCAGTTTCACTGCGTGATCGTCGAAGGCCATTTCAAGACGAAGTCGGCCCTGGCGCACGGCATCAGTTGCTCGCACATCATGTGATCGGAGCTTCCGTGGACTCCCACCATCAATCGACGAACGCGGGTGGGCAGCACGCGATAGACGACCACTTCCCGAGCCACCCAAAAGGAATCCGATGAAGCGCCAACTTGCCATCGCAGCGCTTGTGCCCGAACCTCGCTGTGGCGGCGCCCTTCCAGGTCGGTGTCGGGAACTCGTCGAGCCTGGGGAACGTCAGACCACTCTGCGAACACTGTGTGCCGCCGCAGTCCTCATGCTCTCAGTCGTCGGATGCGGCGCTGGGTCCGATGTGGGTCGAGCGAGTGACGCCACGTCGACCATCGACGACACCGACGATGTGTCGGCAGCGCGAGAGCTGTGGTCGACCACCGAAACAGACGGGTATCGACTGACGGTGGAGGGCGAGGTTGGCGGACAGAGCGCAAGCGTCGAAGTCACCGTTGCCGACGGAGACGAGCTCACTCGCAGCGGATTCCCCGAAACTGGAGACTTCAGCGTTGAAGGCATCTTCGATCGTTTCGACGAGGCTTTCGCGTCAGGTGCCGCAGCGTCGGGCAGCTATGACCGCCAGAGGGGTTTCCCCGTCGACATCGAGCTGGACGAAGCAGGCGACCAGCCGGGTCTCGATGTCCGCGTCGTTAACTTCCAACTGCTCGAACGACCCGATGGTTGCGATGCGCCTGACGGGTCGATTCTCGACATCGATGCCGAGCCGATTGAGTACCAGATCTTCAACGACGCTCGCCGATTCGCCGACGCTAGTGGCTGCATCGTCCGCCTCGACGTCGCGCAGCTCTTCAATGGGTCATCGTTCTGCAACTGGGAGTCGTTGCGCTACGTCGTGATCGGTGACCGAACGTCTACGGTCACCGGCGACGACCCTGTTGACCTCAGCGACGGCCACCGAACGTACGTGTTCGATCCGAACGACGTGCTTGCTGACTTCGACGACATCGATCGTTCACAGACACTCGAGATATCAGAACTCTCTGCATCAGTCAAAGCGACAGGACTCAACGCCGAGGACGGCGAACTCTGGTTGGACAGCGACGACACCGGGGATGCCTATCTCGTGAAGGACGGAGTGGCGCGCCGGATGGTGCTCGATGCAGACAAAGCAATTCTCTGCGAATGACCCGTGCCCCAATCCACTTTGCCACCTCGCCCGAACGACTGACCGCATGACCTGAAGCGGTTGGCGGCTCCGACATCAACCGAAAGGACGACCTCGCTGGCCCGATTGCTTCGCCAGCGATAACCGCCGCAGTCAGAGAAGAACCAACCTTGCGAGAAGGCTCATAACGCTCACTCGTCGATCGTCTCAGGCCGAGCAGAACCGGCAATATCACTCGCCGCACCAGAGGGTCTGGCCAAGCCGAAACCACACATAACGTCCGCTCGGAATCACTCGATCGCTCCCATGGCAGGTGCGCTACTTCGGCCCAAGTGCGCTAGCTCGTTATACCGGGTGCAGGGTAGCTTCGATAGCGTCTTCCTCTCTACAGTCCACAAGCTAGGCCAGATCGGTAGCTCGTTTGCTCCCAGTGACAGCGTTCTCAATGGCACCCCGGCTAGGAGCCTCACCTAGTTGGTCGAGTAGTTCGGTGATGCGGTTTGCCATGGCGGTGTGGCGTTCGATTTCTCGTGGCCAGTTGCGTTCGGTGGCGTCTTTGATGAGTTGGTGTTCGGTGGCGAGTCGTTCTCGTAGGCGTGGTGCGTAGGCGCTGGTGGTGAAGAATTTGGTGCAGCGTAGGAACAGGTCGCATTCGCATGGTCCTTCTTGTGGCATCCGGAGGCAGTGGCCGAGTTCGAGTTCAGTTTTGAGGAAGTTGGTCTTGAGCCAGTTCACGGTTTGTTCGTCGAGTTGGTTGGTGATGAGTGCTTCGGCGGCGGGTCCTGCGATCTTGGCGCCGCCGGCGATGATCTGGGTGTAGTGCTCTTTGATGACGGGGTCGCTGATTCGTGAGTAGAGCGATGACATGGTTGCGCTGCGGTGGCCGAGGATGGCCATGATGGTTTGGATGCGGGCTCCGCCTTCGGCGAGTTGGGTACCGACGGTGTGGCGAAAGCGGTGTGGTGTGATGGTTGGGTTGCCGTCGGCGTTGAGGAGCCCAGCAGCGGTGCAGGCGACTTTGAGTGGTTTCGTAAACAGGTAATGGATGCCCATTGGTTTGCCGCGGCGGGTGAAAACATTCTTGACGGGCCGGCCGACGGATCGGTCGTGCCGCGCGGCTGCGTTTCTTTGTTGGGAGAGGCCAATCACATGTTGAAGTGCCTCAGCGGCCTGGGGGTGCAGCGGCACCATGCGTTCGGTCTGGGTCTTGCCGATGGGTATTCGCAGACGTGGGTAGCCGTCGGGGTATGTGTCGAGGCAGTCGAGCGCGAGGCGTGCGATCTCATGTCGTCGCCCGCCGCTCCACCGCAACGTGAGCAGTGCTGCTTGTTGGTAGGGGTCTTCGATCGTGTCGACTTCTTCCATTAGCCGGTCGAGTTCATCTCGGGGGATGAACCGTGGAAGCCGCAACGGTGGCCTGGGCAGATCGGTGCGTGACAGTAGCGGTCGGCCTGGGACGTCGTCCCAGCCCCATTGGCTGGTTTCACGGAAGAAGATCAGGAGCGGGCTGAGGTAGGTTTGGCGTGTTTGCAGGGCGAGTGGTTTGCCGTTGCGTGGGTTGATGTAGTCGTGCAGGTACGCAATGAACTCTTCGATGTGGGTTCGGTCCAGCTCCTTGAGGCTCTTCATGTCTGGGTGAGCTTCGGCGAGCCATCGCAGTAGATATCGGAACGAGTCACGAGCAGCTCGTGCTGATCCAATCTGGTCTTGGCTGTTCAGCCGTCCGCGTAGCCAGCGTTCGATAGGGGCTGCGATGGCTGGTGGGGTGTCTGGTGGGGTCAGTCTGTCTTGCCATCCAGCTGTGCTGCGGAGTTGGCGGTGTGGAGCTTCGGCGATCTGGCCGATGTGGAACAGCAGTACATGGACGCCGGGGAGGCGGGAGAGTGTTGGTGTGGCGAACTCTTTGACGGCGTCTTCGGCGGTAAGTCCACGTCTCACTGCGCCAATACGAGATGCTCGGATATAGCCGGCATCGGAGTGTTCGCAGTGCCGAGCGATCTCGTCTCGGAACCGCACCAAGTCGTCGTAGGTGATTGTGGTCAGATCCGGGTCACCGCGCCATAGCGCCAGACGCGAGAAGCTCCACGTGAGTGACGATCGTGACGCAGCGCCAGGTTTGTATCCGAGCCGAACCATCTGTTCAACGTGTGAGTCGAGTAGGTCGAGATCGAAACCCATTTTTGGTCCGACTCGAGGGTCGAACAAACTGCCGTTGTTGCGGCTCACGATCCAGTCGGTGTCGCAAGCGACGCCGTGGACCAAGCTCATGTAGGTGATGTATGAACCGCCTTCAGATGACGGACCGGTAGTTCGTTTCACACCCCAAGGCCGGTCGGACAGGTCCAGGCGCACGAGCAGTGGTTCGTCGAACCATTCCTCCAGATCGGGCCAGCGTTCCACGAAACGGTCGTAGGCCGCCCGTCTCGCAACGCCACTCGGCCGTGTGCCGTACACGTCTTTTATCCACTTGAAGTAGAGATCCCGGTCAGCGTGAACCCTTCGAGGTGGAGCCGAGGCGATCGCCAAAGGTTCGCTACTCACCGCCGCCACCGATGGCCTGTACATATTCGGCGAGTACGGCTTCATCGGAGATACGGGTGTAGATCTTGGTCGAGTCTGGCGATGCGTGACCGAGTCGGCGTTGCAGGGTGAGCTGGCGCATGCCGCCTTCCCACATCGCGGTGGCATGGGTATGACGTAGCGCGTGTGGCGTGGTGTCTGGTGTTCGTATCCCAAGCGCTTCCATTCGACGTGCAAACAATCGAACCACTGCGTCATAACTCAATGGCTTCAGCCGCGAGTCATGGTTCCCGCCGACCAAGAACAAGAACGGACTGGTCGCCTCTGATGGACGCTCACGCATGACATAGCGGCTCACCGCCTCCAGCGTTCTGGGCTCGTGAAGGTCCACGATCCGCTCAGCACGAGACTTGCCTCGTAGCCCGCGAGGGTGATCGTCTCGCTTTCGGATGATGACTCGTCGCTGGCCATAGGAGACATCTTCGAGATGCAGCGACAACGCCTCACCAGGTCGAAGACCGCCATCGAGCATCAACAGGAAGACAGCCGTGTCGCGCAGCTTGCGCAAGCTCCCAAAGAATGCGTCGAGGTCAGCCTGGCACATCGGGCGAGGCAAGCGAAGCGGAACTCGCACCCCGACTGAGCGTCGAACCGGTTGCTGGCGACTCGCTCGGCCCATGAAAGGCTGGTGGCGATCCGACACCCTGGCAAGGACCGGGTCGGGGCGTGTCTGCATTGGTGACTCTGAGAGATACTCGCCAGCAGCGATCGCCCACTCGAAGAAGCTCGACACACCGGCAAGCGTCCGATTGACCGATGCAGGCGACAGCACAGGGACCGGCCGACCACCGCCGGCCACGGCGCTCAATCCCAGACGTTGCGCTGAGCGGCCCGACGGCTCCTTGCGCAAGAAACTCAGCAATCGCAGCGCGGCTGGGGGGTCGAATTCCAACCAACCCATGTCCTCGCTAGCCAGGAAGTTGAAGAAGCGGCGCAAATCGTTCCCGTAAGCGCACAGCGTGTTTGGCGAAAAGCCGCGTTCACCAAGATGAGCAAGAAACCGATCGGCGACCACGACAGGCTCGCCGGCATCGTCCACCAGCCTGACAGCCCTGACAACTCCGTCGGTACGGACCCTGATCACCCGCATCAGTCACTCCGTGCTGATCGTGCGAGCGGCCTGACAAGCCAGCGCGAGAAGGACGGCATGGAGGTTGTCTGACACCGCAAATCCCCTTCGCCGATCTAGCCCGTCCTCCAGCTCTAACAGGTTCACAACCGCTCCGCTTGACGAAGACAGCGAACCCCGTGATTTCTCGGCCAGTTATGTCCAGATAAGGGGCGACGTGGGTCCAGAACAGCGGGGTGAGACCTCGACGGTCGGCTTCTATCAATCGGCCGATCCATTCGCTGCGTTGCAGGATTTCTTGGATCATGAGCGTGTTGATGTAGACGAGTGCCGATTGAAGGATGCGCAAACACACGACAGAGAGTTGTTGTTCGGCGGGGTTGTTTGATGCAATATCGCCGCCGTTG
>JBBKWJ010000132.1:0-30637 GCA_037968895.1 Acidimicrobiales bacterium
TGTGGTGCTCAGGTCGACATCGGTGAGATCCATGTCGGTGATTCCCTCAGCGGCGAGATATCCCGGCGGGTCAGATGCGTACGCTGCGGCCTCGGCCGGATCGCTGAACAGTCGTGTTAGTACGCCTTGTAGCATTTCGTTGATTTCCATTTTGGTTCCCTCCAACAGGTGGTTTGTTTGTGGTTGCTTTCCTTTGTGATTAGAACAATAAACCTGCGCTGCAGTCTTCAAATCGGGGACTACCCCAAGCCCATATGGGGATACTAGGGGATCGTACGAATCACCGATAGCGCGACAGTAAGCCGCTGGCCCGCAGCGCCTTATTGCGACGCCGCAGCTACGGCTGCGAGGAACTCGGCGCGCGACGTTGCGCCGAGCTTCTGTCGCGAGCGAGCGACGTGGTGTTCGACTGTCTTCGGGGAGATGAAGAGCTGAGCTCCTATCTCCTTGTAGGTCTTGCCGTCAACGACGAGCTGCGCCACTTCGGCTTCACGCTCCGAAAGACCGAGCGCCATGAGGCCATCGCCGGTCTCGACATCGGCGAGGTCTACTGATAGTCCGCGAGCAGCTTCGAGAAGTCGTCTGGCTGAGTTTGAATCTGGATGATCGAGCGCACCCTGACCAAGCAGGCGAGAACCTTCCCATGAGTCACCGCAATCACCAAGTTCGGTTGCGACCGCTATGAGTTCGTCAACGTCGGCTTCTCCGTCCATCGCCAGAACCCACAACGGCGCGGCCTTCACTCGGGCATACGAGCGGCGATCGTCAGGAGCGAGTCCTGCGAGGTTGATTGCTTCGGCGCTCGCCTGTCCACGATCTGCTCGCTGGATCGCGAGCTGAAAGCGCAGCCAAATCACAGAAACTGCACCCGGTGTTGCGGCAGGCTGCACCGCTACTTGCCGTTCTAATTCAGCGACAACCTCATTGACGCGACGGTCGTCGCCGAGTTTCGCTCCGACAAGAAGAAGTTCGCCAAGCAGATCCAAGAGAAGCCACGATGCCGTCGGTCGGGCCAGCACGGCATCGGCCTCAAGCCATGCGTGCCGCATCCGTGTGGTGTCACCGGATCGCCGAGCCAGTCCCGCATTGAGTGCAGCTCGCACCAATCGAAGTCTGAAGTCGTATGGCTCCCCCTCCGCCTTGACGAGTTCAACCGCAGTCGCGTAGTCGCCCATGCGCATTCGGGCGAACGCTGCCACCGCGACGGCGGCGTCATACTCGGCCGGGCCGCCGACTCGTTGATCGACGGCTTCGTCGAGAAGCGTCGCTGCTCCTTGCTGGTCGCCGACAAGCAATCCGACTAGGGCGCCGAGAAGATGAGGGGTAAGGCCGAATCCCGACTCGACGTTGTCGCTCGCAAGGAAGTTGTCGGCGAGGCCGGCGAGACGGCCAAATCCCTGAGCAGCGCTGCCTCGGCTGACGAGTCCGATCGCATCGATGATGCCGCCTACAAGCGAGCCGTCGTCGGAAGTCGGGGCCGCGTTTTGACCGACGAGGATCGAGGCAAGCTGATGCAACTGTTCGCCGGCGAGAGTGGTCGGATTTCGTTGGGCGGCTAAGGGCCATCGCAAGCTTCGGAACTCACGAATCAGGGCCAGGTCATCGAAGTGCTCTGCTGCTTCGGCAATGCCACGCTCGACGACATCATTGAAGTCATTAAGCCCAAGCCGTAAGGAGAGGAACGCCAACAGTCGTTGATCGTCTGGTTCAAGCCCGGCCTGCGTGAGTGTGGCGAGCAACGATTGGGCCTCAGCAGGTTCGGTGTCGCACAGCTGCTTCGCTGCTTCGAGGATGAGGGTCGGATTAGTTGCCTCCGCTCCGGCGAGATGTCGCGCCGCTGCCACCGCATCGGTCGCCGCCAACGTGCGGATGACATCGCGGCGAAGAGCCTGACGGTCGTCGGCAGTGAAGTCGGCGGCAATACACGTTGCGGCGAGCCGGACAAGGCGCCCCGCGGAGTCGAGCAGCCCACTGGAGCGAAGCGAACGCTCAGCATCGGCCGCGACAAGCGAGGGATCGAGAGCCCCTGCCGCAACGTCCATCGAAAGCTCTGAGTCAAAGGCCAGCAAGCGAGCGAGCCCGTGCCCGCCAGGGCCAGCCTGGCGCACCCTGGCTACCAACTGTTCGACAAGGCCGGGAGCCATCGGGGCATCTTCTTCGCCGAGCAAGGCAAGGTCGCCAAGATCGACGATGTCACGCAGCAGTGCTGGCGATCCGCCGGTCCACTCATGCGCGACCTCGACAAGTGAGTTGTTTGCTGGGCGATCGAGCATCTTTGCCAGCCGCACCCCCGAGCCCTCGAGGTCAAGCGGACCGAGCCGAGTTGGGGTTGCCATTTCGCTCAGGATGTCACCGAGGACACTTACGAGGTCGGAGTTGGGGAACGGGCGCCGGGCCCCCCAGATGGCGATGTCGTTGGCCTTGGCGATGATTGCGTCGGCGCACTCGTCTGTCATCCATTGGAAGTCGTCGAGGATGAGCAACTCGGGGTCGTCACGGAACGCACTCGTGAATTGGTTGAGATCGATTGGCCGACCAGCGCGTCCGACGAGGCGCGCCGTACGGGCATCGACGTCAGCCAGCCATTCGCGCAGCAGCGTTGACTTTCCTGTTCCTCCTACGCCGATCACCAATCGGTGTTCCAACGCAGCCCCCTCGCCAGCATTCATCTCATGATTGTGGCAGACCGAACGGGCCGGTGCCGATTTCGCTACGCCGCCGCTTCTGCCTTCTCGCGGCGCGCCTTCATGCGGCCGGCAACCCGAGCGGTCTTCTCGATATAGGCCATGATCCGCTCGCGCGCAGCTTCAGCGTCCCCGTCTAAGCCCTCTAGTTCGCCCACCCCCCAGTACTTAACCACTACTGGGTCGAGGATCTGTTCGTAGTGGGCAACGAAGTCGTAGATACCAGCGTTGGCGATTGCCTTTGCGTGTTGGTGGAAATCGGGAATGCCAACTCCTGGCATCGCAAAGTCGGTTACCTGCTTCTCCAGGGCGATGACCATCGCCGATGGGTCAATAGCGAAGCCGGCCTGTGCGATGTCGCGATAGAAAAGGAAGTGGTGGTTCTCGTCTTGAGCAACGCGACGCATGATGTCGTAGCCAGCAGGATCTTCCATCCGCTTGCCGGTGTTGCGATGGCTGATGCGGGTGGCGAGTTCCTGCATCGTGACATAGAGCATTCCTGCGGCGGCTGACTCTGGCTCCGGAACCTGCCCACCGCTCATCTGGGTCATCCGCCCCTTCTCTAGCGCTACCGGATCGATGCTGCGGGTAACGGTGAGGTAGTCGCGGATCGCAATCGCGTGGCGACCTTCTTCGGCCGTCCAGCGCCGAACCCACTCGCCCCAGGCGCCGTCTTTGCCAAACATGCGCTCAATGTCACGGAAATAATACGGAAGGTTGTCTTCAGTAAGAAGGTTGACAAACAGTGCGCTCCGAATGTCGGCTGGCACGTTGGCGTCTTCGGGTGACCATTCGTAGTCAGCTTCGAAGTCGCGGCCGCGGCTGTATGGCACAAGTGTGTGCGGGTGCCACTCTTTCGTAGCGGCCAGGTGGCGTTCGAGAAGCTTCTCAGCCGTTGGTTCGAGTTCGGAAAGGAATGCGACGTCTGCGGAAATCACCATAGTTCCGACAGCCTACCTACCGGTAGGTAGGCTGTCACCTACGCTCCAAAACTCTTTCCTCGCCACGGCTTGTGGGTAATCGACCGCTTGAGGTAAACAAAGCCGCCAAGGCGTGCAATAGTAGGAGAATGTATGACGGCACCGCCGACCAATTGAGCGTGTCGTTCCCAGCCACCGAACAATTTGTTCGACTGGGTCGAGTCACGGTCTCTGGCCTTGCACTCCGCTTGGGAATCGACCTACGGGTAGTCGAAAACCTGCGCCTCGCGGTTGACGCTGCGACAAAACGGCTCAGCGGGCCTGGGTCCATCATGCTTCAGGCGACGTGGGAACCAGGCCACTTCGCAATCGATCTTGTCAACGAATCGATCACAATTGATCCTGTCGTTGCCGCCCAACTCACCGCCGAACTGACTCTGCTCGTTGACGAAGCCAAAATCAATGCCAACCATGTCGTATTCGCGGTCGAGGACGAGGCTCAGATCCCACCGATCTAGCCAGAACTGCCGAATCCCTGCTCACCACGATCATCTGGTGCTGCGGGGAGTGTGTCGACCACAACCAGTTCGAGTTCAGGGACGGGAATCACCATGAGTTGGGCGATCCGTTGGCCCCGCTCGATCTCAACCGTCTCGTGAGAATAGTTGATGAGAATGACCTTTATCTCACCGCGGTATCCCGAATCGATGAGCCCAGGAGAGTTTGCAACAGCGATCCCTTGGTTCAGTGCCAATCCCGAACGTGAAAGCACGAGTCCGGCGGCACCGACCGGAATGGCAATCGCGAAGCCGGTGGGTATGAGAGCCCGTTCGCCTGGTCGAATCGAAGCCGAAGTGCGCGCCGGCAGGTCGGCGGCCGCGTCACCAGCACGCATCGGGCGTGGGACCGGCAAGTCGGGATCTAGCTGTTGAAGTGAGACGCGTAGCACCTCTTGAGGCTAGTCGGCGCTAGCGTGCACCCTCGTGCTTGCTTGGATGGATCTAGAAATGACGGGCCTCGACCCGAACGCAAACGTGATCGTAGAAATTGCGACCCTGATCACCGACGACGATCTTGAGATTGTGGCTGAGGGGCCAGAGCTCATCATCCACGCGACTGACGAGCAACTGGCGCTCATGGACCCGGTTGTCGTCAAGATGCACACCAAGTCTGGTCTCTTGCCCGCCATCAAGGCTTCGACCGTCACACTCGACGACGCAACGGCCCAGACTCTGGCCTTCCTCAAGGCTCATATCCCTGAGGAACGATCGGTGCCGCTCTGCGGTAACTCGATCGGCATGGACCGCCGTTTCCTGGCGGAATACATGCCTGATGTCGAGAACTACCTCCACTACCGATCCGTCGATGTGTCGACAATCAAGGAACTCGCACGACGCTGGTACCCCGAGGTCCTGAGCGGCGCCCCGCGCAAGGGCGCAAGCCACCGAGCGCTCGACGACATCAAAGAGAGCATCAACGAGCTTCGCCATTATCGCACTTCGGTGTTTCTGCCAATCGCTATCGGTTCGCCCGCCGAAACCACCCCCGCTGAATAGCTAAGGCAGTTCGTATAGCGAAGCCGAAGCGGGACTCTTCCCGTTGACGAGCCACCACGCGTCGAGGCCATCCGCGTGACGCGCCACTGCGAGCTCGACCTCGTTCTGGTGTGAGATCCCCGCTCCGTACTCGATTGTCGCCCGAAACGGGTAGCGAAGCGGCGTCGGCTGCTCGCTCATCAGCTCCTCGACAACAGACCAATACGATGCGTTGTTGACGTGATCAAATACGTCGATATCAACAACTCGAAGGGGCCACGAACGGCGTTCGCCGTTTTCAGGCGGAGGACGGTGTGATTGGCGGGCGCCGACCTGTCGACCGGCGGCCGCTTCGCCATAGATCTCAATGAACTGCTCGCTCAGCTGCTTCGGACGTCCAGAGTCAGGGTCGATATGAACCCAGAGCGTGGCCACGTCGTAACGTGCTCCTTCGCTACCGGTAACCACGATCCGCCGTTCTGCCCAGCGCCGGCCGAGGCCTGAGCAAAACGTTGTACACGTCAATGTCTCCTGAAACGTTGCGGAAACGAATACATCAACCGTGGTTCGCCTCACGACCCAGGCCAGGTCGTCCTTCAGCGCGGCGTCACTCGTATCGTCGTTCGAAACGTCTTGGGTATAGCGCGTGAGTGCATCGAGACGAAGTCGTCCTTGGCGATCTACATCGCCCAATCGAACCGGCACGACCATCGAAAACCTGCGCCCTACCTGGGGTAGCTCCGCCAGCGGTTCGTAGTCGCGATCCATCGTTCGGACCCTATCTACAGTCGCTGAGTTTTAATTCAGTTGACATCGCTACCGATTCGTAGTTCGGTAGACACCCAACGCAGCGATGCTCTCGAGCGGCGTCTGCGACACACATTCTGATCTCGGCTTAGCCACAGATCGCCAACTACACCGAAGGAGGTGCGACCCAGATGAATATTCAACAGCGCAATCTGAATCAGACACCCGAAGCCGCATCTCTTTGTGAATTCGCGATGTCTGTAGCCTCGGCCACGTCGTGCACCAGCCACGCCAAGACCCGTGCCACGGCGACCTATTACAACGCCAACGCGACCAACGCCCGCGCAACCGGCACCAATGGCTTCTGGCTCCACGCCCCGATTTTCGGCACGAAGCACCACTCCAGGTGGAAGAGACCCGACTGATCTAACTGATCTGTCTGAACGTCTTGAAGCCACTGGAGCAAAGCCCAGTGGCTTCTTTGTTTTTCCCGCCAAGCACCACCTTCTCAGCAACGGATCAGATCAATGACACTCATCGACATCAAACAGAACGACGCATGGAGACCTCAGATTGTCGAGGATCCTGCCCCAAGTGGCTGGGGAGAACTCGGCCGTGAGTCGTGGTGGGCTGATGCAGCCTGCCGCGAAACACCAACTGCGGCCGACCTCTTCTTCTCTGAGGAGATCCCTGAGATCGCCGAAGCAAAGGCGATTTGTGCCGACTGCGTCGCCATCAACCCGTGCCTCGAGGGTGCCATTCGTCGAGGCGAACCGTGGGGTGTGTGGGGCGGTCAGCTGTTCATCAACGGACGGATCGCGGCCCAAAAACGCCGGAGGGGGCGCCCACCCAAACACCCGAGGCCTGAAGATCAGCTTCCGGAGATTCCTATCCCCGCCCATCTCCAGAAACTGATTGCCTAAACAACTGCGGTTCGGATGCTGTTGGACGCCATCGGGTGTTGTCTCGGCCACGATTGTGGCAGCGGCAACACCCGATCCCTGTTCCCGTCGAGGCGTACTACCCTTACGACATGCGTGCTCCCCGTCTTCTCGGTTCCCTTGCTGCCGTGCTTTCACTCATCGCCGCCGCATGCTCTGCGTCCGGGAGCTCAACCAGTGCAGCAAGCGACATCGAATTCACGATGGACGACGGCACAACCGCCACGTTGCGCGACTTCGAAGGCAAGCCGGTTGTCGTCAACTTCTTCGCGTCGTGGTGCCCACCGTGTCGCGCGGAACTTCCAGACTTCGAAGAGGTGTTCCAGGCCAAGGGCAACGACATCGCCTTCCTCGGAATCAACCAGGACAGCGATGAAACGACTTGGCGTAGTTTCGTTGCTGGTTCAACCATTACCTATCCAACCGCGTTCACCGGCGCCGATCTCTTCAATGCGTTCGAGGGAATAGGTATGCCGACGACCGTGTTTCTTTCCGCTGATGGAGAAGTCCTATACACCCAGACCGGCGCCTTGTCGAAGAGCGGCCTTGAAGCACTCATCCTCGAACACTTCTCATAGGAGTCCCACCAATGGCTGACCTATTCGATCCTCGAGCGTTTGCGCTCGGCATGGTCGCCTTGGTGAATCCCTGCGGGTTTGCACTGCTGCCTGCCTATCTCGGCTTCTTTCTTGGTCTCGACGAAGACGACACCGGCTCCCGCATTCGTACCCTTAACCGGGCCCAGGTTGTCGGGCTTTCAATGTCGCTTGGCTTCCTCGCCGTCTTCGGAGTGCTCGGCATTGTGTTTTCCAGCTTTATCAGCGAGATAACGGCCCAGCTCAGTTGGTTCACGATCGCCATGGGTGTACTGCTCGCCATTTTGGGCGTGGCCATGCTCGGCGGCTATCAGCTCATGATCTCGGTACCACACCTTGACAAGGGGACCGGTTCGAAGACCACGGGATCGATGTTCATCTTCGGCGTTTCCTATGCCATCGCCTCCCTTTCCTGCACCATCGGATTGTTCATCTCGGCAGTGGCGACATCAACGACGAACGACACACTTCTCGCGAAGTTTGGCTCATTCTTTAGCTACGGACTTGGCATGGGACTTCTTGCCACTGTGCTTACCTTGGCCGTCGCCTTCGGCAAACGCGGCATTGTGACGTCATTCCGCAAGCTGCTCCCCAAAATCAATCTGATCTCGGCCGTCGTGCTCGTCGTTGTTGGCATCTACCTAGTGCTCTACGGCATTTGGACGAGGCAAGTCTTCGACGACACACGGGCGGATCAAACGCCGTGGATCGATTCAATCGTCACGATGGTTGAAGGTTGGCAGGTATCGCTGACCACCTGGATCGACGACCGTGTTGTCGTGCTCGGCTGGAGCTTTCTCATCATTAATGTTGGACTCGCGGCAGCCGGATTTGTAGTGAAGCGGTCACAGCCTGACACAGTGTCGGTGTGACCAAACCCGGTTCCAAACAACTCAGCTTCATCGACGTAGCCGCAGAGCCCGGGGTCCACGAGATCCTCGACCTCCGATCAACGTTCGGATTCTGTGCGTTCCACGGCGGCAACCTAGAGCGGCTGACCGACCAGATTGCGTCAGAAGCTGCGGCCAGAAGTGGCGCCTCTTTCTACGGCATGCTCCAACCAAAGGGCATGCGTAATCACGTCCCGTCTGCCCTTGTCGGCGAGCACCCAACGCCGAAGCTCCGATCGTTCCTCGACCATTGCGATGTCGTGGTTGCCATTCACGGCTATGGCATAAAAGGTCGTTGGACCGACCTACTCTTTGGCGGCTCGAACCGGGCGCTCGCCGAGCATGTCGCTCGATCGGTTCGGCACCATCTACCTCAGTATCACGTCATCGACGACGTAGAGAAGATTCCGAAGCGGCTTCGAGGTTTGCACCCGAATAACCCGTGTAATCTTCCGTCCCAGGGAGGGCTGCAGATCGAGCTCCCGCCGAGGGTTCGAGGCCTGTCGCCCCTTGCCTTGTACTGGCCAGGCGGCCACGGCGGGACGAAACGCTTCCCCCATACCCAGCACTTGATTGAAGGCCTGATTGAGGCCGCCACGTCTTGGGATCCGGCTGCGAGCGAGTAAAGTCCGGCTATGGACCTCCGGATCTTTACCGAACCACAGCAGGGCGCTAGCTATGACGATCTTCTCGCCGTCGCGCAAGCAACTGAGAAGGCCGGATTCAGTGCGTTCTTCCGCAGCGATCACTATCTCAAGATGGGCGACGTATCTGGTCTCCCAGGCCCAACCCATGCGTGGCTGACACTTGCAGGGCTGGCTCGCGAAACCAAAAACATTCGTCTCGGCACGCTTGTGAGCCCAATCACGTTTTACGACCCCGGCTCGCTCGCCATCATGGTTGCTCAGGTCGACCAGATGAGCGGTGGTCGGGTTGATTTCGGGGTTGGGGCCGGCTGGTACGAAGCCGAACACACTGCAACCGGGCTGCCGTTCCCGACACTTGGTGGGCGCATGGATCGTCTTGAAGAGGCATTGGAGCAAATCGTCGGCCTCTGGTCGACACCGGTCGGACAGACATTCTCACACAACGGCACTTTTGCCAGCTTTGCCGACTCCCCCGCACTGCCAAAGCCTGTGCAGTCGCCGCTTCCGATCATCATCGGAGGCAAGGGGAAGCGCAGAACACCTGCAATGGTGGCGAAGTTCGGGGCCGAATTCAACGTGCCCTTTGGTAGCAACGAAGAGATGAAGGCACTACGCGACGGCGTCCGGGCTGCCTGCGAGGCAATCAATCGCGACCCAGCAGAGATCACTTACTCCATTGCGCTCGCCGTTTGCGGCGGCGCGACCGAAGCCGAGGTGACCCGCAGGGCGGCCGCAATCGGACGAGACGCAACTGAACTTCGAGCCAATGGCATCTGTGGCAGTGCCGAGGAGATCATCGATCGGATTGGATCGTTTGCTGACGTCGGGGCGGAACGCATGTACCTTCAGGTGCTCGATCTCGCCGACCTCGACCACATCGCGTTCCTAGGGTCTGAGGTACTTCCCGCTCTGACCTAAAAGCGCTTCAGATTGGATTACTGCGACGACGCCCAAAGAAGGGTACTGTCAGTCGGTGCATGTCGTCATTATTGGAGCAGGCGAGGTGGGTCAGTACCTTGCCCAGATCCTCGCCGCCGAAGGTCATGACATCGTCGTCGTCGAGCAAGACGCGAGGATCGCGGCCAAGTTAACGGAGAGTCTCGATATTCAGGTCGTTGTCGGTTCTGGGTCAGACCCGTCGTCGCTAAATGCGGCACAAACTGCTCGAGCGGGACTGCTCGCCGCGGTGAGTGACAACGACGAAGTCAATCTGATTGCCTCCGCGCTGGCCAAAGACCTCGGCGTGCCGTCCCGAGCCGTACGCCTTCAGCAACGCAGTCTGCGCAGTGCCGGCGCCTCATCGCTCCGAGAGCTCATGGGTGCGTCGGTTGTCATGGACCCAGACAGCGACACTGCGGACGAAATTCTCGAACTGCTCCGCAACACCGGTGCCGACGAGGTCTACCCGATCACGAAGGGCGACCTGTCTATCGTTGGAGCAACCGTGGCCGAAGGGGCCAAGCTCGCTGGCCGCTCGCTCATGGAGATCGCGAAGAGCTTCGAACCAAACTGGGACTTCCTCTTTGGCGCAGTCACCAGGGACGGCAACACAACTATCCCACGCGGCGATCAGATGATCCTGGCTGGCGACCACGTTCGCGTCATCTGTCGCAAATCAGCCCGGTCTGAGATTCTCCAGCAGCTCGGTGTCGATGCTGGACAAGCACGCCGAGTCATGGTGCTTGGCGGTGGCGCGATCGGAGGCCAGCTCGCGGAACGGCTCCAAAACGAAGGCGCTGATGTAGTCATCGTTGAGCGTGATCCCGACCAGGCCAGGGTGCTCGCCGAGACTCTGCCCGGGGTCACCGTTATTCTTGGCGACATCACCGATTCCGAGGTCCTCATCGAAGAAGACGTCGGTCGTATGGATGCGGTAGTCGCGGCAACCGGTGAAGACCCTGCCAACGTGTTGGCCTGCGCTCTGGCTGCCGCTGAAGGCTGCGAATTTACCATCGTCGTGCTGCACCGACTTGAGCTGCTGCCCCTCGTTCGCCAGTTTGGGATCAACGCCTCCATCAGTCCTCGCACCGCGTCAGCCAACTCGATCCTACGACTCGTTCGCGGTGGGTTAAGCGTGGCCACGTTCCTCGAGAGCGATGTCGAAGTTGATGAAATAGCTGTCCAGATCGGTTCACCCGTTTGTGGTCAGGAAGTTAAAGACCTGCACTTCCCTCATGACATCCTGCTCGGTGCCGTGATTCGTTACGACGGCACGAGCGAGATCGTTCGGGGTGCAACTCGACTTCAGGCTGGCGACCATGTCGTCCTCTTTGCGAAACCTGAATCGCTCTCCAAAGCACGTCTGGCCTTCACCAGTCCATGATGGTCCGTACGGACTCCGGCCGTTACCCGAGCCTGGTTCTCCATATTGTCGGTCTGACCGTGCTGATGACGGGCTGTGGCGAACTGGCAGCAGCGTTCGTCGACCTTCTCACCGGAAATAACGACACGCTTGTACTTGCAGGTCTTGGAGTTGTGACGGGCCTCGTTGGATTCGCGGTGTGGCGACTCACCGAAGTCCCCGAACGGCTCCGCATTGCCGACGTCTTCGCAGTCGTGGTTGCAGCATGGATAGCACTCGCAGTCTTTGGTGGACTCCCATACCTGTTCACGGGAACGCTTGAGCGGCCAGACGATGCCATGTTCGAAGCCATTAGCGGCTTCACCACAACTGGGGCGACGGTGCTTCGGCCAATTGAAGGCACCGGCATGGGCGTTCTCTTCTGGCGGTCGCTGAGCCAGTGGATCGGCGGCATGGGCGTCATCGTGCTCGTCGTCGCCGTGCTCCCAACCGTCGGCGCCGGCGGTATGGACCTGTTGCAGGCTGAAGCACCAGGACCAACCGGCGAGCGACTGACCCCAAAGGTGCGCCACACCGCCCGCCGTCTGTGGGCTGTGTACCTGCTCCTCACCGTGCTCGTCATTGTTGGCTTCCTCATCGGTGGAATGAGTTTGTATGACGCTGCGGTCCACTCGTTCACCACCGTGTCAACCGGCGGGTTCTCGCCATACAACGCGTCAATGGCTCACTTTGACTCGTCCTTCATTGAGTGGGTCGCAATCGTCGGAATGTTTCTCGCAGGCGGCAGTTTCACCCTTTATTTCAGGGCGTTGCGAGGATCCATTGGACCTCTCTACCGGTCGGTGGAGTTTCGGGTCTATGTCGTCGTCGTCCTTGGGGCCGCCGTGGTGTGTTACCTCATCAATGCAGAAGAATACGGTTATGGCCATGACGCAATCCGCGGCTCGTTCTTCACGATCATCGCCATAGTCTCAACCACCGGTTTCGCCACGGTCGACTATGAGGGGTGGGCCGAGTCGGCGCAGATCATCCTTCTCTTCCTCATGCCAATCGGCGCAATGGCGGGATCAACAGCCGGTGGCGTCAAGTTCATCAGAGTGCTCTCGATCGCCTCGTACTCCTGGCGAGAGATCCGTCGCCAGCTCCATCCTCGACTCATTCGCCCAATTCGTGTTGGCGATTCGATTGTCGACGAAGACATCGCCGCCCGAGTCAACGGCTTTCTCATTATTGCCTTGGCCATCTTTGGTAGCGGCACGGTAGCGATTGCGCTAACCGGCGAAGACCTTTGGACCTCGATGTCGGCATCAGCTACTGCGTTCGGCAACGTCGGGCCTGGGATGTCTGATCTTGGGCCGACCGACGACATGCGCAACCTGAGCGCGCTTGCTCGGGTAGTCGTGATGATCGAGATGCTGCTCGGCCGCCTTGAGATCTACCCCATCTTGCTTGCGTTCGCGGCGGCGCCTCGCCGCCTGCATGTCAGACGCCGAGCAACCACCCGCAGCTAAGGATTTCGACGAGTGATAGGCCACGCGCCATCGCTGCGGGTGTAGCGAAGTCGATCGTGAAGACGACTTCGATTTCCTTGCCAGAACTCGATGGTTTCGGGCATGATCCGGTAGCCGCCCCAATGCGAAGGCCTCGGCACCTCACTGGGGAACCGTGCTTCGGCAGCCGCGAACGCTTCTTCCAACGGCGCTCTGCCTTCTAAGAGAGCGCTCTGGTCTGATGCCCATGCCCCGAGCTGGGCGCTTCGAGGACGTTTTGCGAAGTACTCATCAGACTCGCCGCCGCTGACCTTGCCACACGCGCCAGTGACGTTCACTTGCCGGTTGAGAGCAAGCCAGCCAAACGTCATTGCGACACGGCCGTCGGCGCTGATCTGCTCACCCTTATCGCTCGTGTAGTTGGTGTAAAACTCAAAGCCACCCTCGCTAAGGCCCTTCAAGAGGAGATGTCGAGACCAGGGCTGGCCGTCGCTCGCCACGGTGGCGAGCACGAACGCGTTCGGCTCAGCGAGCCCAGCTGCGACCGCCTCTTGCAACCAGATCTCAAACTGCTCAAGGGGGTCGGCGGCAACGTCTCCTTCGTGTAAACCGCGAGCTTCGTAGTCGTATCTCATGCGAGCCAGGTCCATCCCCACAGTCAACCGCACATTTGGCGGTAAGTTACAGCCCGTGTCTGTTCTCACCGTCTCTGAGGTCGTCGTCCGCTACGGCGAAACGACCGCGCTCAACGGTGTGAGTCTCACCGTTGAACCCGGTGAAGTCGTCGCCCTTCTTGGCCCAAACGGAGCCGGTAAGACAACGCTCCTCGAGACAATCGAGGGCTATCGAGTGCCCGATACCGGCTCGATCCGTGTCTTCGATCTCGATCCAGCAACGCACCGAACCGAGATCTCGTCTCGCTGGGGGGTGATGCCCCAAACGAACGGTTTACCAATGGGTCTGACCGTCGGCGAGGCAATCGCCCTCTTCGTTGGCCTTTACGGGTCGTCAACCAGCGCAGGCGAACTCGCCGGGGCTGTTGGCCTCGACACACTGACCACACGGAAATGGCGCCGCCTGTCTGGTGGCGAGCAGCAGCGGCTCTCGCTTGCCCTCGCGTTGGCCGGCGGGGACGAACTGCTACTTCTCGACGAACCCACGGCGGCTGTTGATCAGGCCGGTCGGGAGCGCATTATCGAGATGATTCACGCACGATCCGCAGCTGGTGCTGCCGTGCTTTTGACCACTCATCGATTTGACGACGTCGAAGCAACTGCCGATCGTGTCGTTGTTCTCGACCAAGGGGTCGTCGTCGGTAGCGGCACCCTGGCTGAACTGACCGCAGTCGACAACGTGATCACGTTTCGGGCGAGCCCGGGGCTATCCCTCGGTGGGCTCGCCGCTGCGCTCGAGTCCCCTATCGTAGAGATTCAGCCGGGCCGATACCAGCTCGACCGCGAGCCATCGGCCGCCAACGTCGCTGATCTTGCGAAGGCGCTGGCCGAGCTTGAGATTCCAATCGATGCACTCGATGCAGGCAGGACCAGCGTCGAGTCGGTATTTCGGCGGCTCACCGGTGGAGGCGACACATGACGTGGCGCCGCATCAAAACCATGACAACTACCGAACTGCGAATTGCAGTACGCGACGGCGAACAGCTACTTCTCACCCTCGGGATCCCGCTCCTCTTCCTTGTCTTCTTCTCTCAAGTCGATGTTCTTCCGACCTCATCGACAGAACCAATCGACTTCATTGCGCCGGGAATCCTGACACTCGCGCTGCTGTCGGTTGCGTTCGTTCGTCCTGCGATATCGCTCGGGTTCGACCGAAGTTTCGGAGCGATCAAGCGCTTCGCAACGACTCCGCTCCGGGTGAGCGAGTTCCTCGTGGCGAAACTGGTCGCAACCTTTGCCGTATTCGTCGTTCAGGTCTTGCTCATCGTTGGTGTAGGCATGGCCCTTGGCTGGCGGCCCGAGCTTACGGCAACGACCATCTTCGCGCTCCTGATCGGACTCGTTACGTTCAGCTCTCTGGCCATTGTGCTCTCGAGCGTTATTGACGGCTTGACCTCGCTCGCTGTCGCCAACACACTCTTCGTGCTGCTTCTGATGCTAAGCGGCCTCGTCTTCGATCTCGCAAAGCTTCCCTCGGCTATCGCCGCGTTCGCCCGGCTTCTACCTACAACCGCCCTCGTCGACGTCGTGCGCCACGAACTCACCCCCGACGCATTCCTCGGGGCCGGAACCCGACCGTGGGTCGTGCTTGGCGTCTGGCTCGTCGCGAGCGTTATCGGAGCCTCGCGACTCTTTCGCTGGGAATAGCCAGGTTGGCCCGCTATAAGGCGGGCAATTTACTCAGCGGGTGCGGGGCTGGAATCGAACGCTTCGGTGACATCCTTAAACGTCAAGGTGCTCAATCGCTCCTTGTCGCGTTTACGACGCGACGCAATGTCGCGGTCTTGCTCGATCTTGGCTTGGCGACTGTAGATCACGATGATCACACCCCAAAGGAAGAAGCCACCAACGATCTTCATAATGGCGCCGGCTGCCTGCTGATCGCCAAAGACA
Organism: Acidimicrobiales bacterium; assembly: GCA_037968895.1. Classification (GTDB taxonomy): domain Bacteria; phylum Actinomycetota; class Acidimicrobiia; order Acidimicrobiales; family SZUA-35; genus JBBKWJ01. The sequence continues at coordinate 15,320 of JBBKWJ010000132.1, forward strand.
TCAATGCCGAATAGCCGTTCAGCGATGTCGTAGTGCCGATAGACGACGCCGTCGGCGAACACGAGCCAGCCCCCAGGAACTGTTGGAACGATCGACATCGAGAAGAGGTAGATGCACTGGCCGAACGGTGGCAGCTTCCACTCGGCGATAGGTCCACACACTGGCATCCACATCAGCACACCGGACACGAAGATCATCGTGTGGAACATCAAGTGGACGGCACCCGAATCGAATGACCATTGCACGGTCGCTGACCAGTGCAAGAAGCTCGTCAGGCCGTTAAAGATGATGAAGAGGCGGAGCGGTCGTACTGACCAACGGACGGCCCGCCAGATTCGGCTGCCCGGCGGAACCACAAGCTCGAACATCCAGCGTGGGACCGACAGCAAAAACATCGCAGGCACAATCATCGAGATCAATAGATGCTGAGCCATGTGCACTGAATAGAGGTATGCCTCTGCGACGTCGTGAACCGGCCAATCAGAAGCGAGCCACATGGAGCCTAGAGCAACGAAATACCAGCGCTTCTGGGCCGCCGTGATCGGCTTGTAGCCGGACGCAACAGCCTTCGGCTCAATAACGTGCTTCGCGTACCAGGCGATGGTCAGCGAGCTTACGACGAGGAACCAGACCTCTGGATGAGGAACCCAGGCGATCGAGTTGATCGTCACGCCGAGCATTGTTAGATCTCAAACTCGAAGGTACCGAATACCGCAGCGAAGACAAGCATGGCGATAACGAGCCCACTGCCAAAGACCATCCAGAAGGTTTTTCCGTTCAAGACCTTGGAGTCAAAGTAGAGGTGCATGAAGACCCCTGCTACCAGCACAAACTTGAACAGCATCATGGCAAACAGTGGCAGCAGATAAGCAAGGCCGTCGATGCCTGCGTATGACCATGCGACCTCGGCCGCAGTCACGATGACAAGTGCGAGAAATACAAGCCAATACTGACGCTCGGTCGGATGATGAGCGTCGTGGGCGTGGTCGTCGGTGGTGGCGATATCAGTCATGAAATGCTTCCCAGATCAGCGAACGAGATAGACGATGGTGAAGATCAACACCCACACGATGTCGACGAAGTGCCAGTACAAGCCGACGAGCTCTACTGTTTCGGCCCGGTCGGCCTGCAGCTTCCCCTTCATCGAGAGGATCAGGAGGGCGACGAGCATCAAGATGCCAACGCTGACGTGGATCCCGTGGAAGCCCGTGAGTGTGTAGAACGCAGAGCCGAAGAGGTTGCCGTCGAACGTGAGTCCTTCACGGTAGAACGCGGTGAACTCGTAGACCTGACCGGCGATGAAGAACGATCCGAGCAACGCAGTTGCAGCTAGGAAGAGCCGAGTGTTCTTGTAGTTGCCTTCCGAAACTGCTTTGTGAGCCAACACCATGGTCAGCGAACTCATGAGGAGAATAAACGAGCTTGCTGACGTGAAGGGAATGTCGAACAGCGGTTCAACTGAACCCTCATGAATCATCTCTTCGGCTAACGCCGACGGGAGCGTGCTGACAACGTTTGGATTTCCGGCGATGAGTTCGGTCAGGAACCGAGTCTTCGACAGCAGGTAGGTCGAGATCAACGCACCAAACAACAGGCACTCTGAACCGAGGAAGAGCCACATGGACAGCTTCATGTTCGAAATGCCGAGACTGGTGTAGTGCGCCCCGTGCTCGTCGGTTGCGTGGTCGTCAGCCGTGTGGTCGTTCGTGGAGTTTTCGCCGGCGACGTTTTCGTCGCCTAGCACCGCAGCATCAGCCATGGGTCAAGGCCTCCGTGTGATCGTCGTGAGGGATGTCGAGGTCGTCGGCCGGCTCAAGAGCCCAACCGAATGATGCGGCCGTCATCAGAAGCACACCGGGAATAGTGAGCCAAAGGCTGAAGATGACGCCGTAGCCAATGATCGGAATGCTGAACGCCAGCAGAATCGGCCAATACGACGGAGCAGGAAGGTGGACACCTTCACCGTTGCCCGGCTGAGCGATTTCTGCACCTGTCGCAATACGACGAAGCTTGTGATTTTCGTCTTCCGCGTACTTGCGATGCCAGAACTCATCGAGATCGGTAACGATCGGCAAAGTGTCGAAGTTGTGCTCAGGTGTCGGCGATTGGATCATCCATTCGACCGAACGCGCATCCCAAGGGTCTGGGCCCACATCAGGACGGCCGTCGGCCTTCCACTTGCGGTAGCTAAAGAATGCGTTGACCAAGACCAACAGCGTGCCGACGCCGAGAATGAAGGCGCCAATGGTGGCAACCATGTTCCACAGATTGAATCCCATGTCGTCGTCGTAGGTCTGCATGCGTCGCGGCATGCCCTGCAAGCCGAGGATGTGCATCGGACCAAACGTGGTGTTGAAGCCAACAACCATCATCCAGAAGTTCCACTTACCAAACTTCTCGCCAAGCTTGTAGCCGAAAATCTTCGGCCACCAGAAGTAGAGCCCGCCGACAAAGCCGAAGAATGCTCCACCGAACAACACATAGTGGAAGTGAGCGACGATGTAGTAGGTGTCGGTCTGCTGTGTGTCAGAGGGAGCGACGGCGTGCGATACACCAGAAAGGCCACCAATAGTGAACTGAACTACCAGGCCAATCGCAAACAGCATTGCCGTGTTGAGCGTTAACTTGCCGCCCCACATCGTGCCGAGCCAGTTGAGGATCTTAACCCCGGTTGGCACCGCGATGAACATGGTGGCGAACGAGAAGGCCGAAACCGAAACCGGACCAATGCCGGAAACGAACATGTGGTGGGCCCACACACCGAAACCCAGGAAGCCGATGGCAATGCCAGAGAAGACCATGAACGAGTAGCCAAAGATCGGCTTGCGGGAGAAGGTCGGGATGATCTCCGAGACGATGCCGAATGCAGGCAGAATCATCAAGTAGACCTCGGGGTGTCCGAAGACCCAAAAGAGATGCTGCCAGAGGAGTGGATCGGCACCCTGCGACACGTTGAAGAAGTTGGCCGAGAAGTTGCGGTCGAGCATCAGCAAAACCTGGGCAACCGTCAACACTGGCACGGCGAACAACAGAAGGAACTGGGTGACGAGGCTCATCCAGACGAAGATCGGCATCCGGAAAAGCGTCATGCCGGGCGCTCGCATGTTGAGCACGGTGGTGATCAGGTTGACCGCACCGGAAACCGAGCCGATACCGGCGATGAGCAGGCCGACATTCCAGAAGTCGATACCGTGGCTCGGCGAGTAGATGACGCCGTTGTTTGGCGCATAGTTGAACCAACCGCCATCGGGGGCGCCCCCGAGGAACCAGCTCGTGTTTAGCAGCAGGCCGCCAGCGAGAAACACCCAGAAGCTGAAGGCGTTGATTCGGGGAAAGGCAACGTCGCGTGCACCGATCTGCAAAGGCAGCAGGTAGTTGGCAAACGCCGCGCCGATTGGCATCACAACCAAGAAGACCATGACGGTGCCGTGCATTGTGTAGACCCGGTTATACGCGTCGCCACTCAGGAGTTCGTTGTTTGGCACCGCAAGCTGGGTCCGGATGAGTAGAGCAGCAACACCGCCGATGACCAAGAAGAACATCGCGGCAGCGCCGTACATGATGCCGATCTTCTTGTGGTCGACTGTGGTTAGCCAGTCTTTGAGGCCGGTCGCGTTTCGCGGCCGACTGAACACGCCAAGCGGCTTGCTCGTGCTTGTGGTCACTCCGGGCGGGAGAGCGAGCGGTTCTTCAATGATCGCCATAGTCGATCAGCTCCTGCTCAGTCGAGCGTCGCCAAATAGGCGACGAGATTGTCGAGTTCTTCTTCTTGCAACTGCGGGAATGGCAACATGCCCTGCTGGTTCTCGTAGTTCGCGTCTTTACGATCTGGTGCGTTCTTGATCCAGCGGCGCAGTTCGGCCTCGTTCCAGCGGTAGTTGCCCGGAAGGTCGAGATACGTACTGACGTCGAGTGCGTCGTCATCGGGATTGATGTCGCGATACTGAGCGTAAATGGCGCCGGCAAAAGATGTGCGCGTCGCAAAGTGCGTCAAATCAGGCGCACCCTTCGCTATGAGAGGTACCGAGGTTGGCCACGGATCGCCCGCTTCAGTGTCGTTGTATTCGAGGTCGCCGTCTTTAATGATGTGACAGCTCATGCAAAGGTTCTTGAATGTTTCGCGTCCGGCAAACTCAGGAGTGCCTTCAGCAGGCACGGCCGCTGGAGCCTGCTGATTCTCAAACCAAGCCTGGTAGTCGTCAGCGCTGAGGGCGATTGCCGACATGCGCATCCTGGCATGCGAAAGGCCACAGAACTCAGTGCACCAGCCGGTGTACTTTCCTGGCGCATCAGCCTCAACAGACCAGGTGGTGTAACGACCAGGTACCGCATCACGCTTGCCGTTGAGGCGCGGAATCCAGTAGGAGTGAATAACGTCGGCCGAAGTCATGTAGAGGTCGACTTGCACCCCCGCAGGGATGACGAGTTCACCAGCAGTGGAGACATCGTCAGGGTCCAAGATGTACTCGAGCGGCCACTCGATGTCGTCGGAGTCGCCATCAATGCCACCCGGACCATCGGCTCCTAGACCGTCGACGCCCCAGATCTCGCCGTCACCATCGGCATCGACGAAGAAACCGTCACCGTCAACGTCATAGCGGTATTCCCACCACCATTGACGTCCGATAACCATGACATCAAGCTCGGCTGGCTCGTTCTTCGTTTCAAGGTCCCAGATGCCGATGATGGTATAGACGCCGACGAAGGCGAGGATGATGGCCGGAGCGACGGTCCACGCGATCTCGCCTTTGAACCATCCGTGCACCTGCTCAGGAAGATCGTCAGGGTCAAAGTCTTCGGGCTTCACCCGATTCTTCCAGGCGAGTGCGACACCGCCGACGCACACGATCAGGAACACGACGAAGATAATGCCCCAGATAACTGGCCACATGATGTCGAGCACGGACTGAGCCCTTGGGCCCCGTGGCTCGAAGGTGTTTAGCGGCTTGTCTTCAGAACAGGCACTCAGCGCAAGTCCGAAGACGACGAAGACAGCGATTCGCAAAGAACGGCGTGAAGCGATCATTGGAGTCAGGATGGTCTGGCGCATAGAGGAATGCCAAGTCGAATCAGCGGTGTTGTTCGTCACTAGTGCTCTCCGGCCTCAACAGGTTGGTGGAAGTCTCGTTCGCCCGCAGCCGCACCGATGATGCCGCCAGCGAGGACGGCGACCGCGAGTAGCGCAACAAGGCCGCTCACAACCCGACGATCGACATCAATCTTTGATAGCAACACCACGACCGCAAACACGACTGCGGCAGCCACCGACACAACAATCACCGAGCCAGCAACCGAGACAGCCAGCAGGACTCGTGAGACGCCGAGCACAACCGCTGCGATACCGAGTGTCGACAGCAGCGGCAGCTCAAGTGGGCTGATTAAGCGTTGCCGCATGACCTCGTTGACTTCGCTATCGCCAGTGGCGCTGTCGGCCCAAGCCTGGATACACCACTCGAGGGCAACGATGGCCAGCGCAGCGATACCAAGGGCCATGAACGCCTTGTTGAGCGCCAAACCAATGATGAGCGCTACGACACCAAACGCGGTGAGCGGGGCCCAATAGCTGGGGTAGACGGGAGGAGTGACGGCGCTGAGCGTCGCAACTCCGGTGCGCGCTGCAAGCTCTTCAGCATCGCCGTCGCGAGAAATCGTGGTGACCACTCCCAAGACAAACATCGCGAATCCGATCGCTACAAGCGTGCCGTATGCGATGTGATCGCCGACACCGCCCTTGTAGCCCATGCTGATGGCGCCGACAGGGTCGCCGCCAGTCACGAGGCCCATGACCATCGCGCCGACAAAGCTGCCGAAGCTGATTCCGAATATGAACTTAGATCCCCAGGTGAGCATCATTTACCTACTTGGTGATGTAGATGGCGTACCACAGTGCGAAGTACATCGTGACCATTACGAACCAGAACATTGCCGCGCCGTACAGACCTTCGACGTCCTTTGCGCTGTAGTTACCGCCAAGGCTGCGAATGCCCATGATGGCGAGATAGGCCATTGCGGCACCCGTGATTGCAAGATGGGTGCCGATTGCGGCGTAGAAGAGCGGAGCACGGCCAGCAGCGTCGCCTGCGATTGGCAAACCCATCAGCGTCAGCAGGTAACCGGTTTGAGCGATGTAGGCGAAGCCAAACAGGAGCGAGAGTCCGACGGCAACGTAGGTGTTTGCCCGATCGTCGTTCTTCATCGATGCGACGGCCCAGAGGACAGTCACAAGCGACAAGACAAGGGTCATGGCCATCATGTTTGGCTGGGTAAGTGGGATCGTGACGCCACGGGGAAGCCATGGTCCGTTGTCCCCAGTGGCGATCCACAGTGCCCGGGTGCGCACGTAGAGGGAAAGCAATGAGCCGAAGCCAACCATCACGGCGACCGAAGCAAGTGCGGTCCCGATAACGAGCAATCGAGGTCGACTAGGCGCAGCGCCTGCAACGTTCTCTGGGAGAATCTCGCGAATTGAGATATCTGACATCAGGCGTCCTCTCCCTCAGCGTCGTCGGCCAATGGAGTTGCCGAGGTGACTATTGGTGCCGTTTCGAAATTTCCGCGTGCGGGCGGTGAGCTGGTCGCCCATTCAAGCGTGACGCCACGCCAGGGTTCGGTCGCCGACCCCTTCTGCGCAATGAGACTCATCAATAGGTCGAGCACGAAGATTGCGACGCCGGCGGCGATAAGCCCTACGCCGATCACGCTGATCACATTGAAGAGTTCGACTGTGCTGCCTGCTTCGAGATCAACGATTGGCAATGTTGGTTGGCCAGCGAAACCGGCGCCAACTCCGCCAAGGCCCCACACTGCGGTGCCGACGGCGATGGCGGCAACAGAAAGCAGACCGAGAGCCGCATTAAGAGAACGTCCCCAGACCTTGTGGGCGAAGTGATGCACACCGCCAACAGCTCCGAGTACTGCCGCTCCGAGGATCAAACCGCGAACACCCTCATGGAAGCTGGTGCCGTTGAGGCTCCACCAGTCGGCAAGATTGATTGATGCATCAAAGTTGGTGTTAATGAAGTTAACGATTGGCTCGACCTGAGCAATCTCTGAAACAGCGGCGCCGAGAAGAAGAAGGAGCCCAGAACCAAGGCCTGCGGCCAACGGAGTCGTGAGTTTGGGTTTGCCGCCCTTCATGCTGTCGCCAGCGGCGCCAAGGACAGCCAAGATCAGAACCGCTACCGCAAGAATCGCAACAACCATCAAACCGTTATCGAGCGAGAGTGCTCGGCCCCGGCTGCTAAAGCTAAAGACATCGGCGCCGTACGAGCAGAATGCGATCACACCGAGGAGGGCGAGCACAGTCTTGTGGAACTTGATCGATCGCCCGGTGTGGACCGCAATTGATTGGACCGCTAGTCCGAGCGTCGGCACGACAACCCAATAAAGGGCGGGAGCAATCGAGATGGTGTCCATGACACCAACGAGACCGGATCGTGATGTTGCCGTGGGGAGATATCCGTATTTGGTATCGAGGTAGGCCATCAGCAACTCGGCGAGCATGACGGGCAGGGCGAGCAGTCCACTAATTGAGAAGACGAAGAAGCCCCACGTGGCTACCGGTACTCGCTCGAGTGTCATGCCCTGCGCCCGTGCTCCGAGCACGGTGGTCGCGATACAGACAAGGGCCCAGATAATCGCCGCCGCTGCGGCCATCATGGCGAGCGCCCAAAGAACGACGAAATCCGTGTCGTTACCACCAGGGCCGCCGTCGAAAGCGTAGGCGAGGATTACAACACCGACCGAAAGTAACCAGGTCCAGAAGGATGCAGCGGCGCCACGGGCGAAAGCCAAGCCAGACGAACCCACCTGGAGCGGAACAATCGATATGGCGAGACCGATAAGAATCGGCACGATGCCACCGAGAAGCAACAGCACTCGGCTCGCTGACCACAGTTGGGTGAACGTGTTTGAGTTGTTGACGATGGCAAAGCCACCGACATCTGCATGCTCGATTGCCGCAAGCAGACCAGCAACTAGGCCGCCGAGCAGGAAGACCGAGCCGGCAGCGACCCAAGCGCGACCGACCACAACGTGGTCTCCAGTGCCAAGCAGTCCTGCGACTGGGGCAACGGGTTGAGACTCCGCATCGGTCGATACGGCGTCATCTGGGCGAGTTTCAGTCAATGTCATGAATTCTTAGACCTCGCAGCGGGACAGGAGCAGCGGTGAATGGTCACTGGACGCGAACGGCGCCCGCGACGGACCATGTCGCGCGGCAAGGTACTGTAACCCGACCAGGGCGCGTAATCGAAATGATCGGCGCGACATCCTTGGTTATTTTTCGAACTTTCTCTCATACGCCCCACCGAATTATCTGATCGAGGGCCACTGCACCGAAGATAATCGTGAGGTGCGTGATGGAAAAAGCGAAGTATTTAATCGCCAATTTTTCTTGCACGATCGGGTCGTTTTCCCTGACCAGGCCCACACCGCCGAGAACAAATAGCACCGAGACGACGCTGGCGGCTCCAAGGTAGATCCAGCCCATCTCGCCGACCCAATAAAGGGAAACGGCAAAGATCCCGACGATCACCGAATAGATAAGGATTTGTCGTGCCGTCTTCTTCCGACCGGCAACGACCGGCATCATCGGAACCGAAGCGTTGGCGTAGTCGAGCTCGTAACGGATGGCCAGAGCCCACGTGTGGGGCGGAGTCCAGAAGAAAACCACGAGAAAAAGGATGACCGCGGGCCAACCGACAGTGCCGGTTACCGCCGACCAGCCAATGAGCACCGGCGCGGCACCGGCCGCGCCGCCGATCACAATGTTCTGCTTCGAAGTTCGCTTTAGCCACATGCTGTAGACGAAGACGTAGAACAGGCAGGCGGCTACGGCAAGGAGGCCGGAGAGAAGGTTGACGAAGAACCAAAGCCAGAAGAACGACGCGATTTCGAGCGCCACCGCAAAGACAAGGCCCTCAGTAGGTTTGATCTCACCAGTAACGAGTGGGCGGTTCTTGGTTCGCTCCATCTCGGCATCGATGTCACGATCGATGTACATATTGATGGCGTTTGCGCCGCCAGCAGAGAGTGTGCCGCCGATGACGGTGGCCACCATGAGCCAGATTGAAGGCAGGCCGCGATTGGCCAGCACCATCGTCGGAACAGTGCTCACGAGGAGCAGTTCGATGATGCGAGGTTTTGTGAGCGCAACAAACGCCATTACCCGGGAGCGGGAATTCACAGTGGCCAACACGAGAGACGATGCTACCGAGCGAAGCGGCCTGTCAGCCAGGGCAGGGGCAATCGCATCCTTGATCCTCCGACGCAAGCGAGCTGTTGGGACCGCTCAGAGAGCGCGTAACGTACAGAGGTGCGTTCAATTGAACCAGCCCGTTATCACCGCAATCTCCAAATTGCCGCCTTCCTACTGGTGGCAATCGTGTTTACCGGGGCAGCAGTTCGTCTGACCGGCTCTGGGCTCGGGTGCGACGATTGGCCAGTGTGCGCTCAGGGCGAGGTTGTGCCCGAATTCACCTACCACGCCTCAATTGAGTACGGGAACCGCCTATTCAGCGGTTTCGTCTCGCTCGGAATCGCGTTTGCTGTGCTCGGCGCCTACCAGCGACGCCCTCGTCGAAATGATCTCGTCCTGCTCGCGTGGGGTTTAGTCGGTGGAGTCATATTCCAGATCGTGTGGGGAAAGTACGTCGTCACGAGCGACCTTCACCCCTTCTTCGTGGCCGTACATTTCTTAGTCAGCATGATCATGCTCTGGAACGTTGGCGTGCTGCTCGTCCGATCTCGATCCGGAGCTGGCGCTGCCCAGCCGCGCATCCCTCAGGTTCTGTGGCACTGGCGAGGCATTGCCACTCTCGGTGCAGCCGTCATCGTGACCGGCACGTTCGTCACCGGTGCCGGGCCACACAGCGGCGACACCGGTGTTGAGCGAATCGACGCTCCGCTTCAGACAATCGCCCGGGTCCACAGCCTCGTGGTGTGGGCGTTTCTCGCCGCCCTCGTTGCCATGGCCTGGCGATTGTCTCGGATTCCAGCGAGTGCAGAAATGCAGCGCACCCTCTACCCCCTGCTCGGCGTCGCCATCCTCCAAGGAGCAATCGGCTACACCCAATACTTCACGGGTGTACCCGCTCTGCTGGTCTTTCTCCATATCGTTGGCGCTACAGCCTTGTGGTGTGTTCTCGTGTGGACCTACCTCTCTTCATTCGACCGGCCGATTGAACCACTCCTATGAACGCGCGCTCCTCGCTCCACATAACCGCTGGTGATCAACAGACCGACACCGTTGTTGTTGAAGACACCGACACGCTGACCGACGAAGACCTGCCCTGGCAGGTCATTGTGTGGAACGATCCCATCAACCTGATGCCGTACGTGACATACGTTTTGCAGAAGCTCTTCGGCTACTCCACAGAGAAGGCCACCTCCCTGATGCTCGATGTCCATGAGAAGGGCCGAGCAATCGTGTCAGGAGGCACTAGGAGCGAAGCCGAACGTGACGTGCACCGCCTGCACTCTCATGGCCTTTGGGCCACAATGGAACACGAGTCCTAGAGAGGTGTGCGAATAGCATGGCGTTCAAGAGAAGCCGGTTGATCAGCCGGACCGGACCAGGGCTGTTTAAGGTCACCTTCCCGCCCCACATTCGGGCGTTTCTCGTGCAAATCGGGTCTGAACTCGACTCGGCGCTCGATGCCAACCATCCCGCGTTGACCCGCCTGTTCCCAACGGCGTACCCCGATGATGCCGAACGTGACGCTGGCTACCAAGTCTTCGCCCACGGTGCACTCATCGACCAGCGGCGAGAGGCCATCCGCCATGTCGCCGAAACGGCTGATGCCGATGAACTCACGCTCGAGACGTTGTCTCAGTGGATGCGAGTCATCAACGACACGAGGCTGGTGCTCGGCACAATTCTCGACGTCAGCGACGGTGAAGAGATGGTTGTCGACGGCGCGAACGAGGAAATCGTCGACGTGTACGAGCTCCTGGGCTACCTGCTCAGCGAAATCATTGAGGCCCTGCAAGAAGATCTCTAGCCCAGTAGTGCTGGTTAACTGCATCGAAACGCTACATTTGTCTGCCAGTTCAACCGAGCAAGAATACTGGTTGGGAATTCGTAGCGATCGGTGGTGATAACCCACGACCGTGTTACATTGACCCAGCCCTCAGGAGCTTCGGTTCCGCTCGGTGTCACCGGCCCCCATCGTTCAGCGGCCTAGGACACTGCCCTTTCACGGCAGGAACACGGGTTCGAATCCCGTTGGGGGTGCTACAGCAGTCACAAAATCACTGCTGCGAGGTCCCGTGGTGCAGCTTGGAGTGCACGCCGGCCTGTCACGCCGGAGGTCGCGGGTTCAAATCCCGTCGGGACCGCCATGTTGCCCCCTTTCTTCGGAAAGGGGGCAACGTTTTCTTGACACGCAATAATCTGAAACAGAACACACCGCAGTCTTCAAAGTTTGTGGTCGGGTAGCTCAGTCGGCAGAGCGACCGCCTGAAAAGCGGTAGGTCCGGGGATCGACGCCCCGCCCGACCACCATTTCAAAGGAACCCCGCAGCTCCGGTTGCGGGGTTCCAGCGTTTTCTAGGCCCAATCGAGTTTCAGTGAGCGGCTGGCTCCAGCGTTCCCCATGTGGCGACGAGCTCTGCGGCCACCGCAAGCAACGCTGGGTCGAGCGCTTCGACGTACCCCGAGTGGGCCTCGTCTGATTGCGCAGCCCACAACGCGGCCTTCCTTGCGTAGTCGTCAAGCCCATTGGTTTGGTCGAGCACATCAAGCAACGTCGCCTGGTATGAGGCAAGGCGCGGTGACTCGACTGGGACTGATGGCGGATGCGGCATCGGAGAAGGAAGCGGTGCTCCCTTGGCGCGATCGAACGAATGGACCAACGCCGCGATGTGCCGCACATCAGCCTGGTACTCCATTCGCGCTTCAGCACTTTCGAGCCCGCGAGGAAGCCGTTCATAAATTACCGCGGCATTAGGACAAGCGGTAAGCGCAAGTGGCAGCAGCGATGCGACAGCCTCGGGCACCACATCGTCATGCGTGTCACGCCGGAGCTGGCGTGACGAGTTAGCCGTGTCTGACCACGAGCCGCCGCTGACGTGGATCTCGCGCACTCGATTCAGCGGGTATCGGTGAAGCTGTTCAACCGGATCGAGTAGCAGATTGGTTGCTTGGGTCCACAGGTTATGGAGGTCGAGCACCATGAAGCCGTCCGTTGGGGCCAGTAAGGCTTCGATAAGTTCCGGTTGGTCGATCCCATCACCAACAGCGAGCGAGGTGGCCAGGTTCTCAAGTCCGATTGGCATTCCTGCAGCGTGGCTCAGTCGGGCAACTCGATCTTGTCCGACTCGGATGAGATCATCGTCGACAGGACATGGCAGCGGAGCGGAGAACGAGAATCGTCCTGCTCCCATGAAACCAACATGCTCAGAGAACTGTCGATAGGGCCGGTGCGCCAACTCGCTCCTGAGATTGTAGAGCCAGGTTTGATGGCGAGGCGTGAACGTCGCGCTGAGGACCGAGAACGAAACACCATGCCCAAGCAGGGCGCCGGCCCCAGCAAAGTCGTCGAGGAGCGGGTCGAGCCAACTGGGAAGCGACTCGCGTCGCCATCCAAGATCTGGGCCCCACTCGACGACATCGACAATTCCGGATTCGAAGAGCGGAAGAGCGGCGGCGGCGAATCGATCGTCTGGCAGAACCGAAAGCCCGAACTCTCTCGGTTCAGTGCCCACTAGCCCAACCCGCATCCTGGGCAGCCATCGTCGCCATCAAACCAGCTGGTGAGCTGGCCCGTGGGGCGATCATGTCCGCCGGCACTCGCTTGGGCCGTAGCGACGACGGTTACCGCAATCGAGGCAACAGCCAAGAGAGCGAATGTACGAGGACGGAGTAGTTTGCGTGCTGTCGTTGTGTTGGTCATGGCTCTCTGACGATGGCAAACCGGCTGGCGGTTCCCCAGAATTACAGAATGTCTTGGCCGCGGTATGCGGCGGCATCAGGATCGGTGGCCACGACGGCGGCAACCTTGACTGCGAACGCGGCAACCTGCGCATCGACCGCACCGAGGAGCGAACGAGGGTCTTCTAAGATTGCGCCAAGCTCGTCGGCCGAACCGGGGAACGTTTCATCTTCCCCAAGGCGCTCGATAAGACCAGTCGCCTCGCCTGCGTCTTCCCTCATTGCGAGGGCGGCGGCAACGGCATGCTCCTTGATGATCTCGTGGCCGGCTTCGCGTCCAACCCCGTTTCGGACCGCATGCATCAAGAGGCTCGGCGTCGCAAGGAACGGCAGGTACCGCCGGAGCTCGGCGTCGATGACTGCGGGAAACACGCCGAAGTTGTTGAGAACCGAGAACGTTGTCTCGATCAGTCCGTCGAGAGCGAAGAACGCGTCAGGCAATACGACCCGCCGGACGACTGAACATGAGACATCGCCTTCGTTCCATTGCTCACCGGAGAGGCCAGCCGCCATTGTGAGATGTCCCTTGAGGATGACGGCCAACCCTGAGATGCGCTCGCATGAACGGGTATTCATCTTGTGCGGCATTGCCGACGAACCGACCTGACCGGGACGGAATCCTTCGGTGGCAAGATCGTGTCCAGCCATGAGACGGACAAGGAGCGCCAGGTTCGCCGGGGCTGCGGCCACTTGCACCAAGCTTGAGACGAGCTTGAAGTCGAGCGAGCGTGGGTAGACCTGGCCGACCGAGCCGAGCACGCGTTCAACACCGAGTTCGCGAGCGAGTGTTTCTTCGAGTTTGGCCGCTTTGTCAGCGCCACCAAGCAAATCGATTTGGTCCTGCTGCGATCCGACCGGACCCTTGATTCCTCGGATGGAAAACCGGCTGATCGTGTCGTCGATCTGTTCCAGCGCGGCCAACAATTCTTCGCCTAAGGAGGCGAAGCGCTTACCCATCGTCGTTGGTTGGGCTGGAACGTTGTGCGTTCGGGCAACCATTGCTTGGTCGGAGAAGCTGACTGCAAGTTCGCCGAACAGCGACAGCAAGCCGACAACTCTCTTGCGAACCAGCTGGAGGGCTTGGAAGGACAGGAGCTGTTCGACGTTCTCGGTCACATCTCGCGACGTCAGCCCCTTGTGGAGGTCTTCGTGGCCGGCGATGGCGCAGAACTCATCGAGTCTTGCTTTCACGTCGTGCTTCGTAACGAGCTCGCGATCCCGGATTGCATCGAGGTCAATCTGGTCGAGAACTCGCTCGTAGTCGGCCACTGAATCGGCATCGGCATCAAGTCCAAGAGCGATCTGAGCCTTTAGAACCGCGACCCAAAAGTGGCGCTCGACCCTGACCCGGTTGACCGGGTCGAAGATCGATGCCATTTCGCTGCTCGCATAGCGGTCAGCCAGGATGTTGGGGATGGACACATTTCCTCCCGGTGTTGCTTAAGGCACGACAGTTGCGTGACGAAGCATGAGTAGTAAGTGTGCCCTGATTCCTGCCTTGGACAACATCTATGAATGGTCGATGCGACAACGAACCCCTAGACCCCACGGACGACGTCTGTGATCTTTGTGGTGGCGAATTCTGTAACGGTTGCCTGGTCGCGCCAACAAAGCGAAGCAAAACCGTGGCGTGCAAGAATTGTTCGATGATCAACGCTGGCGTTAGACCAGGAAAAATCACCCGAACCCGCACACGGCGCGAGATAAAGAAGCGCCGCGAGGAGATCAAGTCCGAACGCAAGACGATGCACGATGAGGGTCGATTCGTCTTCTTCGACGAAGACACTCGCGAGCAGTTCGAACAGCCAGACCCAGTGCGGGCCGAGTTAGACGAAACTGACGAGCTACAACCCGCGTCAGAACACGAAAGCTCACCCACCGATTCAGCTGAAGATGGCAATGACGGTGACTGGCTCAACACACTCGACCTCAATACTGAACCGGGTGCGACCGATTCTTCCGCTCCATTGAGCGTGCCAAATGCACCGGCGATGGAACGGCTCGAACAACTTCGGGCGGCTAACCCCGAGCCCGAAATTGAGCCTGAGCCCGAAGCCCAAGTTGCCCCCACGGCACCCGTCGCTCCTGTTGTCGAACCTCTGGCTGAAGAGGATCGACCAACCTCATTCGACGAAGTCGACCCCTTTGCCGACACATCAGAGTCCGCACCGTCGGAGCCAATAACCGAGGATTTCGCAGCCCCCAGCCCCGTCGCTGCCCCCGAGCTTGAGCCAGCCAACACCGTCGAGCCGGAACCTGAGCCAGAACCGTTCTTCGCCACTACACCCGAACCTGAACCTGCCGACGTCGTCGAGCCAACCCCCGAGCCTGAACCCGCTATGGAAGATTCGCCTCCATCAGCCCCAGAGCCCGTGGCCCATCCC
>JBBKWJ010000133.1:0-10098 GCA_037968895.1 Acidimicrobiales bacterium
GCCACCAGGTAGGCGCCCGGTATGGAACCTGGCCCGCCGAAGGACTCACCCCAGGCCTCGATCGCCGCACTGGCCGTCGGCGCGGCGCCGAGCAAAACCAGCCCAGCTGCAACTGGGCTGGTCGGACTCCGCCATGCGACGAACACACCAAGAGCGACGCTGAAACTCGCAACCATCGCCAACAACCAATCCGGCGACTCGCCAGCCGCTTGGAACTCGATCGCCGCCATGACCGCCAAGGCAGCGACGTACAAACACACCGCTAGGACCAAGGCCCGTTGCGATGTCCGTGGCAATTTCACTTCTTCATCTTCGCCGACATTTGAGCATGCTGCCTCCGTGCCAGCGCGTAGGCGCAGACACGCCGCCGAATCCAGGGCCAGCACCGATGCACGGCAGGCCTTGCGCTCCTTACCTTGGCGACATGAACCTTATCCTCCTGATCATCGCCCCATTCCCCCTCGGCTTCTTCCTGCGCAACAGGACGGCAGCCTTCATCGCCTACATCTCAGCGGCCCAGTTCATCTTCACGTTCCAGACAGCCTGGCTCCTGCTGGACTGGGGAGGAGGCGACCAAGCGGCCTTTGGTGGCCCGTTCCCCGACCACGACCTCGGCCAGGTCTTCGGATACGCCGCGGTCAACGCCATCATCTTCGTAGCCGGGCTCGGCCTCCTCACCCTCGGTGCCCGGCTTGGGCGGAGCCGTCGAAACAACGTCAACCGAGTCGAGTTGACGCATTTGACATCGACGTGGACTTGATCTGCCAGCTTCGCGGCGGCTCGATGCTGGCGCACTACGGGCCCCTTTCTCTCGTTGCTGGAGCCTGCGAACGTCTGGCAGCGTGTCTGCTTCGTCGGACCCGACCGCGTTACAAGGCTCAGCGTGAAGAACTGGCTGAAGTCGTTGTCTTCGTAGTTGCCGAACGGGGCGCACCGCTTGAAACCGGGCATCGCGCCGTCGCTACCGGTCAGCGGCTCAACGTGTCGTGCGGACCGTGCCGTCGCATCTCGGCTTCGATGTCCTCCTCGGTCATTGGTTTCCGGAAGTAGACGGTGAAGGCGTGGGAGACCAAGCCGATACCCCAGCCAACTATGGGCCAGATCGGCCAAAAGTAGCCAGCTCCGGTCGCGGCCCAGATAATGATGAGCATTGTGTTCACGACGGCGAATACGCCTAGGTGGAGGCGGAACTCCCGCTTGGCGCCCAGTCGTCGGATGGCGGCTCTGCGCTGGTCGTCAATGGCGGTCATGGGTTGCTCACTTTCGTCGATGGTGATAGGACCGATTCGTCCTCAGTGTCTTGTTAAATAGTCCACCCGACCGGGTCCGAACGACCAGAGTCGAAGGTCCACTCGGGGTGGGCAGCGGACCATTGCTCTTAACGCGACCACCGCTGCCTGATTTGATCAGCTACCGGAAAGGTCCGACCCCGAGGGTCGAGACGCTGGAGGAACTCCGCTCCCACCGCGAGATCGAAGCCAGGCGACACAGCGTCGAATGATCCGGCGCGATCTTACGCCGTTTGCCAGCGTCGGCTACTTGCCGCGGTCTCGGCACCAGTCACGCAGGGGGATGTCGTCCACGTGCAATATCTTGCCGTGGCTGCGGACCGACAGAATTGACCTGGCTGAGCCGAAACTTAGGATGGAACCGGCCGAAGCTATCGACAAGATGCTGCCGGCCGACCCCACCGAGAGCATGCAACCCGCTGACCCGAGCGACATGATTGAGCCGACGGAGAACGCCGATTGGATCGAGCGAGTCGAACAGAACGAACGAATGGACCTTGTGGAGAATTGCGACGTAGCGGACTCGTGACCGACCGCCGCCAGTTTCAGTCTGGACATGCCTTCACCCCTTCTCCGGCTGCCGCGGACGCACGGAGTTTGATCCCCGGGATGTCCCAAGCTTCGCGGATGCGCCCGCTGAGATCCACATTCGCCTGCTGGGCTGATTGGGAGGGCTTGATGGCGTGACTCCTTTCCGTAACAGCATGATGAGCCACGCTGATGGCAACGACCAGGGCCGAATGTCCCACCCGAAGCGACAGCTGGACAAGTCAGCCAGCCGGTGCGAGACCGGACCTCCACGGCCACCTATTTGAGATGACAGGTATTTGAAATGTCCTGACCCGCACTCAGGAGCGGAACACTGAGTTCCTCGATTAGCAGGCGTCCCAGTGCCAGTTCCCATCGGAAAACAGCCACGGCTGGTCGACGTAGGTGAAAATGAACTCCCCTGAGCCGGTGTGGGTGTCGCCGGAGATAGCGGCCGTGTCGCCGTCGATCTCAGCGCTGATGTTCGACGCTGTGGCCCCGGGAGCCTCGAGGGCGTAGCCAGCGACAATTTCGCGATAATCAGCCTCGGGTATGATGTTCTGGCATCGGTCCGAGACCGTGTTCCATGCCTGGTCGGCGTCACCGACGCCAAACGCAACTGTGTAGGCCGCGAAGTCGTCATCGGGCGCTGGAAGGGTTTCGTCTTCGATGTCTGGTTCAGCCGTGGTTTCGACCACGGGGGTCGTTGTGGTCACAGTTAATTGCTCGTCTGCGGTTACGGTGATCGCTTCCGACCCGCACGCTGCTGCGACGATCGCCAAAAGGCTGAGCATGGTTAGAAGCAGTAGTGATCGGCGTCGAGCTGTCTTCAAGCCCTCGATTGACTTCGTTGGCTTTTCGGTTCCGTCCATGGTGATTCCTTCTGTTTGGATTTATTGAAGACGCAGGCGTCTTCAACTGCCATCACATAGTCCTGAAAGCACATTACAACCGCATCACAGAAGCAGATCTGTAGCGAAGAGGCCAGTCAACAGCAGCGCGGGTTGGATCGATCTCCGGCGGTCTGCATGTAATTGAGTCCGACGGAACGCCCGTTAATATTAGCACCGATCGGGGCGGTGCTCCGTTCGAATGTGCTGGCACTGAGCAGACAACAAATGCGCGAGACCATTCGAATCATGGCATTAATCTCGACCGCTTCTGGGGTCCGAATTCTTTCGCTAGTCGATCAAGAAATCGCAAGCGTCCCAGTACCAGTTCCCATCGGAAAACAACCACTTCTGACCGTCGTAATTCCAAATGAATTCTCCTGAGCCTTTATGGATGTCGTAGCTGATTGCGGCTGTGACGCCGTCGATCTCAGCGGTGATGTTCGACGCTACTTGCCCGGGATTCTCTTCAGCCGAGCTAGCGACGATCGCCGGATAATCGGCCTCGGGGATGATGTTCTGGCATCGATCCGAGACAGTGTTCCATGCCTGGTCGGCGTCACCGACGCCAAACGCTGCTGCGAACGCCATGACATCGGCGTCGGGCGCCGGAAGAGTTTCGTCTTCGATGTCTGGTGCAACCGTCGTTTCGACCGCAAGGGTCGTTGTGGTCACAGCTGATTGCTCGTCTGCGGTTACGGTGACCGCTTCCGACCCGCACGCGGCTGCGATGATCGCCAGAAGGCTGACCATTGTCAGGAGCAGTGGTGATCGGCGTCGAGCTGTCTTCAAGCCCTCGATTGACCTCGTTGGCTTTTCGGTTCCGTTCATGATGTTTCCTTCTGTTTGGGTTTGTAAAGACGCAAGCGTCCTCTACTGCCCTCACATAGTCCTGAAAGTACATTACAGCCACATCACAGAAGCAGATCTGATTGCGGAGAGGCCAGCGGGTGGCTGTGGCACTTGGCTGCATGTGTTTACCGAATCCTGTTGATCACATTGTTTCGGCTGCTCCAGAGCGTTGTGATGCGTTTGTGATGTCCCTCGCCCAAGGTGTGATCAGACCGAGAAGGTGTTCCGAACTCTGCTGACAGGCGGGCAACGGAACCCGCCAGGCAGAGGAGCCAGCACATGGGGGTACACATGGAGAAAGGTACTGGCGCAGAAGGAAGTGGCAACTGGGGCATGGCCGTTCGCAAGGCGGGCCGTCGGACCAGCCAAGAAGATGGCTACTCGGTGCCACTCCGACCAAAGCAGTACGATTCTCAAATGACTCGGGATGGGCGAGGCGGCAGCAGCCCTGCCACCGTCCGTGTGTTCGGCGGAATGGGTCTCGCCGTCGCCGACGGCCCGCTCAGCATTGGTGGGCCCCGACAACGTAGGTTGTTGGCATTGCTTGCACTGCGCAATGGCTCGGCTGCAACCGTCGATTGGCTCGCCGAGTACCTGTGGGACGATGCCGATCGACCTAAAGCCACCGCGCCGGCGATCCGCACGTATGTGTCTCGGCTCCGTCAAGCGCTGCCGGAGGAAGTGCAGGATTGGTTGCGGACCGAATCATCTGGCTATCTGCTCAACGCCCCATCGACTGCGCTCGAACACTTGCAGTTCTCGGAGTTGCGCACGCAAGCAGCGGCTGCTCGCAGCGGCGATGACCCGCTGTCGGCGATGCGGCTACTCGATGAGGCGCTGGAATTGTGGCGAGGTGACCCGTTCCAGGAGCTCGAAGACTCCGACGTAGCGCGCCCCACGGTTGAACAGCTTCACCTCGATCGGTTGGAGATGTTTGAGGAACGTTGGGAGTCGGCGTTGGCGCTTGGGCGTCACACGCAGATTACGGGCGAGTTGGCCATTTTCGCGGGAGAACATCGGTTACGTGATCGAGCGACCCGTCAATACGCATTGGCGCTTCACCGCAGTGGCCGCAGTCCCGAGGGGCTACGAGTCATTGCTGCCCATCGCGAGTTCCTCCTGAACGAGGCGGGTCTCGATCCATCGTCGGAGATGCTGAAGCTCGAAGGGGCAATGCTTGCCGGCGATGCCTCGCTGGAGGTCGAGAAAACTGGCCGCCCATTGCGCGGCTACCGGCTGCTCGATGAGATCGGGAATGGCGCTTTCTCGGTCGTGTGGCGCGGCCTGCAACCATCGGTTGGTCGCGAGGTTGCCATCAAGCAGATTCGGTCCGAGCTCGCCTCACAACCAGAGTTCATCAGGAGGTTCGAGGCCGAGGCGCACCTTGTAGCCCGGTTGGAACATCCTCACATCGTGCCGCTCATCGATTTCTGGCGCGACCCGGACTCGGCATATCTGGTTATGCGTTTACTGCGCGGCGACACACTTGAACGACGCCTCGACGACGGCGCACTCACGGTCGAAGAAACCATGGTCCTCGCCCGACAGATCGGTGGAGCGCTCTCCACGGCTCACGCTCGAGGCATCGTGCATCGTGATGTGAAGACCGCGAACATTCTCTTCGATGAGCAGGACAATGCCTTCCTCGGCGATTTTGGCATCGCCCTTGAGGCGACCAAATCGGCTGGGCCAGAAGCGGCGTTGTCTCCAGGCTCACCGGTCTACGCATCACCCGAACAGATCCGTGGCGAACGACTGAGCCCGGAGAGCGACGTGTTCAGTTTTGGCGTCGTCATTTTCGAGTGCCTCACGGGCTCTCTGCCGTTCCCACCCGCCTCGTCGGTCGAAGAGATGATCGATAGGCAGCTCTACTCCCGATACCCAACCCTCGCCGAACTCGGGATCGATGTACCTGATTCGATCTCGTCTGCGGTGGCGACGGCCACGTCGAAGAACGCGAGTGATCGTTTCGCTTCGGTCGATGACTTCATCGCTGCGCTTATGGGCTTATCGGATGAATCAGTCACCCACGAATCGACCGACCCTCAATCTAGTGCGGCCGTTTCTGCGGCGAGCAATGAACTCGCAAACCCCTATTTGGGGCTGCGAGCCTTCGACGACGGCGACAGTGCTCGCTTCTTCGGACGCGTGCGCCTGGTCAACGAGATCGTGGGCCGTTTGGCGTCCAAGTCGGTGTCATCGCGATGTGTGGTGGTTGTGGGCCCTTCGGGGTCCGGAAAATCTTCGGTGGTACGAGCGGGGTTGATGCCAGCACTGCGTGGTGGCGCGGTCGAAGGATCCTCTGACTGGTTCACGACAACGATGGTTCCGGGCGCCGACCCATTCGAATCACTCGAAGCTGCTTTGCTGCGGGTCGCCGTAAACCCGCCGAGCTCACTTCTTGGACAGCTGCGCGACGGCCCTCGAGGAATTCTTCGCAGTGTGCGTCGCTGCCTCGGCACCGACACCGAACAGCTCATGGTGGTGATCGATCAGTTCGAGGAGATCTTCACTCGCTCCTCAAGGAAGACGGCCGACGACTTCCTTGAGGCGCTGGCCATAGCAGTCGAAGATCCGACGTCACCTCTCAAGCTCGTGGCTACGCTCCGAGCCGACTATTACGACCGACCGCTCGAACACCCCACCTTCGCTCGGGTGCTCACGGCAGCTTCGGTCGATGTGACACCCCTTGCG
The DNA here is from genome assembly GCA_037968895.1 of Acidimicrobiales bacterium. Classification (GTDB taxonomy): domain Bacteria; phylum Actinomycetota; class Acidimicrobiia; order Acidimicrobiales; family SZUA-35; genus JBBKWJ01. Next base: position 6,254 of record JBBKWJ010000133.1, read on the forward strand.
GCCGATGAACTCGAGCAAGCAATCGTGGAACCGGCTCGTCAACTCGGGGTCACATTTGAACCGGGCCTCGTGGCCCAACTCGCCGCAGAGACTGTCGGCCAACCGTCGCCGCTCCCACTTTTGCAGTACACGTTGAGTGAACTCTTCGACCGGAGACATTTCAACGAACTCACTATCGACGCATACCACGATATCGGTGGCCTGGCTGGAGCGCTCAGCTCGCGGGCCGATGCGATTCAAGAGCGGGCCGACACCACTCAGCGGTCGGCAATTCGCCGAATTTTCGGACGAATGACGAGCTCACATGAGGGCAGTGCTGACTTGCGCCAACGCGTGCCTGTCGCCGATCTCGGGGCCGACGACGCCACGCAGTGGGTACTCGAGCAGTTTGGTTCCGCCCGTCTGATCTCCTTCGATCGAGATGTCACATCTCGCGAGCCGACCGTCGAGGTAGCCCATGAGGCGCTCCTTCGCGAGTGGCCTCGACTTGCTCGGTGGCTTTCCGAAGACCGCGACATTCTGCGGACGGCCGACGCTATCGCTTCGGCCGCAACGTCCTGGGACGGAGGGGGTCGCGAACCTAGCGATCTGTACAGAGGCGGGCGACTCGAGGGGGCCATCGATCTCTCGATTGCTTCGCCAGATCGGCTGCGACCTATCGACATGGAGTTTGTCGGCTCGTCCCGCTCAGCTGCAGAGGCCGCGCGCGCCATGGAAACCCGACGGGTTAAACGCCTCCGGGCTCTGGTCACCGGCGTGGGCGCAGCACTCGTGCTTGCCCTGATCGCCGGAGGTGTCGCGTTCAATCAAGGTCAGCGAGCCGACGGTGAGGCCGAGACCGCCCGCGCTGCGGCTGCAGAAGCTTCCACGCAAGCCGAGCTCGCACTGGCAGCTGCCGAAGATGCAGAGCTCGCGACGCTGATCAGCCGATCGGCCTCCCTGTCCAATGACGATCCCGACGTCTCCATTCTGCTTGCGCTCGAAGCTCACCGACGTTCCCCAGAGCCAGCGACTGAACGAGGGCTACTCAACGCGATTACGAATAGTCCGAGGCTGAACCTCGTCGCCTCCTTTCCGTTTCTCGACCTACCCGCCGCCTGCGGGAGGGGCGCAATCCTGTCCCCCGATGGCCTGACTCAGTACGGTGTTGTCGATCGACGGTTCGTGCGTCAAGATCTCGTGACCGGCGAAGTCACCGACCACGGAGAAGCACCGGAACGCTGTGCTGTCTGGACAGGCGACGAAGTAGCTGATCGGGTGTTCGTGTCGTCTCAGGAAGAACCGACCACCATCTGGCTCGGAACTTTCGATGATCCCATGAAAACGGAGATCGTGTTTGAGCTCCCCACCTTCTTCCAACTCAGCTCCTTCGCGAGCGACCGGTTGGTGATGGAAATCCCCGAGGGAGAGGAGGATTCCGACGCAATCATCATCGATGCGACGACCGGGGCTCAGATCGGCAGACCCATCCCCACCAACGGCACATGGCCGGTGGCCATGAGCGGAGACGGTGCGTTCGCGGTGTTCCACTACTTCGATGAGGAGGACCCCAACGGAAGACGCAGTATCACCGTCGCCGACGGCCGCTCGGGTGAGGAGATCTTCGAGGTCGAGATCGATGCCGCAGCCACCGGACTGACGTTGGATGATTCCACCGGCGAACTACTCGCCATGCTCGACCAGACGAAGCTGATCACAGTCGATCTCGAAACCGGCGAAATCATCTCGAGCGTCAGAACCGGAGCGACGGCCTCTCTCGATGCGATGAACGTTCGCGCCGATGGTTTAGTCACCGCTGTCTCGTCCGGATACATGGAGTTAGTCGACAGGCGTAGCGGACCCACCGGGACCAACATCGAAGTGAGCAAGTACACCGACGCAATAGCGTCTTCAAGAATACGACCGGACGGCTCCGTCGTCCTCAGCCGCGTTGGTAACCCGTTGGAGGTGTACGACTTCGACGCCAATGCGCGGGTCAGGCAATCCTGGGCAACCGACACGCCGGCTCTTGAGATCGTCATTAACCAAGGGCAGGCGGGCATCGTTCGGGGTCCGAACCTGCTCGAGGAGGTCATCGACCTGGCCACCGGTGATCGGACCACGTTCGACGTCGTCGATTCAACTGGTCAGCCGTTCGACCCCCTGTTCATCAGGCCCGACCCAGACGGCTTCTGGACTCTCAGCCCTACTGGCAAACTGAGTCGATGGGAGGACGGGCAGATCGTCGACCAAATTGAGGTCGATGGTGAGCCTCTGTTCGGTGACTTCCACGGCGATCTTGTCGCGGACGTGCGCGAGCGAGACGGTGAACGATGGGCCGTTCTTGTGAATCTAAAGAGCGGCGTGGCCGGGCTCAACCTCGAGATCCCAGCACAGGATGCTTCAGCGGTGCTGCCATCGGTCTCAGGCGGTCTACATGTTCTCGACTCCGACGGAACGTTTAAAACCTATGACCCGTCCGGAGAACAGATCTCGCAGTTCAATTCAGGGGTTGCTTTGGCGAACCAATTGGCCATCGACCCGACATCGGGCAGCATTGCGGTTGCTGTTTTCCCTGCTGGGGTCTCGATAATCGATCCGGTGACCGGCTCTGTCCGCAGGCTGGCGGTCAACACCATCGTTTCGAACATCTCGTTTGTTCGCAATGGTCAGTACCTCGCCATGATAATGGCCGACGGGGCAGTATTTTTATGGGATGTAGCCCGCGACCAGCTGGTGGGGCAGTTGGCGGCCGGCTCAATCGTGCCCTCTGCTCCGCTTCTCTTCTACGACGAGTCCGACGAGTCGATCTGGGCCACAACGCCCGAAAGGCTGATCCAGCTCCCCACCAATGGGGAGAGCTGGGTTCGACAAGCCTGTGGCCTTGCCCAACGCGACCTCACCCAAGACGAATGGGACCGATATGTTCCCGGCGACGAACCGCTCACGTCGGCGTGCGGGTAGGCGCATACCACTCCGGGCGCGCCGATGCCACGCCTGGAGGGCCGGACGTGGCATCCCGAACGGACGGACTAGTTGTTGGGGATCCCAGTCATGAGGCGGAAGGCTTCGGCGGCTTCGGGTTCGCCGGCGTCGACCAGGCACTGAACAAACACTTCGGTAACTGCCTCGAACTCCTCTGGGTCAGTGACCGAGCTGTCTTCCTCGAAGGCTTCGAAAGCGTCGTTGCAAAGGCCAGGCCGCCGAGCGTCCAAGTCCTCCATGATGGCGATTTGTTCCTCCATGCCCTCCGGCAAGCCGAACAGGTCGGCCCCATCAGTGATCTGGTCAGGCGACGGTGCGACGATTCCTTGGTCCTCGCCGTATGCACCGAACGTGGAGGTGATTCGACCCTTCGTGTAGCCGGTCGGGGTGTCGCCGTCGATGTCCACCACTAACTTGCTCAACAGCTCGTCCATCACAGTGACCTGAAGGGTGATCTCTTCAGGGAGGTCGTCGGTTCCTCCTTCGGCCAGCAGCGCCAGTCCGGCCGGCAGATCCTTCTGTCCAATTTTCAGGATGGCCTCCAAGGTAACCGTGCCTCCGAACACCGTGGACCCGTCCTCAGATGACGTCTTGCGGAAATCCTCGGTACTCTCAAGGAGAGCGACCACGGTGTCAGGGCGAAGCGCCTTCTTGTCGAAGCCAAAAAGCTCGGCGAACTGATCGGCCCCCTCGACTCTCGTTCTGTCTTCGCTGCTTTTGATGAAGCTGCCGGGCTCGAACGACGAGTACGTAATGCCGTCAACCTCACGAAACTCGAACCTTGTTGCCAGAGCCAAACTGTCGTCGCCCTCGGGCGGATCGAGCTGGCCCATCTCGAGATCCGACGAGTCCACCAGCAGAGACGAGTCCTCGCCGTCGTA
>JBBKWJ010000134.1:0-51288 GCA_037968895.1 Acidimicrobiales bacterium
TCGAGAGCGGCGGCGATCGACAGCAAGCGGTGATCGCTGTATGCCGGTCCGACGATCTGGAGCCCGAATGGCAGGCCGACCGCGTCGAGCCCACACGGCAGCGCGGTTACCGGATGTCCGACCACCGTCAGCGACGCAGTAAGGGCGAGCCACGCCATGTAGTTGTCGACCGGTTGGCCGTCGATCTCGGTCGGATACAGCTCGCTCCACGGGAACGGCGAGACGCTGACCCCGGGGCAGATTACAACATCGACATCGTCGAAATGCCCCTGGAAGCCTTGATACAGATCCATCTGATCACGCCGGGCCTTGGCCACCTCAAGCAGCGGCGTGTCGAGTGCAGCCTGGTAGCTCGCCTTGATGTTTGGGTTGAAGCCATCGTCCCACCCTGCTGCGTCACGATGATATTGAGCGGCGAACACATCGCTCCTCAATCGCCAGTCGATTTCGGACGCGGGCGTGAGGTCTACATTTAACGGCTCGCATCGACCAACGAGTCGACCGATCGATGCGATTCGTTCACGGAATGTCTCACGGATTGACTGCGACACGAGTAGGCCGCCGAGGTCTTCGCTGAAGCCAACCTTGATGCCTTCGAGATCGACGGGAGCGAGTGATGCAAACGCCTCGACGTCGAGCGGAAACGCCATCGGGTCGAGCCGTGACGTGCGAGCCGCTATGACCGATAGCAGTAGTGCCGTATCGGCGACAGTTCTTCCCATCGGTCCCTGCACGCTGTAGAACGTTTGGGTCATGGTTCGCTGTTCGTGCGGGACGACGCCAGGCGTCGCCCGGTGTCCGACGACGCCGCAGAATGACGCCGGAATACGGAGTGAACCGCCGTGGTCGGAGCCAGTGGCGAGCGGCACCATGTTCGCCGCGAGGGCCACGGCCGATCCGCCACTTGAGCCGCCGCAAGTGAGCGTCGGGTCAAAAGGATTTCCGGTTGCGCCGAAGAGGCGGTTGACGGTATTGGCGCCAATGCTGAACTCGGGAATGTTCGTCTTGCCGACCACAATTGCACCCGCCGATCGAGCCTTGGCCACGATTGGCGCGTCGACATCGGGGATATGCGAGCGGAAGTGCTCTGACCCATAGGTGGTCACGATGCCAGCGGTCGGTTGCAGATCTTTGATCGCTATTGGCAACCCGCCGAGTGGCCCAAGATCTGCGCCGGCGGCAAGTGATGTCGTGGCCGCCGCGGCCTGAGCCGCAGCCTGTTCGTCGACTCGGGTAATGATGGCGTTCAGCGTCGGGTTGGTCTGCGCCGTCCGAGCCTGACAGGAGGCCACAAGCTCAGTCGGCGACAACTCGCCGGCCCGCATGTGGGTCAGCGCGTCACAGGCAGTTAGCTCAAAGGGCTCAGTCATCTTCGTAGCCTAGGTTCTGGCCGGGGGCCGGGACGAGATCTGCGTTAGCGTGCCGGAATGGAGCGTGCTCTCGAACTACACACCGACAACACCTATTTGACTCGGGTTTCGGGTAGCTGGAATATCGGTGAGAATCCAAACGGCGGCTACCTGCTTTCGCTCGCCATGCTGGCAATCGAGAAGGCGACTGGACTCATCGACCCGCTTTCAGTGACCGCTCATTTTCTTCGCCCAGGCGCGCCAGACACTGATGCGCTGATCGACGTTGACATCGTGCGCTCCGGGCGGACGATGACAACCGTTCAAGCAATACTTCGCCAAGAAGGCAAAGAGCGCCTCATTGTCACTGCCGCCGTCGGCCAACTCACCAATGAAGCGCTAGCGAGTGAATTCAACCTTGCCCCGAGATGTCCAGAGATTCCCGCGCCTGATGACTGTCTCGACCGTGCCGCGCTGGCACAAGGCGTCGACCTGCCGCTCCTCGCAAAGGTCGATGTTCGCATCCATCCAGACGACGCCGTTGCGGACCCCGATGCGCCGGCGCGGGTACGAGGGTGGATACGGCTGCGCGATGGATCAGCACCAACTTCGAGGTCGCTGGTGATCTTTGCCGACGCCTTCCCTCCATCGCTGTTCTCACGATTCGGCCGAGTCGGCTGGGTGCCAACGATTGAGCTCACGGTGCACGTAAGGGCCAGGCCGTCGGCTGGCTGGATCCAAGCTGAGTTTGAGGTGGACGATTTGATCGAAGGCCGGTTCATCGAGAGTGGCACGTTGTGGGATTCGGATGGTCAAGTGGTCGCTAGGTCGCGGCAGCTTGGACTGCTTCGGGCCTTCTAGAGCCTGTCTCGCCAATACCGAACACGATGATGGCGACGCCAATGAGTGCCAGGGCGGCGAGGCTAAACGACGACGCGTCAAGCCCGATCTGATCGGCGAGCCAGCCAACGAGTAGCGGCCCTAAAATCTTGCCCGCGTCGCGGACCATGCCGACTGAGGCAAGGAACTGCGATGTTGCGTCGGGGGGCGCGAGGTCGCTCGACAGAGTGAGCATCGTGCCAGACCCGACGCCATTCGACACACCGATCACAACTGCGGCGATAGTGACGCCGAGTGACGAATCCGCAAGACCGAGCATGACCATTCCGATGGCGAAACCGCAAAACGCAGGAATGATTGCGAACAAGCGTCCGTGTTTGTCCATGAGGTAGCCCGACATCGGGAACAGAGCGAGATCAGCGAACGACCCAATAGCGACAAGCGAGCCAACTTCGGTCGCCGACAAGCCGCGAGCGGCCCCGATCAGTGGGATGACGATGAATCTTCCCTGTCGTGCAGCAATAAGGAACATGTGGGCGAGGCCAGTCTTGGCCACCAACAAGCGGTAAGGACGAATCGCTTGGAGCGTTGGCAGCCCGACGTTCTTTACATTGATGAGCGGCGGTGGGAGAGGCTTCGCCCTCGCCGTCGGGATCAGCGCACAGCTCATTAGGCCCGCTGCCACTAGGAAACAGGTTGTGTAGCTGAAACGGTCGACGACCAGGCCGCCGATGAGAGGACCGACGAAGACAGCCATACGCATGAAGCCGCCCCAGGTCGCCATGGCTCGCCCTCTCGTTTGCGGCTCAGTGGCTCGCGTCAGTCGGGTCTGCAATCCGATGAGCCAACCGGTTGAACCGGCGCCCCAGAAGAGGCGCGTGCCCCCAAGCCAGAGAGCATTTTCTGACACAGCCAGTGCCACAAGCATCGCAGCCATTAGCCCGACCGAAAGCAAGATGACCAGACGGGCCGTTCGTTTCGCAATCAACGTGCCCGCTGGAGCTTGCGCCAAAATACCGCCGAGTCCGGCGGCCGCGATCACCCAGCCAAGCTCGGTATTCGACAGGCCAACGTCACGCAGGTAAAGCGGCAGAATCGGGATCAACATGCCATTCCCAGCCTGTGTCAAGAAGGCAGGAAGGTAGACGGGAACCGTCAGGGATCGGAGTGTGTCGCGTGCACTCATCGCTCGACGCGATTGCCGGGTTTACGGAGCAAGCCCTGGCGACCTCGACAGTTGGAAGATCCGCCACGCGGCGTACGCCGTGAGCGAGAGGGCGACGATGGCGGCGTAGTGGCTGAGGTCGTGATAGCTGCGGAACTCGTACAGCACCCCGGCACTGATTCCGGCCAGGGCTCCGGCGCCGTTCATCATGAGGTCGGCTGCTCCCTGCACCGATACTCGTTCGGCTGGTGCGAATGCTCCGACGAGCAGACTTGAACCAGAGATGAGCCCAAAGCTCCATCCGAGGCCAACCAAGAAGAGCCCGAAGAGCACTCCGTTCCTAGCCTCAGCCTGGGTGCGCGATGCCATCTCAGCACCGACGAACAAGATGATGCCACCAACCCCAATAACGAGGCGGGGGCCGATGCGGTCAACCAGATAGCCAACAATCGGGGAGAAGAAATACATGCCGATGATGTGAACTGAGATGACAATGCCGATCACGCTGAGTTCGTGGGCGCCTTCCTTCATGTGGAGCGGTGTTGCGGTCATCACTGCGACCATCACTGCCTGTCCGACGACCATCGCGGTTACTGCGAGCCGCGCGCTCGGATGGGCCACGATGTCCTTGATCGGTCGAGCGGCGTTCGCGAAGTGACTAGCGATTGTTCGAATGCCAGAGCGGCCAGCATGCGCGGGGTCAGGCGGAGTGATTCCGTCGACGAGCTCAAGCGGGTCGGGGCGCAAGAGGCGGTCGATGAAGACGGATGAAAAGAGGAACAGGCCGCCTGCCATCAGATAGGGGCCGCTGAGCTCGGGCAAGCCGATAGCGAGGGCGATTGCCCCTGCGGCCCCGAGACCGAGAATTGGACCGAGGGCTGATCCAAATGTGCCAGACCAGACCAGCGTGCCGATTGTTTTTGCTCGATCTTCTTCGGACGCGACGTCGGCTGCCGCGTAACGAGCAGACAAGTTGGCCGCGTTGCCAAGGCCAAACGCCAGCATGCCAACAGGGAGCAGCGGGTAGAACTTTAGAAACGCGGCGAGAAAGGCGAGTCCAGCACCGATGGCGGCTACGCCCCACGCCAGGCGTAGCCCCGGCCGGCGACCGTTGGCCGACATGTATGCGGCGAGCGGAACCGCAGCAATAGTGCCACCAATCGGCATACAGACTGCTGCGAGAGTTCCAAGCGACTCGCTACCGCTGAGTTCTTTGCCGAGCACTGCGGCCGCCGAATACCCGGCTGCCATGCCGGCTCCAGCCGGCACCACTCCGCCCATCAGGACCAAAAGGTTGCGGCGCTTCACAGCCTTGTCGATCGGCATGGTTTGCGTAGTCATCGGCGCTCAGCCTTCCACATTCTGGCTCGTTCGACGTAGTTCGGGCCTTGCTTATCACCACGAATCAGGCCAACTGGGCCGAACTGGAGTCAAGAGTATGATCGGAGCGTGCTCGCTATCTTCCAAACTCAAAACGACTGGGTCACACATGGGTGAGCTATCTCCCGTTGGGTCTATCCGAAGCGAACAAATACTCACTCCAGAGGGCTGGGTTTCTGGCGCAGTAGCTATCGAGGGCTCGACGATTAGTTCCGTCGGCGGTCAGGCCACATCGAAGGGGCGGGAATTCGACGCTTCGGAATTCCGCGTGATCCCTGGGTTGATCGATCTGCAGGTGAACGGCGGATGGGGGATTGACCTGGCGAAGACGCCTCATCGGTTTGATGAATTGTCTCGATTGTTGACACAAGTGGGGGTCACGGCATGGCTGCCAACGCTCGTGACGTCTGCCATCGAAAAACGTCACGCTGCTCTTGATGTGTTTCAGCACGCGGAGCCGGGCGGGGCAACGGCACTCGGGTGGCACTTCGAGGGCCCGTGGATCTCGCCAAAGCGCGCGGGCGCCCACTATCCGGAAAGAATTGAATCGGTGCCGGAGCACCTGCCGGCCAGACATTCGGCCGAAGCCGGCTTGGCTCTAGTCACGCTTGCTCCTGAGCTTCCTGGTGCGATGCGCCTCATCGCCGAGCTCCATGAGGCTGGTGTCGTCGTGTCATGCGGCCACTCAAACGCTGACGCCAAAACCATTGCGAGCGCCCTTGAACAGGGGGCGACGATGGGGACGCACCTGTTCAACGCGATGTCTGGACTCGATCACCGCTCGCCCGGGGTCGCGGCGGGCCTGCTCGACAGTGATGCGTTCGTTGGCCTGATTGTCGACGGTCTCCACGTCGACGAGGCGATCGTGCGGCTGGTCTGGAAGCTCGCCTCCGATCGGCTCGTACTGGTGAGTGATGCAATGGCTGGTCTCGGCCTCGATGACGATGCTGCTGCTCTCGGCGAATCCCGGGTGTTCCTCGACGGCCGGTCGGCTCGTCTCGCAGACGGAACCTTGGCGGGCAGCGTGATTTCGCTTCGCGACGCAGTCAGGAACCTCATGCAGTTCACGAACTGCTCACTCGCCGATGCGCTTGGGGCCGCAACGTCGACGCCGGCACGGGCGATCGGGGCCACCGGACGGGGCGCACTGGCGGCAGGCAACGTGGCCGATCTGGTCGTTGTTGATGACGAGTTGGAGGTCATCGCCACGGTCGTTGGCGGCCAGCTTGTGTACTCGCGAGGAGGAGATGGCGCATGGAAGTAGTAATCGTCGGATCTGAGGCTGCAGTTGGTGAAATCGTTGCTGATGCAGTCTGCGAGCTGCTTGAGGTGGTGCCAGAGCCAGCGCTCGGCCTCGCCACGGGATCAAGTCCGCTTCCTGTGTACCGCGAACTCGTTCGCCGCCACCAACGAGGGCTTTCGTTCGCTGCCGTCACGCCGTACATGCTCGACGAATACCTCGGGCTGCCCGACGGCCATCCACAGCAATATCGGGCGTTTCTACGGCGAGAGTTCACTGATCAGGTCGGGATCACGCCTGACCGACTGCTTGGTCCTGATGGGGGCTCCGACCGTCCAGACGATGCGTGCCGCGCCTACGACGCTCTGATTCGAGCCAACGGTGGAATCGATCTTCAGATCCTCGGGATTGGCACTGACGGGCATATCGGATTCAACGAACCGGCCTCATCGCTCGCCTCTCGCACCCGATTGAAGACGCTGCAAGAACAAACCCGTCGTGACAACGCGAGGTTCTTCGACGGTGACCTCGATGCGGTTCCTCGTCACGTGATGACCCAAGGCGTAGGCACGATCCTCGAGTCTCGGCACATTGTGTTGATCGCGACAGGTCTGCCAAAGGCCGCCAGCATTGCGAAGGCGGTCGAGGGTCCGGTTACGGCGATGATTCCCGCCTCAGCGCTTCAACTGCATCGGCATGTCACCATCGTGCTTGACGAACCTGCTGCGAGCGAACTGACCCTTGCCGACTACTTCAAGGCGACCTATCGACAAAAACCGAAGTGGCAGGGCTTGTAAGCGGCAGCGAGCGACTTAGGAGTCCTGCGACTCGACTATCGACGGGTCTTCGATGAACGAGCGAACGGCCCAGTGGAATGCAGCCTCAGCCGCTGACGCTAGAGCTAGCGTCGATGCGGCGATACGGGCAGATTCGTCGCTAATCGGCTTGGCCTCTGGCGCCTTCACGTGGGCTTCGGCCACCCGCTCGGCGTGGATGAACCAGCCAACAGATTCTTCGACACTGCGGCCCGCCGTCAGAATTCCGTGGTTGCGGAGGATGCAGAGTTTCGTGCGGCCAAGCGCGGCCGCGATCCGGTGCCCGCCATCGACGGTAAGGACTTCAACTTCTTCGTCGTCGAACATTGACTGGTCGAAGACGAACGCACATGACTCTTGGCTTATCGCCTGGAACGGTTTCACGTTGGCCGACCAAGGGGTGCCGTATTGGGTATGTGTGTGCGACGCGCTCACGGCGTCTGGCCTGGCATTGAGAACTGGCCAATGGATGTTGTAGCCAGCGGTGTTGACACCGCCCGTCGGTTGCCCTTTGCCGTCGTAGGTCTCACCTTTCGGACCGACGAGCACGAGGTTGTCCATCGTGGCCGAGCGAAACGGGATGCCCCAGTCGAGAACCCAGAAGTGGTCGGTGCGCTCCGGGTCTCGGGCGCTGATGTGGCCATCGCCCAGACTTCCCCAGCGGTGAGCCGCAAAAAGGCGATACCCAAGGGCACACATTCGCTTGCGATGGGCTCGTTCGAGCTCAACAGTCCGGTCAGTCGCGGTGTCGACCCCCGGCATGGTCGGATATGGGCGGTGGGTTTCAGCCTGGTTCATGGCGCAATAGTAGATCGGATCGCTCGGTGTGCACGAGGGGGTACTTTCGTGGTGATAACGTCGACCGGAATGAATGCAATTGTTGAACTGCAGGGCCTCCGCAAGGTGTACCGCCGAGGTCGGTCCGCCGAGCCGGTCGTTGCCATCGAGCGACTAAGTCTCCAGCTTGGTTCGCCGGGAACGGTGCACGGATTTTTGGGCCCAAACGGCTCGGGTAAGACGACAACAATCCGGTGCCTACTCGGTCTGATTCGTCCGACCGATGGAACCGTCAGCGTGTTCGGTGCCGACGCCACGACCAAGTTTCACCAGGTGGCAAGCCGTGTGGGTGCCATCGTCGAGAACCCGAAGATGTTCCCCCACTTCACCGGCCGTACGAATCTTTCGCTTCTTGCCGACCTCCAGGGGATCCCTAAGACCGAAGTCGACCGCATGCTCGAGATCGTCGGACTGCTCGACCGAGGCGATGACACGTTCGCGAGCTACTCGCTCGGTATGAAGCAGCGGCTCGCCATTGCCGGTGCGCTGCTGAAGAACCCAGACCTACTCATCCTCGACGAGCCAGCGAACGGACTTGACCCGGCTGGCATCGCTGAGATGCGGGTACTGATCCGTTCGATCGCCGCCGCAGGCAAAGCCGTCATCGTGTCGAGCCATCAGCTGTCGGAGATCGAGCAGATCTGCGACGACATCACAATCATCAGCAATGGCAGCCTCGTCGTTACCGGCCCGCTGCAAAAGATCCGTGCGGACCATGCGGGTCGCCAAGGGGTCATCGTGGCGATAGCAGATCGAAACGCCGCGATCGAGACCCTCCGTTCCTCTGGCATCGTGGCGACCCCGCTGCCAAACGAGGCTGAGATCATGGCCGAGGTTGAGCCGTCTCGGGCACCCGAGATCACCAAAATGCTTTCCCAAGCGGGTCAATACCTTCACGGCATGCGAATCCAATCGGCAACGCTCGAAGACATCTTCCTCGAGTTGACGGCTCCACCGCCACCGGGAGCGAGTGCGACTGCGGTCGCCACGCCACCGACCGCTGGATCTCCCACTGCGGCACCGCCAACGGCCCCGCCGCCCGTCCGGCCACCCACAATTGAAGGGGGCACTCGATGAACCGTCTGGTACTTGCTGAAACAAAACGCTATTGGGCCAGACGGATAACCCGTTACTTCCCTGCCGTACTCGCCGTGCTCATTTTTGGTGGCATGGTGATCGCATTTTTCGTCGTCCGAAATGGCGACTCAAACTTCGACTTCGTACGCGACATCGCTCGCAGCGACGGCCCAAATAGGCCAGTCACGGTGCTCGGGCCAATTGCGAGCCTGCTACCAGTAATGGCTTTCGTGCTCGGAGCCTCCTATATCGGTGCCGACCTCAAGTCCGGAGTAATCGAACAGTTACTCACGTGGGAACCACGACGGAACCGACTTCTTGCCGCACGGATCATCGGTGGCGGACTGAGTACCGCTCTGTTAGCTGCGATTCTTGCGATCTGGATGGTGGCCTTGCTCTATGGGTTGGCCGCAATCGTCGGTACTACCGGCGGCACCGACGCCGATCTCTGGATCGACACACTGGTCGCGATCGTTCGAACCGGAATCGCCTCGATGCTGTTCTTCGCAATCGGCGTTGCGGTAACCCTGCTGGTGAGTAGTTCGGTCGGCGCCATCGTCGGCTTCGTCATCTACTGGTTCATCGGCGAAAACTTCCTGATCTCCGCATTTCTGCCAAAGGTTGCGGTGTGGCTTCCGATCACCAATGCGACGTCGTTCGGGAACGGCCAAGATGTCGAGTACATCGATGGCAGCGTCTTCAGCGAGGACGGCTTCGATCTGATCTCACACCACAGCTACGAGATGGCCGGCGTCTACCTCGCGCTTTGGACGCTGTTGTTCGTCGTTGCGGCTGGTTTCTGGTTTTCGTATCGAGACGTCGATTAGACCGACCATACACTTGGCATAAGACGATCGTCAGCTGGGTATTCGCCCGGCTGCAGAGTGACGTCGTCTTGAGTCATGGTTGGGTCGCACCCGGGGTGGGGCGCCCAGGTTGAGTCGTCGCCGAGCCACCTCGTTGACATGGCAACGCGGCGATTGGCCCCATCGTTGCCGGGTGATCCGTGCACTATCCACGACGAGAAGACCAGTGCATCGCCGGGCTCAACGTCGAACCCGACAATGTCGTAGTTGCCCCGTGCAGCCTCGATGTCGGGGCAGGCTTCACCGTCGAAGTCGGTGGTCCAGTCGTCGACTGCGGCATCGAAATTGACGGGGGCGAAGTACTTGTTCCAGAGGTGAGAACCCCTCACAAATTCGAGGGAGCTCTCCTCGACCTTGCTGGCGGTGAGTGACACCCAAACCGAGCAGATCTGCTTTCCTAAGAATGGCCAATACGGGATGTCTTGGTGCCAAGGGGTCGGTGCCGCGGTGTGCGGCTCTTTCACCAAGAGATGATCAAAGTAGAACCGTGCACTCGTCGAGCCCATGAGCTGGCCTGCGACGTCGGCGACGCCTGAATTGAATACGAAGTCGTGCACGGCGGTGTTGTGTTGCCAGAGATAACGCGTCGTGAAGAGACGATCAGTCGTCGCCCCAGGGTTTGTATCGCTGACCCAGTCGCCGGGATGGGCGAGCTGTTGGTCAGCGACGATGGCGATGGCGTCCAAGTGAGAAACGTCGACGAGCTTCCGGATCTTTATGACCCCATCTCGCTGGAAAGCGGCGACTTGCTCATCTGACACTAGGAAGTTCGTTGTCATCGTGTCCTGGCCAACGTTGCTCGACGCCTACGACGAGACTTTGGAATCGCTGAGATCAATCGAGAAGGCTGAACCGAGACGTTCAACGCGCGCTCGCATGGCGTCGAGGCCGGGCTGCGCCTGGCATTCTTCGACCTGAGATTTTGGCCGGTTGAACACCATATGTTTTGGATCAGCGGCGTCGTAGGCCGGCCATGGCTCACGGCCAGGGAAGTCAGGGCTACCGGTGGCGGCAAAGGCGTACCAGCGGTCGCCCATCTCACGAGTGAGGAGGTGGTTGCCGTCGCCTTCGGGCACCATCGGGAGCGCGGACCCGAAGACATTGAAAATCTCCGCTGCGTGGTATGCGCCGGCGGTTTGTCCCGGAAGCGCAGGGACTGCTCTGAAGTGATAGCGGTAGGTCGGGTGACCGTGGGCCGAGTGCTGACGCGACGCGTGGTCGACGTGGACGCCAAACATGTGGTCGCCGGCATGGGCGATGGACGCTGCCACTTCTAGTGATCCAAGGCCCGGATACGCGGCGAGGACTTCGTCGGCCGCTTCCGCCGACCCGTAGGAGTGTTCAAACATCTTGCGCACGCTCTCGACCGTCAGTTCGTGGAGCTCAGCGGGGCCGAACTCAGCGCCAGTTGGGTGCATGAACTCGGCCAGCAATGAGCCTTCGTCGGCGTTGTAGCCGATCATGAGCGGAACCGCAGCCACCGCTTTGTGCGTGAATGCGGTCATCGGCGCCACTGGCAATACGACACCGTCGATGTTTGGATAGAAGTGCCGCGCGATGTCAATGTTGGCGCGGTAGTGGTCGCTGAGTTCCTCGGCGTCCATCGCCCGTAATCGCTCGATCTGGCCAGCCCCCGCGCCGACGGTGACATCGGCAAACTCCCGACCGGCAACCTGTGCCGCCCGAAGGCCGACCGACTCCTCCCGAAGCCGCAACCAGCGTCCGCTATCGCTCGGGCTCTGGGCTATCGCTCGGTGGAACAGGCCGCGGGCCGCCGGGGCCGTCAGCAAGTTGAGGACCGCCTGACCGCCGGCTGACTCACCAAAGATCGTTACGTTGCCTGGGTCGCCGCCGAAGTTGGCGATGTTGTCCCTCACCCACTCAAGCGCTGCAATCTGGTCTAGGAGGCCGTAGTTGCCAGACACGCCAGATGATGATTCGTCGTTCAATTCAGGATGGGCCAGGAAACCGAGAAGGCCGAGGCGGTAGTTGATCGTGACAAGCACGCAGCCCCGTTGGGGGAGTGCGTCACTTGCGTAGAAGGCGTCGCCACCGCTGCCATCGGTGTGATCGCCGCCATGGATCCAGACCATCACGGGAAGACCCTCGGCGCTCGTTGGCGTCTGGATATTGAGCGTCAGGCAGTCTTCACTCTCTTTCGTGGGCGTGAGCTTGATCGCGGCCTGCATCGCTTTTTGTTTGCTGGTCGAAAGGCCGAGCCCAGCGGTGAGCTTCTGGATGAACGCGTCCATATTTTGGCGTCGTTGAAATGGCATGGGCCCTGGTTTGACACACTGGCGGTCGCCATCCCAATTCGACGTTGGCGCTGGCGCCCGCCAGCGGCGGTTGCCGGTTGGTGGTGCGGCGTAGGGAATGCCAGCAAAGTAGGAGATGGCGTTCTTCGCCTTGTAGCGCCCCTTCACGGTGCCGTTTGCGGTCGAAGCCGTTGGTTGCTTTCTGAAGCGTCGCCTGGCCATTGTGTTCCCTACCTTCATTGAGACGTTGTGCGATTTTAGACGGACTCGACGACGAAGCACGCGGTGGTTGCCGTGCTGCCGCCGATATTCAGCGTGGCCGCTCGTCGCGCCCCGCCAATCTGATAGTCGCCCGCAGTGTCAGACACCTGCTTTGTTGCGTCGACGAGCATCCGAGCGCCGGTGGCGCCAACGGGGTGTCCGCCGCCGATTAGACCGCCAGATGGATTGACCGGGATACGACCGTCGCGCTCGAGGTCGCCGCCCTCGATGGCTTTCCAGCTTTCGCCTGGCGCCGTAATGCCAAAGTGGTCGATGGCCATGTATTCCGATGGGGTCATGCAATCGTGGGTTTCGATGAGGTCGAGGTCGTCGACGCCAGCGATCTTGGCCCGACCGAAGGCATCGGTAATTGCTTTCCTGACATGCGGCATGACAAAAGTGTCGTTGGCCGAGTGGGTCATCTTCTCCTCGAGGCCTAGACCAACAGTCGTGTGGCCCCAGCCAGCGATGCGGGCCCTTCCTTTTGTTCCGTTGGCGGCGAGCCAGCGGTCTGAGACGAGCACGACCCCGGCCGCACCGTCAGTGATCTGGGTGCAGTCGTTTCGCCGGAGACGGCCGTGGACAACCGGATTGACATGATCGTCGGTGCTGAAGCTGTCAGAGGTGAGTTGCCATGCCCTCGTTTGAGCATTGGGGTTCGCCTTCGCGTTCCGAAGATTGAGCTCGCCAATTGCACGGAGGTGAGCGTCGTCGATTCCGTAGCGGGCGTCATACTCGGCGGCGACACGATCGAACGCATACGGCCAGAAGAACTGGATGCCCTCGGTTTCGTGTCCAACCCAAGCAGCGGCGGTCTGGACCGCTGCTGCTTGAGCCCCCGGCATGTTGCGCTCCTGTTCGGCCCCAAGCACGAGCACGCAGTCGTAACGGCCAGACTCGATTTCGGCCATCGCCGCCAGTGTTGCCATCGATGCCGAAGCGCACGCTGCTTCATGTCGCATCGAGGGAACACCCCAGAGCTCGGGAATAACCGAGGCTGGCATGGCGCCAAGATGCCCCTGGCCCGTGTAGAGCTGGCCGAACGCGTTGCCAACGTGGATGCTCTCGATTTGGGCGGCATCGACGCCCGCGTCGGCGAGTGTGCCGTTGATGGCGTCTCGCATCAGATCAGCTGTTGTCTGACCTGCCTTCGCGATATTGACGGCGAAGTCGGTCTGAAAACCGCCGAGGATGGTGACGTTGCTATTGGGTGTCATGGATTCTCCTTGGCGCTCTACAGCCACCGAGTACGAAGTTCTGGCTTGGTCACTTTGCCAACTGGGTTCCGGGGGAGCGCATCGATTAATTCGAGTCGTTCCGGCAGTTTGTAGCTGGCGATTTCGAGCCCACGAAGGTGGGCCGTGATGTCGTCGAGCGAAGGTGATGCGCCGTCATTGGCGACAACGAAGATGCCCACCTTCTCGCCGAGATCGGGGTCGGGGTACGCGACCGCCGCGCACTCGGTGACACTGGCGTGGCTGCTGACGAGGGCTTCGACCTCGGCCGCCGAGATGTTCATGCCGCCTCGGATGATGATGTCTTTCGCCCGGTCGATGAATTGCAGCAGCTCGGGTGGGTTCGCGTCGCCCGCCCACTGGAACACATCGCCGGTTCGGTAGTAGCCCTGGTCGTCGAACTCCTCGCCGTTCGAGTCGAGGTAGCCGTTGAAAACCGTCGGACCGCTGAAACGCAGTTCGCCGGGAATACCTGGAGCGGTGATGTCGGTGCCGGTTTCGAGGTCGGCGAGGCGAACGTTCACTCCCTGTCGGTTTGGCTTTGGGAAGTATCGGGCTCGTTCGGCTGGATCAGGAACCGACCGCATCGTCGCCAGCATCGCCGCGCCTTCGTTTGAACCAAAGACGTTGACGATCTCGATGCCGTGATTCTGCCAGCCTTCGACCATCCAGGGATCGAGCGGAGCAGAGCCGGACGAGATCGCTCGGATGCTTGACAAGTCGACTGAGTTGAGGAGCGCTTCGTTGCGGAGCAGCATGTTGAGCACCGGGGGAGGAGCGACGGTGTAGCTGATCGCTTCCTGCTGAATCTGTCCCATGAACACCTGTAGGTCGAGGGGCTGGTGAAGGAACAACGCAGCACCAACGCTGACCCACGGCAGCAACATGCCGCCGATGCCTGCCATATTGACGACCGGAAAGGGACACAGGATGTTGTCGTCCGCAGTGATCGAAAGCTCGGCCACCTGGAAGTCGCTCGACGCCATCCACATCGCGTTGGTTCGAGGAACTCCCTTAGGGAGGCCCGTTGTTCCCGACGTCCAACAAATTGTGACAACGTCATCTGGTTGCGGGTTGGAGGCGATGGTGTCGGAAGCAGGGCTCGTGGTGAGCTGCGCCGCTTCTGGCGTGGTGGTAGCCCCGAATGTTGCCAACTGGACGTCGTCCATCTCCGCCAAAATTTCACCAACTTTGTCGAGTTGGTCTGGGCGATCGGCACGAGCGGCCGTAACCATCAATTTCGCCTGCGACGTGGCCAATCCAGATCGAAGCTCGTGGCCCCGGTGTTGGATTGGGAACGGTACGGCGATGGCGCCCAAGCGGGCGCAGGCCAGGATACTGAGCACGAGTTCGGCGATGTTCGGCAGCTGAATGGCGACGGCGTCACCGTTGCCGACGCCAAGTGCCGCGAACTGTGTCGTGAGGCCATTGATTGACTCATCAACGTCGCTCCAAGTGAGTCGTTGCGGCTCACCGCTGAAAAACGATGAACGGTTTGGGGCATCCGCGAGTGCGAGCTTTTCTGGTCGGTCTGCGGCGGCCCGACGAACCAGATCATCAATGGTCTGTGGCGTACTGTCGTTCATGTATCGATGGTCCCCTTGTCGGTTGGTTGCAGCACGCTGGTGAGTGCGTGTGCGATCTCGGCTCTGATGTTCGTGGCGTCTTGGCGCAATGCTCGCGGGTTGTTGATGCCTTGCGCAAGCACGAGGACGGTGGAGGCCATGACATCGATCGGTCCTTGCCTCACGAGACCGGCTATCTGGCCTTCTTCAATCAGTTCGCAGAGTCGGCTCAGGTCGGTCGCTTCGGCTTCTCGGTAGGCATCG
Organism: Acidimicrobiales bacterium; assembly: GCA_037968895.1. Lineage (GTDB taxonomy): Bacteria > Actinomycetota > Acidimicrobiia > Acidimicrobiales > SZUA-35 > JBBKWJ01. The sequence continues at coordinate 15,150 of JBBKWJ010000134.1, forward strand.
CGAAGCCCTCGATGATGCGGGATCCTGCTGAGCGCGGTTCGAAACACGAGCGTCTCCGCCCGAAAGAAGTCAGCCTGCTGCTCGACCAGATCGACCAGCGTTTTGTCGAGCCCAAACTCGTGTACTCGATCGATCGTGAGGAACTCGGCCGACTGCTCGATTAGATCCCCGAGTACGAGCCGAAACGCAGCGGCGAGGGCATCGTCCTTCGTGCCGAAGTGGCTGTAAAACGTGGCTGCCGAGCAGTCCGCGAGTGACGCCACCGAGTCGGCATCAAAGGTTCCCGTTGCCCGAAGCTGTTCTCGGACCGCGTGAATAAGTGCTGCTCTCGTTCGGCGACTTCTCGCCGTAAGCGCGGTGCTCGTGCGGGACCCTCCTGCTTCAGCCATCGCTAGACATTTGCATAGTTTCTGGAGTAATACTAGTAAAACGCTGCATTGCTCGTGATGCCGAGCGCACTCCAGGAGGACCTTCATGACAGCTGAGCTTCGTCACACGTTCGAACCAGGCCTTCCGCCGAGCGACGCGCACCCGTACCGAAGCGGCGTCTGGCAGCCCCAGCATCGCGAATACGACGCCTGGGATATGCCGGTGATCGGCAAGATTCCCGACGACCTCAGCGGCGTGTACATCCGTAACACCGAGAACCCATTGTTTGAGCCAATCAAGCGATACCACCCGTTCGATGGCGACGCCATGCTGCATTCAATTTCGTTTGGCAATGGCGAGGCTCGTTATGCGAACCGCTTCGTCAGGACCGACGGTTTTCTGGCCGAACAAGACGCAAAACAGAGCCTTTGGGCCGGCATCACCGAGCACCCGTCAAACGCCATCGCCGACCATGGCTGGGGGGCTCGCACAATGATGAAAGACAACGCCAGCACCGATGTGATCGTCCACGGCGGCCAAGCGCTGGCGACCTTCTACCAATGCGGCGAGCTCTATGCCGTCGACCCCCGCACGCTAGAAGGGCAGGGCAAACAGACCTGGGGCGGCAAGTTCCCGGCAGATGGAATCTCGGCTCACCCGACGCTCGACGAGCACACCGGCGAGCTGATGTTTTTCAACTACAGCGCCAACGCTCCATACATGCATTACGGAGTGGTGTCGCCCGAAGGCGAGCTCGTCAACTACGTCGATATTCCGTTGCCCGGCCCGCGGTTGCCACACGATATGGCTATCACCGAAAATTGGTCGATTCTCAACGATCTCCCTCTCTTCTGGGACCCAGAAGCCCTGGCGAACGGCTACTACTCAAACAAGTTTGACCGCGACCGGCCAAGCCGCTTCGCGCTGATCCCGCGTCACGGCAGCGCCGACGACATTCGCTGGTTCGAGGCCGATCCGACCTTCGTGTTGCACTGGAGCAACGCATACGAAGATGGCGATGAGGTCGTACTTGACGGCTTCTTTCAGCACAATCCGACGGCGCGCGGTGTCGCTCGTTTCCCCGACGAGCTGAAGGGATTCGAAACCCTTGACATGAATGTGCTGCAAGCTCGGGCCCATCGCTGGCGCTTCAACCTCGTGACCGGCGAGACAAAAGAAGAGCAGATGAGCGAACACTGCTCCGAGTTCCCCATGGTGAATGGGCGCCACGTCGGTCGTCCCTATCGCTACTCGTACAACGCAGTTTGCGCTCAAGGTTTGTTCGCGTTCAACGGTTTGATCAAGCACGATCTCGACACTGGCGTCGAAGAGTTCGTCAAGGTGCCGGAGGGCGTCTACGTCAGCGAGACGGTCATGGCGCCACGCGACGGCTCAACCGCCGAAGACGATGGCTACCTCGTCACATTCACTTCCGACATCATCAACGATTGGTCGGAGTGCTGGGTGTTTGACGCCGCGTCGCCTAGTGATGGCCCGGTAGCGAGAATACGCCTGCCAGAGCGCATTGCGAGCGGCACCCACTCGACGTGGGCGCCAACCAGCACCCTGTAAGAACTACTTGCGCTACTGGTTTTTGGGGAGGTCGCGATACGGCGTTTCTCGTGCTGGCCCTGGCTCCTTTGGCAAGCCGAGGACTCGCTCTCCCAAGATGTTCCGCTGGATCTGGTCGGTGCCGCCGTAGATGCTCGGAGCCGATGCGAAGAGTACGATTTCGGCGATGCTCGAGTCGGTTGTCGTCGACTTCTCGTCAAGCATGCCGTCGGCCCCGATGATGTCGAGAGCGACATCTCTGAACCGGCGATGTAGCTCAGCATCAAACAGTTTCCCGATGTTCCCCTCGCCCCCGGTCCGTTGCTTTGGGTCGCGAGTCCGCTGCACGTTGAGGCGGTTGACTTGGAGAAGGGTGTAGAGCTCCGCGATCGATTGGCGCAGCAACGGGTCGCTGGTGCGCTCTAGCTTCTTGGCGAGGGCGACGTAGCGGTCATAGAGCTTCATGCCGACACCGGGAGCTTGGCCGCCGCCCTTGCGGGCCTTGGCCTTCGCCACGATCTTGCCGACCTTGCGGTCGAACTGATTCGATATGCGGCCCGGTGACGCCATGACGAAACCAGCGGAACCGCTGCCGATGCTCGATCGTTCAAACATGAGCGTCGTGTTGGCTACCCGCCAACCGTCGCCTTGCTCACCGATCATCGCGTCGTGGTTGGCTCTTGCTTGGTCCATGAAGACTTCGCTGAAAAACTCGCGGCCGGTCATCTCTTTGAGGGGGCGCACCTCGACGCCCTCTTGTTGGAGTTCGAGGGCGAAGTAGGAGAGGCCCTGGTGCTTCGGCTTGTCTGGGTCGGTGCGCGCTACCAAGATGCCGTAGTCAGCCGTGGTGCCTTGCGATGTCCAAACCTTCTGGCCGGTAAACGACCACTCGTCGCCATCACGCACGGCCTTGGTGCCGAGCCCGGCCAGGTCTGATCCCGCCATTGGCTCCGAGAAAAGCTGGCACCAGGCGTGCTGGCCGTTGAGGATCTGGGGAATGTAGCGGTCGATCTGCTCTTGGCTGCCGTGGGCTGCAATCGTTGGTGCGGCGAGCATGTAGCCGAGCCCAGGTGGAGGTCCGACGACGTCTTTTGCGGCAAGAGTTCGCATCGCCCGCATGGCCATCGACTGGCCCCAACCCTTCCCGTATGCATTCTCCGGAAGTGAGGGATGGGCGAAGCCGGAGTCGGCGAGACGCTGCCACCATTCGGCCAAGCTGATGTCCGGATCCCAGTTCTCATCGACCCAATCACCAACGAGCTTCTCGATTGCGCCGGCTTCGGAAAGGTCGACAGACTTGTTCTCGGTTGCGGACATCGAGCCAGAGTACAGCAGCTCATTCGCCGTCAAAAATCCCAAGCACCGACGAATTTCTCCTTGCTCATTGCGTAAGTCACGACTAACGTAACCGCATGGACCCGCTCGATGTACTCGCTGAGTCTCGTCGCCGACAGATCATGGCCTTTCTCGCTGAGGCCGGTGAGTCGTCGGTGTCAACAATTGCCGAACCAATGCCAATATCGCGCCCGGCTGTCTCGCAGCATCTGAAGGTACTGCTCGATTCTGGTGTCGTAGCCGAGCGTCGCAATGGCCGATTGCGTCTCTATCGCATCGATCCAGACGGCCTGGCGAGAATTCGAGAGGCGATCGAACTTTTCTTGCTCGGCGAGTTAACAGAGCTCCAAGTATCAGCCGAACGACTCGATCGAGTCGGTAATCAATCATCCAGCAAGTCCCAACCCGACAAAGGAAGTACAGCAAATGACTGACGCGACGAATGGTGACGTAGTTGTCGAAAGGCTCGTTGCGGCAAGCCCGCAGGATGTCTTTGCGATGTTGAGTGAGCCGGAGCGACTCAGGCGTTGGCAGGCATTGAGCGCCACCGTCGACCTCAGAGTTGGCGGCGACTACAGCTACACGGTGACCCCAGGCAACATTGCGGAAGGCACGTTCGTCGAGATCGAACCCGGCCGTCGCCTCGTGTACACGTGGGGTTGGGCTGGGCAAGACGTGCCAGAAACTGGCGCCTCAACGATCACGGTCGACCTCGAGCCGAAAGATGGCCAGACCTGGGTGCGGATGACCCACAGCGGCCTTCCCAGTGAACAGCAGGCTGGACACGCCGAAGGGTGGGAGCACTACGCCGACCGCCTCGTTGTCGCCGCAAATGGCGATGCCGGGGCAGACACGTGGCATGCAGCGCCTGACCCACTTGATCCGCTGTCTGCGGCTGAGGCAACGTGGGCGATCTGTCAGATCGCGCTGCGCCGGCTCAGCAAGGACGACGCCCAGACCGCCTCGACTTGTGAAGGGCTAAATCTTCACGGACTCGTCGAGCACTTGATGGGCAGCATGCGCGGCCTTGGTGGCATGGCCGGCGCGGAGATCCCAGAAGAAATCGAAGCAACGTCGGCCGAGGACTACATCGCTCAGGCAGTCGCGCCAACGCTCAGTGCGTGGCGAGCACGTGGCGTCGATGGCGAGGTTCCCTTCGGCGGCGGGATGGCGCCCGCCGCCATTCCGGCCGGGATTCTGTCGGTGGAGTTTCTCGTACATGCGTGGGATTTCGCCACGAGTGTTGGCGAAACCATCGAGGTGCCAGACGAGGTTGCCGCCTATGTACTTGGCCTTGCTCAGATGATCGTCCAGCCTGACAATCGGGGCGAGGGCAAGGGTTTCGCGGCCGAAGTTCCGGTTGACGATGAAAGCCCGATGGCTCAGCTCATCGGTTTCACCGGTCGCGCAGTCTAGAGAATGCTGGCTCGCTAGCTGTCGAGGTGGCTGGCGAGCCAGTTAGGTGAGACCGCTCCAATTAGGCCGATGGCAACCAGACGGGATGCGGTGTCTGGTCGCTCATCTGGGAGTGGCTCGAGCGACCAGCGAGGCCCAACTCGATGGAGCGCGGCCATAACGGGCGGCTCTCCGTCGAGCCGGATGATTCCCTTTACGCGGACAATTGTGTCTGGCGTGTCGGCCATCAGGCGTTCGACTTGGTCTCGTGTCATCGAGCGTGTGGCTTCGGCGGACCAGGTATCGAACACTGACAACGCGGGCGACGAACTCGTTGCCAGCTCCCGCTCGGCGTGAGTGACATCGAGTAGCACTGTCGTTGGGATCTCGGCATTCGTACACGGAATAACGACGGCGCCAGGCAATTGCTTCGTGATCCACGAGGTGGTCGCGGCGAGTGACTTCTCGTCGATAAGGTCGGCCTTGTTGAGCAAGATGATGTCAGCTTGTTTGATCTGACTTTGCACGATGTCACCAACAAAGCGGTCATTGCTTTTTGCCCGGACGGTTTCGGCATCGGCGACGACGATGACTCCGTCGAGTCGAAGACCAGGTGCGTGTGCATACGCGGCGACGCCAGCCGGTTCGGCAACGCCGCTGGCCTCAACGATGATGCGCGTTGGCTGATGGGGCAGGGCACGAACGGTCTCAAGCGCAGCCCCGAATCCGTCAGTCATGCTGCAGCAGATGCAGCCGTTCGTGAGCGCTATCGTGTCGCCGTCGTGCTTGGCCACAAGGTCATTGTCGATGTTGATTGAGCCGAAATCATTTACGAGCACCGCGACCCGTTCGTCTGATACTCGCAGGATGTGATTGAGCAGAGTCGTCTTGCCAGCGCCGAGGTAACCGCCGATAACGGTCACCGCAATGCTCGGGTGTGCGTTCATTGCGAACACTTCGGTGTCAGACACCCAAGTGTTCGTGAACGCATGGGTGTCTGACCCCAAAGTGTTCGTGAGCGGTCGATAGGCACCTGTGAAGTCTAGATCCACTCCAGCGTCATACGCTGACCCCATGACTCAACCAGCCGCCATCCCGCTCCATGAGCGACCGCTGATTCACAAACGCCGCTGGTTTCTGCTTGCCGTGATGTGCCTCAGCCTCGTGATCGTCGTGATGTCGGTGTCGGGACTCAACGTCGCGTTGCCCGAGATTCAGCGCAGCCTCGACGCCTCGGCCACCGATCTGCAGTGGATTGTTGACTCGTACGCAATTGTGTTCGCCGGACTGTTGCTGACGGCCGGAGCGATTGGAGATCGGTTTGGTCGGAAGAAGGCTCTACTCGCTGGCCTCGTCGTTTTTGGCTTGGGATCGTTCGTTGGAGCGATGTCTGACACCGCAACTGGTGTCATCGTCGCTCGTGTCGTGATGGGGGTTGGAGCCGCCTTCGTAATGCCGGCGACGCTTTCGCTGTTGTCAGCAATATTTCCTCCTGAAGAACGGGGCAAGGCGATCGCAATCTGGGCCGGATTCGCGGGCGCAGGCGGAGCGCTTGGGCCGCTCATTGTGGGTTTCTTGCTGACCGATTGGTGGATCTTTCCTGCGTACTGGTGGGGGTCGGCGTTCCTTGTCAACGTAGTAACCGCGGCGCTCGTCATTCTCGCGGTGTTCCTGTTTGCTCCGTCAAGTCGGGATGAGGACGAGCACCCACTCGACCCCGTCGGTGCCTTGCTCTCGCTCGTTGGCATGGCGGCGCTGCTGTACGCAATTATCGAGGGGCCGAATAAGGGGTGGTTTGGCGGTGAGATCATTGCCTCTTTCGCGGTCGCCATAATCGGCATCGCCGCCTTTGCGGTCTGGGAGATGAAGCGTGATTCGCCAATGTTGCCGATGGAGTATTTCCGGATCCGTCGGTTCTCGGTTGGCGCCGGCGTGATCACGTTCGCTTTCATGGTGATGTTCGGGTTCTTCTTCCTCGTGACCCAGTATTACCAACTCGTGCGGGGCTACTCACCGCTTCGGGCCGGGGCCGCCAACCTGCCAATGGCGTTCGCGATGGTCATGGTTGCGCCTCGAAGCTCCGCCCTCGGCGAACGGTTTGGTGTCTACCGGATCATTACTGTCGGATTCGGTTCGATTGTTGTCGGGCTCTTGACACTCGGATTCTTGGAACCATCAAGTAGCTATCTTCAGATTGCCATCGGTCTCGTGTTTCTTGGCGGTGGCATGGGAATCACTGCGGCCCCTGCGACGGGCGCCATCATGTCAGCCGTTCCACTGAACAAGGCCGGTGTCGGATCCGCCGTAAACGACACGACGAGGGAACTCGGCGGTGCGCTCGGCATTGCCACTCTGGGTTCGATCGCAACGTCCGCCTATCGATCGAACATCAACGTAGAAGGGGTGCCAGCCGAAATCGCAGGCGCTATGTCCGAGTCGGTTGGGGCCGCCGTATTCACCGGGCGATCAATTGGTGGGGAACAAGGGGCGGCGATCGTGAACGCAGCCGGAACCGCCTTCACAGACGCGTTCACAACCACGATGCTTGTGGCCGCCGGCATCGCCTTCTTCGCTGGGCTTGCCGTGTTCTTTACCAAGGGCGACAACATCCCGTCTGAGTCGGCCAGCGGCACGAGTGCCTGAGTAAGCTCGCGACAGCTACTGAGGAGTGTGTATGTCGGAGATCTCGTTCACCACAGTCACGAACGGCGACATCGAGCTGCGTGTTGCAGTCCAGGGGTCTGGTCCACTTATCTTGTGTGTGCACGGATGGCCTGAGCTCTGGTATTCGTGGCGTCATCAAATGCCGTTCTTCGCCGAGCGGGGCTACACGGTTGCCGCGATGGACGTCCGCGGCTATGGAGGCACATCGAAGCCAGAGGAGATTGCCCGGTACACGCTGACCGAACTCGCGAGCGATGTGGCCGCAGTGGCCGACGCCCTAGGTGGGGGAGAAGCGATCCTTTTTGGTCACGACTGGGGTGCTCCGATTGTGTGGAACACCGCCCGGTTGTACCCGGACAAGATCAAGGCCGTCGCTGGACTCAGCGTTCCATACACCCCGGTCGGCGAAACCTCGAGTCTGGAACTGTGGGAGGTCTTGTTCCCCGATCGCTTCTTCTATCAGACCTACTTTGTGCCGGAAGGCGTTGCTGAGTTAGAGCTCGGGGCTGACTCGAACGACAGCATCCGTCGGATCTACTTCGCCTTGAGCGGCGAAGGAAAGGGACTCTTCAACAAAGAAAAGCCGGCCGACGCAGCTCTGTTGGATGGATTGACTTCGCCTGATCCGTTTCCCGCTTGGGCCAGCGACAACGACCTCCTGGTCTACAGCGATGCGCTGGCCGCCGGCGGGTGGCGGGGCCCGCTCAATCGCTACCGGGCTCAAACCCTCGACTCGGAGCAGATTGGGGCCATGGAGAACCCCGACCTGGTCCAACCGACCGCCTTTATTGGCGGTGAGTTCGACCCAGTGAGGTCGTTCCTCCCTGGACTCGATCTCTTCGACTACGCACCGAACTCATGCACCAACTTCCGAGGCACAACCATCGTGCCGGGGGCCGGACACTGGGTGCAACAAGAGGCCCCAGACGAGACCAACGCAGCCCTCGCCGCCTTCGTCGACTCGCTCTAGCCCCAAAAACCCCCGCTCGCCCCAACCGTACGCGGGTTACGACCCAAAACTGGGTCGTAACCCGCGTACGGTTCAGTTTGGGCGTCGGTTGACCGATATCTCAGGCATGCAAAAAGTGCGCTTCTTTCCTGGATTCAAGATCATCATGCACACGGTGCCGATGTCGCTGGTCTTTTTGGGGGTCGCCGTTGTTAAGTTCGCTGAGCGCAACTACCTCCTGGCCGGAATCGGACTGGCCCTGGCGCTGTTTTGGATCCACGGGCTCGGCACGGTCGTCGTCAAGCCTGGACATGTCGCCAGTCTCCGCATCTCTGGCCGCAAGATCGCCCAAACACCGACGGTGGTTGCCGTCGACGTCGACATGATTCGACGCCGGGTCTATGCGTGGTTCTATGCGAACTATTTCTACCCCGTGCTCACCCTCAACACCGGCAAAGTCATTCGCCTTCCGATCGCCACTTCGTCACGGGCGACGGCCAGTAAGCGTGTGACGTTGCTGCGCGCTGCGCTCGCCGTCCCCGCGCCTGGCACCGTCGCGATTCCAGAAGGACGTCTCGCTCGCGCACTCTCGGGTTCGGGCCGTCAAGCTGCCCCAGCCGCGCCGGTTTCCCTCAGCCCTGCCTACGACATCGAAGGTTTCAACGGCGTATAAGCAAGCGCTCTGATGCTGCTCAGCTGAGCGCAAGTGCTTGATCGGCGACAAATGTGGCCGAAAAGGCAAGGAGGGACGGGCTGCCACCGTATCCTCAGCGGTTGCGCTGCTACCGCATTGTGATCCCCAGAGCAGCTTCTAGAGGTAGAACAATGACCGCACCGCAGCAGATTAGAACTCTTTTTCGTCGCGAAGAATGGATCGGCGACCCAAAAGTCGATCTGCTCTCTGGACTCCTCGTCGCCCTTGCGTTGATCCCTGAGGCCATCTCGTTCTCGCTTATCGCTGGCGTCGACCCAAAGGTTGGCCTCTACGCATCGTTCTCCATCGCCATCATCATCTCGTTCACCGGTGGGCGTCTTGGCATGATCTCGGCGGCAACCGGCGCCATGGCGCTCGTCATCGTGAGCCTGGTAAAAGACTACGGAGTTGAATATCTCTTCGCGGCCACGATCCTTGCCGGGCTTCTCCAGATTGTCTTCGGTTTAGCTGGTGTCGGTAGCCTCATGCGTTTCGTGCCTCGGACCGTGATGGTTGGCTTCGTGAACGCCTTGGCCATACTCATCTTTCTTGCTCAGATTCCTGACCTGATCCTCGAGGAGGAACGATCGTTCTCTGATCGGTTGAATCCAGCTAACTGGGACCAGAAGTTCCTCATGAACCTGGCCTTCGTCGGACTCGGGCTGGTCATCATTTACGGACTGCCCCGGCTAACGAAAGCGGTGCCTTCTCCGCTCGTCGCCATCGTCTTGCTCACGATCGTGGCAACGCAGATCGATCTTGGCTTCAGTCTGCCGACCGTTGGCGACAAGGGAGAATTGCCATCTGCGCTTCCAAGTCTCAACCTCCCTGGTGTACCCAAGACACTAGAAACGCTGAAGATCATTCTGCCGTACTCGATCACGCTCACGTTTGTTGGACTGCTCGAGTCGTTGTTGACGGCGCAGGTGCTGGACGATCTGAACGATGACGACTCCGACAAGAATCGTGAGTCGAGAGGCCAGGGCATCGCTAACGTAGCGACCGGCTTCCTTGGCGGTATGGCTGGCTGCGCCATGATCGGCCAGTCGATGATCAACCACCGTTCCGGTGGCCGGACTCGCCTTTCGACACTCTCGGCTGGCGTGTTTCTGCTTATCCTCATCATGGTCCTTGGCGACCTCGTCGCACGGATCCCGATGGCGGCTCTCGTTGCCGTCATGATCATGGTGGCGGTTGGAACATTCGACTGGAGCAGCGTTGCCCGTGAGCACATCAAGCTCATGCCCCAGCCCGAACTTATCGTGATGGCCGCAACGGTTGGCGTCGTTGTCTTTACGCACAACCTGGCATATGGCGTCGGAGTGGGCGTCTTGCTCTCCGCCGTCTTCTTCGTTCGCCACGTAACGCACGTTGTGAAGGTCAGCTCTGTTGTCGACCCGGACAACACCGAGCGGCTCTACTCCGTTACCGGCGAGTTGTTCTTCGCATCGAGCAACGACCTCGTGCATGCGTTCGACTACGACTCGGTGAAGGTGAAGCGAGTCGAGATCGATCTCAGCGATGCCCGCATCTGGGACACCTCAGCGGTTGTCGCCCTCGACGCAGTGGTTGCGAAGTTCGCTCAGCGAGGCATCACGGCCCACCTCGTCGGCCTCAATCGTCACGCCGAGAAGCTCCACAGCGACACCAGCGGCAAAATCGGCGCCGGTCACTAGCGACTGGCGCCCGTCTAGCGGGCCTTGTGAAGCTTCTTGTGGAAGCTCCCCCAAAAGCGCGAGGCGACGACGACGGGGTCTTCACCGATTGGGAACTCACTTAGCGGAAGCAGCGCTCCCGCAAACGAGGCTCCGTCGACCTCCGTCGCCGATTGATCGATATTGGCCTTGTCGGGATACCAAAGGCCGATGTAGAGATATGGCTCCGGTATGGCCTCGTCACCGGGCGAGGCGCCATAGCTTGCGCGGTTGTCTTCTGATCCTGCTTCGATCGCTGGGTCGAAGTGTCCGGGCCAGAGTTGCACCCGGCTTGGGTCGACAGCGTGGGAGCGCAACTGCTCAAGCCCGGCGGTCGCCATGCCAAGCCAGGCGCCAAGGAATCGACTGGACTCCAATGTCACCGTAAGGGTTTCATTCGGATCGCCGACCTCAGGCGAATCTTCCTCGCGGGCGGTGTCGGGGTCGATTGGAGTGCCGAGGAAGTCAGCGGCATCTTGGAGCGTGGTGATTGGAACTGATTGCGCCTTGGTGCCGACCTGATCGATCAGCTGGCCGTCGGCCACCCTGATCTGGCGATCGTCACCGAAGAACGGCGTCCCGAAGCCGCCAAGTGTGTAACGAAGCCCAAACTTGCCGTTCGCTGCGAAACGGGCAGGGGCTATGACAGTTGAGGCCAACCGGTGAAGGGCCAGTCTGGTCTCGACAAAGTCGGCTGGCAGCGAAGGTAGGCCCCGCTCGCCACCGAGCCAGCGATCGGCCGCCCAGTCGCCGTATTCGGGGTAAGCGATGAGCCAGCGATCCCAGTCCTTGGAGCCCTCATGGGCAGACTTCAGCGGCGACAACAGTTTGGCATTATTGCGAATCTCACCTGCGTCGAGCGGATCGTCGGCAAAGACGGCGTCGTCGTTCACCGCTGGCGGCGACGGTTCGAGCACGCGTGGGTCAAGGCCAAGCCCGACGATTTCTTGAGCTTCTGCCCTTGCATCGCGGGCTGGAACTGGGGTGGGAGTAGGAGGAGCCACAGGGAGATCTTTCAGAGGATGGGAGGGTTAAACAAGGAGCGCATCGGTGACGATTTCAACTAGCGATGGCCCTGGATAGGCGAGGGCCTCTTCGACCGCGGCGTCGAGGGTGTCGACTGTGGTGACACGCTGGCCGTGAGCACCGCAGAGCAGCGCGAACTCGGCAAAATCGGGGTTAACAAGGCTGGTTTGCCAGATCTCGTGTTTCGCTGCGAGCTGTTCTTTTGAGATCTTGCCGAGCTGGCTGTTGTTGAGAAGGATGTGGGTGATCGGCATGTTGTACTTCACTGCGGTGGTGAGTTCCATTGCGTACTGGCCGAATCCGCCGTCGCCGCTGATGCTCACAATCTGGCGCGTGTCGCCGACGGCGGCCCAGGCCCCCATGGCCGCCGGAAACGCGAAACCAATCGAGCCGAGGTAGCCAGACATCAGAACGTCTTGTTGGCCAGATGCCTCGAAGTATCGACCGAACGAATAGGCGTTGTTGCCGACATCGACGGTAAGTACAGCGTCGTCGGCCACGAGCTTTGTGAGGCTGGCCATCACCGCAGCCGAACTGAGGCCATTGCCCGTGTCGGCAACGCGGCTGGCCTTCTCGGCGAGCCAGATCGCCCGTCGCTCCGCAACTTCGGCGATCATGCTGCTGGAGTCTGACTTGTTGACTCGGTCGAGGAGGAGTGCGGCGGTAATGCCGATGTCGCCCTGGATCGGGATCTCGACCGGATGGAACCGACCGAGTGCCATTGGGTCGTTGTCGACTTGGATCGTCGGTTTGTAGTCGGCAATTCCTGTGTGGTTAGCAAAGCTCGCACCGAAGACGATGACGAGGTCTGACTCGTTCATGAACCAACTGGCAACAGGCGTACCAGAACGTCCGAGAACGCCGCATCCAAGCGGATGGGAGTCGGAAATGAAGCCCTTCGCCTTGAAGGTGGTCGCGATTGGTGCGCCGATACGTGTCGCGAGTTTAGTGATTGCCGCCATTGAGCCGCGGGCGCCTGCGCCGACAATGATGATCGGCCGCTCGGCTTCTCCTATTCGAGCGACGGCGTTGTTTACCTCGTCAGCCGGTGGTGCGATAAGGCGCGATCCGGTCCGGCCAGCGGGACCGCCGGCAGGAGCGCTCGGTGCCTCGATATTTTGCACGTCGTCGGGAAAGATCAGATGCGAGACGCCCCGCTCAACAATGGCCGTCTTCATCGCCAGAGTTGTGAGCTCTGCGTGATCGGATCCAGCAGCAAGTGTTTGGCTCGAGCGTGCTACTCCCGCAAACGCTGCTTCGAGGTCGGTGTCTTGGAACGCCCCACGGCCTCTTACCTTGGATGGGACCTGACCAGACAACGCAATGACGGGCGCTCGGTCTTCTTTGGCGTCGTACAGACCAGTCAACATGTTGGTCGACCCTGGGCCTGCAATCCCGAGACAAGCCGCTGGCTTCCCGGTGAGCTTCCCGTAGGCCGATGCGGCGAACGAGGCGGCACCTTCATGTCTGATGCCGATATAGGTCATCTCGCCGCGAACTTCCGCCTTTCGCACTGCATCGGCGAGTCCGAGATTGGAGTGCCCGACCATCCCAAACACGTGGGTGAGACCCCAGTTAGCTAGCGTCTCGACGACCACGTCGCTTACGGTACGCGCCTTTTCTTTCGATGGGCTGAGGCTGACATAGACCCCGTCGTCGCGCACCTCGGTTGCGAAACACGCAGGCGCGTCACTGAAGCCAGAAGGCGGTTTGCCGTCGAGCGGGCTGTAGTCGTATCCATGCCATGGGCACCGGAGCCATCCGCCTTCGATCGAGCCTTCGCCAAGTGGGCCGCCCTGGTGAGGGCACCGGTTGTCGAGCGCTCCGTATTCGTCGCCAAGACGGCTAACCGCAAGGTTTTGATCGCCGACGGTCACCGTCTTTACGCGGCCGTCGGGTAGTTCATCGATATCGAGAATCTTGTGCCACTCGTCAGCGGGCTGATCGGTGCTCATTTTCGCTCCTCAGCGTGGGGGATTGACGCCGCCATAGGCGATGCCGGCAAGGTGATGCATGTCTCGGTTGAACGTGGTCAGATCGTGTGGGTTAAACCCAGCAAGCGAGTCGTGTCCGCAGGCACGGGCCAACACCTCCATGAGTTCAACCGAAGACTCAAAAAATCGGGTCAGTCGGTCTGCGGCATCCTTGATGACTAGTCGGGAACGAAGGTCTTCCCGCTGAGTTGCGATGCCCACTGGACAGTTGTTTGTGTTGCAGGCCCGCATGCCGAGGCAACCAATCGCTTGCATCGCACTGTTGGCGATTGCGATTGCGTCGGCTCCGAGGGCCAATGCCTTCGCAAAATCGGCCGGAGTCCGCAGCCCACCGGTAACGATGAGCGTGACGTCACTAGCACCTGCAGAGTCGAGATGGCGACGGGCACGGGCAAGGGCCGGAATTGTGGGAACCGATATGTTGTCCCGGAAAATCGCGGGCGCAGCGCCTGTTCCCCCGCCCCGACCGTCGACAATTATGTAGTCGACACCAATGGATAATGCTGCATCGATGTCGGCTTCGATGTGCTGGGCGGAGAGTTTCGCGCCAATTGGCACGCCACCTGACACTTCTCGTACTTCGGCCGCTAGCTCCCGATAGTCGTCTGGTGTGATCAGGTCGGGGAACGTTGCCGGTGATACGGCGTCGGTGCCAGCATCGAGGCCGCGGACCTCTGCGATCTTGCCCTGAACCTTGACCCCTGGCAAGTGGCCACCGGTTCCGGTCTTTGCCCCCTGGCCAAACTTGAAGTGAAAGGCTTGCACGTCGGCGACTCGATCGATCGACCAACCAAAGCGACCGGATGCAAGCTCGTAGAAATACCGGCTGTTCGCTGCCTTCTCCTCGGGCAACATGCCTCCCTCGCCGGAGCAGATACCGGTTCCGGCACCGTCGGCACCCATAGCGAGCGAGATCTTCGCTTCCTCAGAGAGTGCACCAAAGCTCATATCTGAAACGAAAAGAGGGATGGCCAGGGTGAGAGGTTTCGATGCTCGCGGCCCGATGACGGTTGTAGTGTCGACGGGTGCATCGTCGAGGAGTGGACGATTCGCCAACTGAGCCGTTACGAACTGGATGTCGTCCCAGGCCGGGAGCTGATCGTGGGAAACTCCCATCGACGTGACCGGTCCGTGGTGGCCGGTCTTCGTTAGCCCGTTGCCGGCGAGACTGCGAATGAGTCCGACATGAGGTTCCTCGGTCGTGCCGTGATGGTCTTGCCAGGCGCCTTGGTACGCATCGCGATCGTATGGCTGTGGGTTGTCGAGTTCCCAAGCTCCGACTTCGTCGGCATCAATGACGACGTGGTCGTCCTCGATCCACGACGTGAAGCGATGCAATTGCTCTTCGTTGTTGTATGCGCTGATCCCGGTGTCGAGTCGGTAGTCCCAGCCATGTACCCCGCAGATGAGGTCGTCGCCAGCGACGCGGCCATCGGCCATTATCGCTCCACGATGAAGGCAGCGCCCATAGAAAACCGAGTGCTCGTGGTCGAAGCGCACGATCACAAGGTCGACATTTCCAACCAAGGCACCCGTTGGAGACCGATCTTCTAGGGTGCTCCACGTAGTGAGGCGTGTCGGTTTCATACTGCGCGTGCTCCTTAGATGTGCGTACTTGAACCGGCCTCGATCTTGGAAGATTCCCAGATAATGAGAAGCGGCAGACCAGCGAACAAAGCGAGGCCGCCGATACTTCCGACAATGTCAATGGTGGTGAGTGGTTCAGTGTTGGCCAGATGATAGACGAGGTGCGGCGCTCCGTAGGCCACCGCCGCGAGGCATGCTGTGACGATGAGCGGTCGAGAAACGGTGTAGATCGCCGCAATCAGAAGTATGGCGAGGGCAAGGTTGAGTCCGCCGACGTCCCTAACCAAGTGTTCGTTGTATGGCCCGTCGACGGCGACCCAGGCCCCGCCTAACCCGGGAAAGTTGTCGTAGAACGACCGTGGCGCGAACTGGGCCCACACGCCGACCTGGAGTGAGGCTGCGGCGAGGTAGCCGAGAGCGATTCTGATCCAGAGTTTGTGATTCATTGCACGTACTCCCATGTTTGTAGCGGAGCGTGTTTCGGCTCCCAGCCTGTAGCCGACGAGAGTAGTGCAGCGCTGATTCGATGTGATCGGCTCAGGCTCTCTACGCCTGCGCCCCCGGCTTTCTGTAATAAGTGGGGGACTGACCGGAGCCTCGTTCGGCCAACCACCTTGGCTAACACCATGCTGTGTTGCGCTCGTGTCGCGGGGTTGGCTTCAGCGACGTTGTATGTGCCCGCAGGTGCTTCGATCGCAGCGACAACGGCTTCGGCCGCATCCCTCGCCGAGATGAATGAGATGAAGGCGTCTGGGTCGCCAGTGAGAGTGAACAGGCCCTTGGCTGCGGTTGCCTTGATGGTTTTCAGGTGAGCACTCTCCGGTGCGTAGAACATGGCAAACCGAAGCACGACTCCGGTAGCGCCCGTATCGGCCACCATCTTGGCTGCCGCTTCGGCATCGACTGACGACTGATTGCCCCAGAAGTAGGATCGTTCGACCGCTTCGTCGATCCATTCGTCACCGCTGTCAACATAGGGGAACGTGATTGACTCGCCGATGTAGCGCTTCGCCGAAGTAGCAAGGCAAGCCGAAGCGAGACATTTGCTCGTTTCGGTTCGAAGGCGATCGTTGGTCGTCCAAGCTCGTTTGGTGGCAGCAGAGGCACCCGTCGGAATATTCGTGGCGAGGTGGATAACGACGTCGTGGCCATCGACTGAAGCGCCGAGTTGGTCGGCGTTGAAGAGGTCGACGAACACCGATTTTGCTCCCTCGCTGTGCAGGGCCTCGGCCTTTGCTTGAGAGCGCGCAACACCGGTTACCTGGTGGCCCCGAGCTATCAGCGCTGGAATCGCTTGCCTGCCGATTACCCCGGTCGCCCCCGTGACGAAGATTTTCTGACTCATAGCGTTCTTCTCCTCATGTCAATGTGTTGATGAACCACACAAGTGCCTTCTCGGATTGCTCGGGGTCGACCGTGGATTCGAGTTCGCCGACCAGGTCAGCAATCGAGGTTGCACTCAACTCTCGTCGCCAGGCGTCTTCAGCCCGCCACATCGCTTTGGCGATTCCGCACGGCTTCACGTATCGATCGGACTCGACGGCACTCGGTCCTTGTTGGCGAATCTCTGTGCAGCGAAATGCCGGGTCTGGGCCTTCAATGGCGAGCGTGATGTCGAGAAGGCTGATCTCGGCTGGCGAGCGAGCTAGTCGGTAGCCGCCCCGTCGGCCAGGAACTGATTCGACAATGCCCGCTCGACCGAGCGCTTGCAGCTGTTTCGTGAGGTAGGCCGGCGGCACGTCGTGGAACTCGGCCAGACGGGCACCAGGAACGGTCTGGCCAGGCGGAAACGCCCCAAGGACCGTGCAGCAATGGATGGACCACTCGATGCCTTCAGTCAGCTTCATGAGGAACATCGTATATATCTGGATAGTAAATGTCTAGGTATACACTCGAAAACCCCCGAACTGGTCCCCGTGGAACAGCCTCAGGCTGTTCCACGGGGACCAGTTCGGGAAGGGGATAGCCTGAGCCGAGTTAAGCAAGGGAGCCCAGATGTCAAGCAAAGCGAAGAAGCCAACCGATACCTCAGACAAGACCGGTCGCAAGACACCCGATCACAAGACTGCTGATTGGCGAACGCTGCAGGCCGACATCGCTCGCAAAGGGTTCCAGACGCTGAACAAAGCCGTGGTTCCGCTCGTCAAGGCAGGTGTTGGCTCGCCTCTGCCGTATATCGGCGGCGGCATCGTCATGCTCGAAACAAAGGGTCGAAAATCGGGCCTCCCGCGGCAGGTGCCGCTACTCGGCTTCCGCATTGGCGACAAGGTGATCGTCAGTACAGTCCGTTCAGGGTCGCAGTGGGCGAAGAATCTCGATGCCAATGACAGTGCTCGGGTGTGGCTCAACGGTAAGGCTCACGAGGCGACGGGCGAAGTCGAGGGCGGCCCGCTCACAGTTGCCACCTTGAAACTCAACTAGATGACGACGCGTCATTGGGCTCAACTGGGCCGTTCGATCGATCCGGACTAGGGTCGAACGATGTCACTTCCAGCCACCGGTCGCCAAGTTCATCTCGTTTCTCGCCCTCACGGCGAAGTTACCAACGACAACTTCGCGATCGTTGAGGTCGCTACTCCCGAGCCAGCAGACGGCGAGGTTGTCGTAGCGAATCGGTTCTTTAGCGTCGACCCATACATGCGGGGCCGCATGAACGACGCCGCTTCATACGCCGCCCCATTCGGCCTAAATGAACCACTTGACGGCGGCGCAGTTGGCGAAGTGGTTGCCTCACGTTCAGAAGCCGTTGCGGTTGGTGACTTTGTCGTGCACGGCAAAGGCTGGCGTGAATTCGCGGTGGTGCCCGCTGCTCAGGTGCTGCCTGCAGCATCGGGAGACTTGCCACTATCGGCGAACCTCGGTGTGCTCGGAATGACGGGGTTCACTGCGTACGCCGGCTTGCTTTATGTAGCTCGAATGAAGGCAGGCGATGTCGTCTTCGTTTCGGGCGCCGCGGGGGCCGTTGGTTCGATTGTTGGCCAGATGGCAAAGCTGCGGGGCGCGTCCTCAGTTATCGGGTCGGCGGGAACCGATGAGAAGGTCGCATTCCTCGTCGAGGAGCTCGGCTTCGATGCTGCCTTCAATTACCACGACGGCCCGGTCATCGACTCACTTCGCGCCGCTGCCCCTAATGGCATCGATGTCTATTTCGACAACGTCGGAGGAGACCATCTTGAAGCGGCAATCAGCGCCCTCAATGTGCATGGTCGGGTCGCTCTCTGCGGAATGATCTCGCAATACAACGCAACCGCGCCGACCCCTGGTCCAGCCAACCTTGCGCTCGCGATCGGAAAGCGGCTGACGCTCGCTGGCTTCCTTGTCGGCGATCACAACAACCTACGACCTGACTTCTTGCGTGAGGCAGGCGGATGGCTCGAGAACGGCGACCTCCAACACTGGGAAACCATTGTCGAGGGAATCGAAAACGGTCCCGCGGCCTTCATCGGAATGATGGAAGGCGAAAACACTGGCAAGATGTTGGTCCAAGTCAGCTCCTAGCCACGGAATTCCCTGCTACTGAAAGAAGATGACTCGTGATAGTTGATTCGCTCACCATCGATGCCAGCACATTCGCTTCTGAGACCGGGTGGGAAGCAAAGCCAGAGGGGATGTGCAAAGGACCAGAGTGTGTCTTGCTTCCCGAAGGCGCTCGAACCGGCGACGGCTGCCTCAACCTCGACGTCGTCGCCGAACGGCTGCGCATGCCCCTCGTCGAAGATGCCGACTCTGGCGTTTGGGCGGTTGGTCCCCGCGGTGATGGTCCAGCGCTCGAGAGCGCACTCGCTCCCGAACTGACGCTGCCCGACGCCAACGGCAATCCCTTCTCGCTTTCAAGCCTTCATGGGCGCAAGGTCTTACTCGTCGCATGGGCGAGCTGGTGAGGCTGTAGAAACCACTTGCCCGTGTGGCAAGACCTTCACGCACAACTTGAGTCAAAGGGTGTGACAGTTGTGACTGTGGCGCTCGACGTAAACACGAATGATGCCCTGCCTTGGATCGAGGCTGCGGCTCCTACTCATCCTTCGTTGATCGACAACGGGCACGTGACCGACAAGCTGTTTGGCTTCGACAACGTCCCGATGGCCGTTTGGATTGATGAGACTGGTCGCCTGGTTCGCCCAGCCGAGCAAGCCTCTATAGAGCCGAGCAAACCGCTGCCGACGTTGCCAGACGAAGCTCCTGAGCGGCTTCATAAGACGTTCGCCGAACTTGCGCTCTTTCGTGGCGACGCCGAGGGGTATTTGGCTGCCATCTTGGATTGGGCCGAACACGGCGCCGAAAGCAAGTTTGCGCTCAGCGAGGCCGAGGTCGTCACTCGCACAGGCGAACGGCCCCCAGAGCACGCAAGGGCCGCGGCATGTTTTGAACTTGGCCAGTGGCACTGGGCCAACGGTCGCCCCGATGCCGCAGTGCCGTGGTGGCGCGAAGCCCATCGACTTCAGCCTGAGAATTGGACCTACAAGCGGCAAGCGTGGACCTTCGTAACAACCCAAGAGGGCCAGCCACCCGACCTGCTCCAGGGTCCGAACGACGTGTATGAGGGCAATTGGCTCGACGATCTGATCGCCCAGGGTGGGGGAGCCACCTACTACACACCGCCGGACCTTTAAGGGCTCAAGCGACAGGCAAGCAAGCCGATCTGGCTGAGCTAGTTGGCCTCGGTCGACCGAACGAATGGAGTGCCGAGGGCCGACGGCCCGTGCACCTTACTCGCCATGGCCAAAGCCACAAGCGTGACGATGTAGGGGAGGGCGATGAAGAATTCGAACGGGATTGCCGAGTCGAGCCCCTGAAAGCGGAACTGAAGGGCATCGAGTGTCCCGAAGAAGATGGCCCCGACCACAATGAGTCCTGGCTTCCAACGGCCGAAGATGACCAGCGCTAATGCCACCCAGCCACGGCCAGCCGTGATATTCGAGTTGAAGAAGCCAAGCTGTCCAACGACTAAGAACGCTCCGCCTAGTCCAGCGAGTCCTGCACCGATGGTGGTGGCGACGATCCGTACTCGATTGACCGGGTGCCCCGCGGCGTCTGCCGATTCTGGAGCTTCGCCCGCGGCGTCGAGCACGATCCCGAAGTAGCTGCGCCGCAGCCAGAGGGCGATGCCGAGCACGAGGGCCGCACCAACATACGCGACCTGGTTTTGCTCAAAGAGTGGTTCGCCGATGAGCGGAATGTCGCGCAACACCGGAATGCTCCACACCGCCGGGTCGGGCGAGCGAGGCTTGATCGGTAACGAGCCGTATACCTCGGTGTTGAGGAACGAAGTAATCGCAAGGCCGAGCAAGGTCACGCTCAGGCCAGCAACGACCTGGTCAACACGGAGTCCAACAACGAGCACCGCAAAGCCGAGGCCGACCAGCGCGCCAGCGACGAATCCGCCGATAAGCCCCATCCAGAGTGATCCGGTCTCGACCGCCGTGGCGAAGCCTGCGAAGGCGCCACAGATCATCGTGCCTTCGAGACCAAGATTTAGTACCCCAGCCCGTTCGGTGATCATCTCGCCGATGGCAGCGGTTGCGACGGGAATAGAAAGGCGAATTCCGGATGCGAGCACCGCAGTCCAGAAGGTAACCGTCACAAAATCTGCCTGGAAGGCGTAGATCATCGAGACCCCATTCCCTTGAGCCGGCCCCGAGCGGCCCGTTCGGCAAGTGCATTGCCGGTGATGACGCAGATAACAATGAGCGCTTGGACTGATTGCATCAGCGTGACGGGAAGACCTGTGCGGCGCTGCGCCGCCTCAGCCCCGACGAGCAAGGCAGACAGCCCGATGGCTGAGAAGAACACGCCGACGGGTTTGTTGCGACCAAGAATCGCCACGATGATCGCTGTGAACCCAAAGCCGGTCGAGGTTCCACCCGCGACCCTGATCTGCTCACCGGCGAGCATGACGTAGCCTGCGACGCCGGCAAACGCTCCGCCGATGACGAGGATGCCAAGGGCGACGACGTCGCCACGGGACTCGTTGGCGTACACGGTGGTTCGGTTTGCGCCATGGGCTCGCACAATGAAGCCGAATCGGGTCTTCTTTAAGAGCCAAGCGATTGCGGGGACGCATGCGACCGCCAGGATGATGCCGATGTGAGTGTCGATCCAGGGCAAGTCGGGAAGCTCTGCGCTACCAATGACGCGGCTCTGTGGGAGCACGCTGGCTGGGTCTTTCAGCGGAACTCGGACAACCCAGTTAAGGAGCGGCACGGCCGTGAATACGAGAAGGAGCGTGGCGATGACATCGTTGACGCCGAACCGGGTGTGGAGAATGCCAGCAAGCGCGGCCCAGAACATTCCGCCGATGGCTCCAAGGATGATGCCGACAAGGATGGCGAGCGGTGCTGGAAGATCGACGTAACCAAGCACGGCGATTGCAGCAACCGCGCCAGCGATGAGCTGGCCCTCGGCTCCAATGTTCCACACGCCGGCTCGGAAACCGATGGCAAGGCCGAGGCTGATGAGCAGAAGGGGAGTGGCTCGGCTGAGCGTGTCGCGCCAACCGGTTCGTTTGAAGAGTGATTCAGTGATGACGGTTCGATAGACGCTGATCGGGTTTTCGCCAGCCCAAGCAATCAGGGCGCCTCCGATGGCCAGCGCGGCGAGGATCGAGAGCGCGGTCGGCGCTGCGTTGCGGAGCACCTTGGTCCATTCCACCGTCGGTGTCGTCGGTGTTGCGGCCGAGGTGCTGGTCATACGCCACCCGCCATAATCAGTCCTATTTGGGCACGATCGAATGGTCGGGCGAGCGGGCCGAACACACGGCCGTCAGAGACGACAACAAGTCGGTCGGCCGTTTCGAGAAGCTCATCAAGATCGGCCGACACCCAGACGACGGCGCCACCTTGTCCTGCAAAGTCGATAAGGCGTTGCTTGAGCTGGTTTGCTGCTCCCGGATCGAGCCCCCTGGTCGGCTGGCAGGCGAGGACTAGCTTGGTGTTCTCTTCGAACTCACGGGCGGCGACCAGCTTCTGTGCATTTCCACCAGAGAGCGACTTGGCGGTGTGGTGGGGGGCTCCCTTGACCGCCCATTCAGCCATAACCTTCGGGGCATCGACCACAGCCCTATCGAGTCGCCATGGGGTCCGCCCAATCAGCAGATTCTCGTCGCAGCGCATCGGACCGACGAGGGCCCTGGCATACCGGTCAGATGGCAGATATGCGAACCCGGCCGCGATGCGTGCTCTTGGGTGAAGGCCGACCAGATTGGTGCCGCCAAGGGTTGCCGAGCCAAAGTCGGCTTTCAGCAGGCCAGCAAGTGCGAGCTCAAGCTCAACCTGGCCGTTACCGTCGACTCCGGCGACGCCAAGGATCTCATTTTCATAGACGTGCAGCGTGGCGGACTTGAGCTGGCCTGCATAGAGATCGGTGATGGTGAGGACCTCGGCGCCCGGCTCCGTTTCTTGTCGGGCTATGGCGGGGACCTCGCTGCCAACCATCTCGGCGGCAAGACTCTCGGGGGTGTGATTACCGACGGGAGAAGCGGGACTAACCACAACGCCGGCCCGCAACACCACGACCCGATCGGCGGCCGCGACAACCTCGCGGAGCCGGTGGGTAATGAGGACAACAGCACGATTCTGCTCGTGCGCAAGCTTCTTGACTACATCAAGGAGTGCGGTTGCTTCTTCGTCGGTGAGCACGGCGGTCGGCTCGTCAAGAAGTAAGACCTCGGGGTCGGCGTCGAGGGCTCGGAGTAGCTCGAGTCGTTGTTGTTCGCCGACAGATCGTTCGCCAACCGGGCCGTCGAGTTCGATGCTGAAGCCAAGATCATCGGCCAGCGCTTGGAGTTGTGAGGCGGCTTGTTTGCGAGTGCAGCGACGGTCGCGTTTGGCGCGGAAGAGAAGAATGATTTCGGCCGGCGTCATCGTCGGAACCAGAGCGAAGTGCTGGTGGACTAGGGCGATACCAGCGGTGACTGCTTCGGCCGGTGACTTGGGGTGGAATGGCTCGCCGTGGCGAAGAACCGAACCAGATGTCGGTGTGTCGAGGCCCCCGATGATCCGCATGAGCGTCGTCTTGCCCGCTCCGTTCTCGCCCAAAACGGCCAGGACTTCGCCTCTGCGAATCTCTAGGTCGATGTTGTCGAGCGCAACAACGTCGCCAAAAACGCGGGAGACCCCAACGATTTCGATCGCTGGGGCCTCCCCTTCTGAACTCACTGAAGCGTGAGCAGTGCTCACTCGGCGATGAACGGCACTTCGAACGTGCCGGCGATAATCTCCGCCAGACGCTCGTCGTAGGCAGCCATCGCTTCGGCGGAGACGCGGTCGGCGAGGGCAGGATTGATCTCGACGAGGAGCCCGAGGTCAGCGACGCCAACTCGGTATTCCTTAGCCGGTGTAAACGTGCCGGCGTTGATGTCTTCAATCATTGGACGAAGGAGCTCGGCGGTGTCCCACACCATCGATGCAAGGACGTTGTCTGGGGCCAGCCCGGACATGTCACCGACGTAGCCAGTGGCGAGAAGATCGCGCTCACGGGCGAGTTCGATCTGGCCGAGGACGGGTCCTTCACCACATGCGGCGAAGACATCGGCGCCCTGATCGGCGGCCGCTGCTGCGGCTTCTTTGCCGATGGTGACATCGATCCAGTCGCCGGTGTATGTCGTGATGCCGGTTGCCTCTGGGTTGATTTCTTGGGCTCCAAGATAGAACGCCTCAACGAGTGAATGGCAGGCCGGGATATCAAAGCCGCCAGCCCCACCGAGCACGCCGGTGGTGCTTGCGCCGCCAGCCAGAATGCCCATCAGGTAGTACGCCTCGTGGAACGGTTGGGCGTAGTCAGCGACGTTGCCTTCTTGGCCGCCGATTCCGCCGCCCCATGCGAACGCGGTGTCAGGGAAGTCGGCAGCTACTGCCTTGGCGGTGTCGCCATAGCCGAATGAGTGGGCGATGATGAGGTCGAAGCCATCTTCGGCATAGCCGCGGATCGAACGCTCGGCATCGCCCTCAGGGACGAGTTCGGTGAACTGCAGCTCAGCGATGAGTCCTTCGGCCTTAAGCGCTTCTGCACCGGCGTACATCTGCTGGTTCCACGACACGTCGTTTATCTCGCCTGGCAGGATCAGTGCCACCTTGATTCCAGCGTCACTCGACGCGGTGTCACCGCTGTCGCCGCCAGTTGTTGTATCGCTTTCTCCAGTCGCCGCTTCGTCGCTGCCGCACGCAGCTGCGATCAACGCGAACGAGGTCAGTAGGGCAAATAGCAATCGCCATGATTTGAACTTCAAGGGAAACTCCATCTCTCCTGGCCGTTCGGCCAACACAGGCCGCACTCTAAGGGCGCAACCGTTCGCGGGCAAACGGTTGCAACACGCTGTTCACACAACTACAGAAAGTGGTTGTACGACCGCGGCGACAAAAGGACCTTCGCCTGTGGTCTGCAGCATGTTCTCTGCTACTAATTGATGGTCACGGCAGTGGCCCAACCAGCGTTGCTGCTGTTGCACAATCGTTGTTGGAGGACCCTCTGTGAGCGCAATTGCCACTACGTGCGATGACCCGGTCGTATTGAATCTTTGGCACCCACTTGGTGCGATGGCCGAGAAGGTCAAAGATGTTGACTGCCAGACGATGTTGCTGGGCGAGAGCGTCACCTACACCATTCCGGCCGACGGTACGCCCCGCGTGCGTGCGGCCGACGGACGAGAGCTACCGACGCGTCTCGACTTCGGATATCTCTGGACTTCACTCGGCGAACCGCCAGAGAAGCTCTTCGAGATTCCTGAATTTGATGAGCCAGACCGACGAAGCCTCAACGCGTGCAGCATTATGGTCGCGACATCGGCACCTCGAGCCGTTGAGAACTTCCTCGATATGGGGCACTTTCCGTACATCCATACCGACTATCTCGGTGTTGAGCCCCATACCGAGGTCGTTGAGTACGACGTCGATATCTCCGACGGCGAAATATGGGCGACCGAATGCAAGTTCTATCAACCGAGAGCCTCGGCGAGCGCTGGTGGCGGCCAGATGACCGACTACACCTACCGCGTGCCCCATCCCTACTGCGTTATTCTCTACAAGACGGTGCCGACCGATACGAGCCGGCGCGACGTCATAGCGCTGTTCCTTCAGCCAATGACGCAAGAGAGAGTGGTGGCCCACAACTTCCTCTGCATGATCGACGATTCCAATGACGACACCGGGCTGAAATGGTTTCAACAGGTGATCTTTAGCCAAGACAAACCGATCCTCGAGAATCAGAATCCGAGGCGGCTACCGCTCGACCCGAGGGCCGAGACTCCGATTCGGGCTGATAAGAGCGCAATCGTGTACCGCCGGTGGCTACGCGATCTTGGGATGACCTACTCGGTTCTTCCCGCCGCGAGCTGAGAGCGAGGGCACCTGCATTATGAGTTCCGTAACGAACGAAGACCTTCACACAGAAGACCTTCACACAATGTGGCACCCCATCGCCCGCTCAGACGACACCCCGCTGCGTTCAATCTTTCACGGCAAACTGCTTGGTCGCGAGCTTGCCGTCTGGCGCGCCGACGACGGTTTTGTCAACGCGTGGGAAAATAGATGTCTACACCGTGGCGTGCGTCTCACAATTGGTCGCAATAACGGCTACGAACTGAGCTGCATTTACCATGGCTGGCGCTACGCCAGCCGAAGCGCCGGGTGCACATATATTCCGGCCCATCCGGCTGATGCCCCCGCTCAAACCATCTGCAATAGGACGTTCCCGGTGGTCGAGCGCTACGGGTTGATCTGGTCGGCAAGCCGCGACATTAGCGCAATGGAGCCGGTCGCTTCGCTTGAAACGGGTGACGCGTTCGCATTACGAGCGTTGCCATTCAACGCGCCGTCTGCCGTCGTTCAAGAACTTCTAGCGAGCTATTCGTTTCAACCAAGCGAGGCGCTCGACGGTGAGAGCGTAGAGATTCGGATTGTTGCGAACGATGGCCTGATGACTGAGCTTGTGGCTTCTACTGGCGACGCGGCAACGACGGCGGTGCTTTTCATTCAGCCGGTTGACAGCGACCAATGTGTCGTGCGAGGTGTGCTCGGCCGAACGCCCCCGGCCGGAGCGGAACTAGAAACGCTACGACGTCATGCCAGAGAATTGGAGCGCATTCGCGATCTGGCTGAGGCCAGGGCATTAGTGATGCCTGCAGCAGCGCCGATGGAGGTCGACCTTGTTCCGGTGCCGGTCGAACTCGCGAGCATGCCAGATCGGACCCCTTCGGGAGGGCCATCGATTCGTGTTGTTGTAAGTCGTAAGTGGCAGGTCGCTGACGGGGTTATGGCATTCGAACTGTCACCAGTTTCCGGCCCGCTTCCAACCTGCCAACCGGGCTCTCACATCGATGTAGGGCTACCTGGTGGGCTTGTGCGCCAATACTCGATCACTAATCGATCTGGGGATTCCTCGCGCTACGTCATCGGGGTGAAGCGCGAGCCAAACTCGCGTGGAGGTTCGATTGCGTTGCACGAATCGGTCTCCGAAGGCGACGTGCTTCTAATCTCTCAGCCTCGAAACAACTTCCCGCTTCGGCGAGACGCGGAACGCACACTTCTCATTGGCGGCGGCATCGGTATTACCCCGCTTTTGTCAATGGCTCAGACGCTGGAGGAGAGCGGCCAAAACGTTACTCTCCACTACTTCGCCCAAGGTGAGTCACATCTTGCCTTCGGCGAAACGCTGAAAAGACTTGGGACCGTTGTCGATGCTCACCTTGGTCTGAGCCCTGACGAGACTGGCACAGCACTTGCCGACATCTTGGCTGATCCGAGTCCGCACACCCACGTGTACATATGTGGGCCTGGACCAATGCTCAACGCGGCTCGGCGTCTCGCTGAAGATGCCGGGTGGCGAGACGACTCCGTGCATTTTGAATACTTCAAGAACACAAACGAAATCGACGACTCGTCAAGCTTTGAAATAGACCTTGCTCGCTCAGCAAAGACGCTTACCGTCGAGGCAGGACAGACGATCCTTGAGGTGCTCAGAGCAAACGGAGTGGCGCTGCAGTCCTCATGTGAGCAAGGGGCCTGCGGAACGTGCCTCGTTGCCGTCGTTGAAGGCGAACCGGACCATCAAGATGTCTATCTGAATCGCACCGAGCGGGCGGAGGGACACAAAATCATGACTTGTGTTTCTCGCGCAAAGTCTGACCGGCTCGTTCTCGATATCTAGGAGCTGCTGCGATGATCAAGCTGTATGACTACGAACTGTCGGTGAACTGCTACAAGCAGCGCCTCATGATGCACCTTCTCGGCGTCGAGTTTGAGTCGATTCTCGTTGACTTCTTTCCTGGGATGGAACACAAGGGTGAGGCGTTCAAGGAGATCAACCCGCTCGGCCACATTCCCGTAATCGACGACGACGGATACCGGTTGCGAGATGCCAGCGCAATCATCATCTACCTCGCAGCGAAGTACGACTCGAGCGGTCGCTGGTATCCCACTAGCGACCCTGCGTTGCTCGGCGAGGTAGCACAGTGGATGGCCTTTGCCGAAGGAACGACCAATACGGCATCGGCCGCTCGACTCCACGACAATCTTGGCTACGAATTCGATATCGACGCCGTCAGAGCCGGCGCTCACCGCCTGTTTCGGGTGCTGGATGAACACCTTTGGTTCCAAGAGCAGCAGGGACGGTCATGGGTCTGCACGGCATCGCATCCAACCGTCGCTGACCTGGTGCTCTTTCCCGATGTCGCGTTATCGGAGGAGGGCGGCATCTCGCGACTCGACTACCCGGCGTTGCGACGCTGGGAGCAACGGGTGCGCAAGATTCCCGGCTTCACCAACATGCCTGGCATTTTCACCTGATGGTTCCAGACTCGTAGGTCGAACTCGCTGCGCCTTGGTTTCTTAGTCGGGGGTTCCGAGCCGTTCGTATGGCGACGGAAGACTCTGTAGCTCTGGCATGACGTCGCGGGCGAAGAGTCTCATGCTCGCCTCAGCGTCGGCTTGAGGCATGCCCGCGTAAGAGAACACTCCAATGTACGAGTCGGCATAAGTATTGTCTTGGATGGTGACAATACGTTCGTAGACTTGTTCTGGCGTTCCCCACACCTGTAGATCGAGGAAGAACTCTGCCATCCTCTCTGCTCCGCCCGGCGCGACTAATCGGTCGTACATGTCGCCGTGGAACTCATACCCAGCCGTGGACTTCAGGTGGTCCTGGTCGAACTCGTAGTGTTTTACGACAGAATCCCAATAGCCGACGATGTATTTACGGGCCATTTCTTCGGCTCGGTCCGCCGACTCGTCGACGAATGTCCAACCAGCGCAGCATGGCGTTGGCGGCTCTTGCCCTGTGGCTTCGCGAAAGATGGAGCGGTAGGTGGCTAGCTCGTTGCGTACAGTCTTCCAGGGTTTCTGCGGGACGATCAGAATACCAACACCCATCTTGGCCATGATCGCAGCCGACTCCGGTGACACAGCGGCGGCATACGTGCGACCACGAAACGACTTGTCGCTTTTCGGTCGGATGTCTACTCGAGACTGTTTGACAAGCTCGCCGTCGTATTCACACCAGCCTTGTTCGAGCCCGGTCAACACCATCTCGGCGGTTTCGGCGAATCGTGTCCGAGCTTCTGGCATCGCGACGCCAAATCCGTCGAACTCGACGCGGCCAGTGCCTCGGCCCATGCCAAGAATGACGCGTCCCCCAGACATGACATCCAGCATCGCAACTTGCTCGGCTACGCGTATCGGGTCGTGCCACGGCAACACCGCCACCATCGAACCGAGTTGGATGTGCTCCGTGCAGCCCGCCATATATGTCAAGAACTGAAACACGTTCGGACACATCGTGTAGTCAGTGAAGTGGTGTTCGACGCTCCAGATCGACTCATAGCCAAGCGGCTCGGCCAACCGGGCGAGCGCGAGCTCGTCTGCGTAGACCTCGGAGTCGAGCCGGGCGCGCCCTGGATTCTGAAAGATGACAGATGTACCGACGTGCACGGGCTTCCCCCTTGTTGCGCGACTCGAACCTAACCGGATGGAGGTCGCAGGGTCAAAGAGCTGAACTCGATGCTCAGGCATTCCGAGACTCTCGGAACTTTTCATCCTCATCGTGCGATAGTTGTTCCATGGGACGCATTAGGAACTCAATCGAATTGTTCAAGGCCTCGTGGGCCGTCATCCGCCAAGATCGAGAGCTACTCGTCCTGCCGGTTTTCTCAGCGATCGCGGCCCTCGCCACCATTGGGTTGTTCGCGGTTCCCGTGTTGGCGACTGTTAACTTCGACGCCGTCAGCATCGAAGGTGCGTCAACCGTTGAAGCGAGCCCGCTCACCTACGTGCTTCTATTTCTTGCCTATTTGGTATTGGCCTTCGTTGGCATCTTCTTCAATGCGGCACTCGTCCACGCGGCTAACGAGCGAATGAGCGGCGGCGACCCGACCCTGTCATCCGCCTTGGGTGGCGCAACAAGCAGGATAAATCGCATCCTGCCCTGGGCCATCGTCTCGGCAACGGTAAGCATGATCATTCGTCAGATCCAACAACGAGGCGGCCTTCTCGGCGGGATCTTGGGCTTTCTCGGCGGACTGGCATGGTCCGCAGTGACGTTCTTGGTGCTACCGATCTTGGTAATCGAGAACATAGGTGTTGTCGATGCCGTCAAGCGTTCAACCGGTCTTTTGCGCAATGCGTGGGGCGAGGGTCTCGCGGGCAACGTTGGTCTCGGCCTCATTGGTTTCATCGCCATGATCCCCTTCTTCATCGTCGGAGCTCTTGGCGTAGTTGCTGGCTCGACCGCTGTTCTCGTTCCGGCTCTCGCCATTGCGATCCTGGGTGTCGTCGGCGTCGCCATTGTGATGTCTGCACTCTCGATCGTGTACCAAACGGCGCTCTACCGGTACGCCGTAGGGCAGCCAGCAGTGGTATTTAGCCAAGATCTCATGCAAAACGCATTCCAACCGAAGCGCCCGCGCCGATAATGCCCTGAGCTGCGACTGGGTGAATGTGCCTAGTCGAGCCGGCAACCTTTAGAAACCGGCAGAAGTCGTCGAGAACCTATATATGCGTTTTTTTGCCGTCGCCTTCGCCATCTTCATGTCGCTCATGTCGGTGACCCCTGTTGGCGCACAGACAGCTGAGAATGTGACCGACGACGCCCTCGTCACGCTGATCTCGACGGTTTCGGCTGAAGTCCCCACCGGCGCTTCAACGTGGATCGCTCTTTCGTGGACAGCCGACCTGAACGCCGCCGACGTCTTTCAGGTGCGAGCCGTTGGTGATCAAGGCGTCGAGATCGCGTACCCGACGAACACAAATGACCACTCGTCGCTCTACTGGGACGACCAGATGAACGTGGCGGAAATTGACTACACCGCCATTCGGGTTCGAGTTCCAGACGGCATCACGGCGCCAATTCGTCTCAACGTCACACTTACCTACGCGACGGCATCTGGCCCTCACACCGAAACGTTCCTCGTGCTCGTCCCGGTTGAGGGTGGCGGCCTTGATCCGACGACTGAACCAGATCTGACGAGCAACGCCGACAATCGTGCAGTTGTGTCGATCAGCTCCGATGAGTCGGTCGTATGCGACGTCGTCGGCACCGACAAAGGCGAGAACCTCCAAGGCACCGAAGGAGACGACGTAATCTGTGGATTCGGTGGCGATGACGTCATCAACGGACTTGGTGGCAACGACACAATCTATGCCGGCGATGGCAACGACAAGATCTACGGTTCGCCTGGCGATGATTTCATCGATGGTGGCGAAGGCAACGACGTTATTCACGGCTATGGCGGAAATGACGAACTCAGCGGCGGCGCGGGCAATGACTCGATCTACGGTGGCGAGGGTGACGACCTCCTTAGCGGCGGCGATGGAAACGACAAGCTCGACGGCGAGGTCGGTAACGATCTGATTACCGGAGGAGCTGGCAACGATCGCTTGTTTGGTCGAGCCGGTGACGACATGCTCACTGGCGACGAAGGCGCTGATAAAGCTGCGGGTGACGAGGGGACTGATCTCTGCTCGGCCGAGCAAGTCACGTCGTGTGAGGGCTAGTCGTCGAGATAGCGGGAAGAGTTGCGACCCTCGGAGGGTTAGTGCATACGAGGCCATCCTGAGGAGTCCAATTTATGACTGTCCAAGCAAAGTGGAACGGTGCACTTCTGGCGGAGAGCGACGACACCGTCGTTGTAGAAGGTAATCACTACTTTCCCATCGGCTCTGTCAATCGCGAGTTTCTGGCAGACTCGGCGACGACAACCCATTGCCCGTGGAAGGGCGACGCAAGCTATTACTCAATCGTCGTTGATGGGGCTGAGAATACCGATGCAGCGTTCTACTACCCGACGCCGAAAGTTGCTGCAGCCGAGATTCTCGACCGCGTCGCGTTCTGGCGCGGGGTCGAAGTCGGTAGCAGCTGAGACGAGGCGTGGCTAGGCAATGCCGGCCACGATTCCTATCTGCCCTAAGTGATACAGCACATGTACCCAGGCCCGACGATCGGATCGCTCGTCGACAAAACGGTCGGTGCCGAGCAGCCCATCTGACAGTGCGAAGATAAGTGCGCCCGCCGCTATCTGACTGACTCCTGTGCCAATTCCGGTAACGACCATCGCGCTGATCGTCAGGAAATACAGCAATACGGGAATTGCGAGTTTTGTTTCCTTGACGGCAGCGACGATTGGACGACCGATGAACCAGCCGATGAGGCCGGCGGTCGCCAGGCCGACCAGGAGAACGGGTGCCGAAGACCCAATGGCGACGAATGCTGCGACGTAAAGCGCATGGCCGACAAGGAAGGCCGCGAGCCCGCCGATGAAGTTGTCAAGCCGCGGGAGGAGCAGTACATCGCCGACGAGGCCGAAGACAAGGCCTCCAATAATCAACCAGCGGACGGTGTCTGGCTGATCGCTGACGCTGGCCGCCAAAATCAACGCGACCATCACGAGGGGCTTCGCCAATGCTTCGATCGACGCTCGACCGGTGGCGACCGACCACCAGTCGACGAATGCGATGAGAATGGCAATGCAAATAAGCAGCAGTGGCGTCACGTTCATCCTCGGTTGGTGATGCGAGTCTAGAACTGCGTACGATCGCTCATGTGACTTCTCACCAACCACCGACCCACGGCCCTTGGATCGACGTGCACGCTCATCCTGGACGCTGCTTCATGAGCGGGCTAGCTCCGACATCAGGACTTGCGCAAATGTTTGGCGGCGATGACAGCCCGAGTCAGGTTGCCAGCGCTGTTGGCGGCGAAGTCAGCGTGGTCAACGTCTCGACGGTTGCCGATCTTCTGGTGATTGGCCTTAACGGATCGGGCGGCCTTGGCGCGACGAGAGATTTCGAGCCGGGTGAAGCGTCGACCGACCACAACCGTCAGCTCAAAGGACTTGCCCGGTTGCCAGACGACGAACGCATCATTGCCGTTCGATCAGCCGACGATGTACAGCGGGCCCACACCTCAGATGCCACTGGCATCTTTGTGAGTTGCGAGGGAGCTGACTTTCTTGAGGGCGGCCTTGGCGGCCTTGCCGAAGCGTACGAGCTTGGCGCTCGCTCAATCGGCCTTGTTCACTACCGGGTGAACGAGCTCGGCGACATTCAGACTGAAGACCCGGTGCACGGCGGCTTAAGTGCGTTTGGTCTCGACGTCGTCGCGGAGATGAATCGGCTCGGGATAATTATTGACATGGCACATGCCACATTCGCCGCAACCGTCGCTGCAGTCGAAGCATCAAGCCAGCCACTGATGATCTCGCACAGCCACCTTGCAAGCGCTGGATCGTCGCACCCTCGATTGCTTTCCGAGGACCACGCCCGAGTCGTTGCGGATGCGGGCGGCCTCATTGGGGCGTGGCCGTCTGGCGTTGCCAATGAAAGTTTGGCTGACTACAGCGGCGAGATTTGCCGTCTCGTAGATCTTGTTGGCATCGGCCATGTGGCAATTGGAAGCGACATGGACGCCAACTACAAGCCAGTGTTGACGCGCTACGACCAATTCCCAGAGCTCGCCCTGATGTTGGCTGACCGAGGCCTTACGAGCACCGATGTTGACAAAGTGCTTGGTGGCAACTTTGTCGAGCTATTCCAGAACGTTGTTGGCTAGCTCAAGATCGCTAGCCCTTATGCTTCCGAAACACGCGGCGTGAGCTCGATGATCGGGATGAGCCGCCCCGTTTTGGTCTGGTATCCCATGTAATTGAGATGAGTGGCGGCGACTTCGTCCCACAGTTCGGTACGTTCGTCGCCCTCGGTCACTCGAGCTGTCATAGGCATCTTCTTGCCTTCCATCTCGACCTCGACCTCTGGGTTGTCGCGGAGATTGAGAAACCAGGCTGGATGGCGGTCATCGCCGCCGTAGCTAGCGGCCAGGATGATGGTGTCGCCTCGTTGCAGAGGAGGCGTGAGCATCGTGGTCCGTCGCTTTCCGCTCTTGCGTCCGATTGTGGTGAGTTTCAATACCGGCATCCCCGCCCCGCTGTTCAGCAGCTTGCCGCCGGAGAGGTCGTAGATGGTCCGGTGCATGGTCGTCACGGCCTTAACGATGTGGTCTTTCAGCATGGCGCCAGCATACTTCAGGCTGGTGTCGGACGAGCTGTGAGGGCCGCAACCAACCCAAAAACCGCGACGACGGCGCCAACCCCGTACGCCGCTGCGAATTGTGCGCCAGTGGCGTTGTCACCAACCAAGACGTTCATTGTTTGAATACCGACGACAATGCCGATGAGCATGATCTGCTGGCCCATTCCGTTGGCGATACCCATGTCGGCCTCATCGACCGAATCAACAATCATTGCCATCACCGATGGCTGGCCGATGCCAGCGGAGATGCCTGACAACATGAGTCCCGCGACGATGAGTGCGATCCCGAAACCTGAGTTGAGCGGCGAGGCAACAATGAAACACGCCATCGATGCAATCATGAGGATTGCGCCCCAGACTATTGGCCGCTTCAGCCCTACTCGGGAAGGAAGGTAGCCACCGAGCGGCGAGGCAAGACTGAAGGCCGCCGGTCGAGGCGCCATGACGAGAGCGATTGCGCCGACAGTCCAGAGGTATCGACCCTCAAGTAGCGCGGGCGTGACCACGAACCCACCCATGTAGGCGAACTGGACAGCCGCGGACGAGACCATTGGCATGGTGAAGTTGCGGCGTGCGAAATAGTCGAGTCGTAACATTGGCGCCGCAACTTGTTGCTCGGCCTTGATGAAGGCGAAAACTCCAGTTGCACACACGAGGGCCAGCAGCCAGCCGGACCGATCCGTCAGCGCACTGGCAACACCACTCTCACGAATTTGGGTGGTAAACCGGGTGATCGCAAGCAGCCCGGTTGCGGCTGCAAGCGCCATGGTCAGCCCGCCGAGATAGTCGAGTGGGACGCGCATCGCTGGTTTCGATGGCTTCACAAGAAGGAAGCCAGCCACGAAAGCGAGGACCGTCACGCCGGTAAAGACGAAGAAAATGGCCCTCCATCCGATGACTTCGATGAGTGGGCCGCCAGCCACAAGCCCGATGGTTGGGGCACCCGTCATCGCAAACTGAAACCAGCCCATCGCCGTCGCTCGTCTTGCTGGTCCGTAGGCGTGCATCATGATCGCCATGGCGTTTGGGTTCACAAAAGCCCCAAAGACACCAAAGATCACTCGAAACGCGATGAGCGATGCCGCGTTCCAAGCGAAGCCGGCTGCGAATGTCATGATTCCGCCGCCGACGAGTCCGATGAGGAAGATGCGCCGATGTCCGTGAATGTCGCCGAGCTTTCCAGCCATCGGCGTCGCTACTGCGCTGGCCAGCAGTAGCCCGGTGATTGCCCACGTCATGGTGGTGCGCGACGAACCGAGATCCTCGCCGATCTCGCCAAGCGCAACGGTAACGATCGTCATGAGCGATCCGAATGACATGACCGCAAGCATGATGACAGCCAACAGGATCTGCAGGTAGCGGGTGTCTTCTGGAGCGTCGACGGGGGCTGTCGTTTCAGCCGTTGTGTAAGTCACCGCCACGAGAGTATCTGGCAAGAAGCTTAGAGAGCCAAATTAAGTTGCTGTGTCGTTTGGCTCAGTCGTTCGCTCAGTTGTTTGGCGGTAGTTCGAGACCGCAGCGTTGATCGTCGGGAAGATGAGCGCATCGCCAACCCTGGCAGCTAGCCCTGAGCGTTCCATAACCTGCCTCACTGCTCGATTGGCGCGGGCGATGGCGACGGTGAGGCCAAGAGAGGTCAACACGAGGTGAAGCTCGATAAGCGCATCGGCCGCAGTTGTATCGAGCGAGCCGATCCCCTCGAAGTCGAGGACTACCGATTCTTCGTCTCCCGGGTTTTGCTCGAGACGCAGTCGCAAACGGTCGCAGTAGTACTGGGAGTTCGCAAAGAAGAGTGGCGCGTCGAAGCGGTAGACAAGGAGTCCAGGCAGTGGCGTAGCCCTGTCGTCTTCTAACTCAATCCAGCCATCGAGCCCTTCGACGTCGATTATGGCAAACGCAGCAGCGACAATCACGGCGGCCAAACTCGCTCGAGGGATCTCGGCCAACAAATCTCGGCCAACGAGGAGAAATCTGAGAACAGTGACGACGGTTACGAGGCTCGAGGCCTGGGAACGACTCCCGATCGTGGCCAGGACGGCGAAGGCAGGCAGATCGGTAGCGGCGGAGACCAAGGATGAGGTAGCGGTCAGGATCGCCCGCTGCGCTGGAAGACGCCACTGGATATCAGCTGGGGGAGTGAACGCGGAGGTAGAGCCATCGACGTTCTAGCGTACGGCGACTGTCGTGAACCTTTGACGAGGGGGCGAACGTCACGCGGGCTTACATCGTTGGTGAGTGCGGGACGTGTCCGTGTCTGAGGGCGGCGGCTAGCTCATCGAGGTCCTGGTCGCCCAACTGGCTAACGGTTACCCGAACGGCTTGCGGCGTTTCGATTCGATAGGAGGCGGCGGCGCGAATGGCGAAGCCGGCTCGCC
>JBBKWJ010000135.1:0-12650 GCA_037968895.1 Acidimicrobiales bacterium
CATGCCTCTGGCTGCACATTAAGGGCTGATTGGGCGGTAGTTTCACTACTCGAATCAGTCTCGTGTTCTTGCTTCCATCGGTACGCATGCCACAGCCGGTAGGCAAGCGCCATCGGCGACAAAAAGAGAACTGCTAAGAGCGGTCCGTAGCCGAACGCCCAACGGTCTTGTTTGAGGAAGAGCACCCCTTTGTCCGACGCCTTGAGCACGACGACATTCTCGCCTTCGTCGAATTTGTGCAACGTTGGCAATCGCAGGCACCCTTTCTCCACCCCACAATCGCCAATCGACTCGCCATCGAGGTTTACGAATGGGTGAAGCTCTCCCAACTTATCCCTGAAGAGCAAATCATCCCTGAAGAGTTTGAGTTGGCTGGTATCGATGCGCAGGTCGACCGAGTCGCTGCTCGCCGATTCGTCAGCCGTGGGGATGACGACCGCTTGAATCTCTTCGGCTTGCATCCGCCCACGAATTGACACCTCTCGTGAAGTGTCGTCAAACAAGATGAAAAGACCAAATGCCAATCCGACGAGCAGGCTGACAACAGTCGCAGCCTTGAGGCCATCGCTGGAGTATTTCTGCAACCAGATCTCTGGCAGAGACGCCCGTCGCGACCGACGAAGCGCGTGGTGGTAGAGGAGAACGAGCCCGACGGCGAAGACGGTAATCAGCTGCCACCAGGCGACTTGGTCTTCGGCGGCGCCTCGGGTGATCGGGAAAGAAAGCCCGCTGATGGTGATCAGCCCTACCCAGAACACGATGCCAGAGGCCAGTGGGCTGGTGAGGCGCCCCGTCCGATCGGCGGGGGCGTCTGGTGGAGGCGGCCGCGCTGGCGTGTGCTCGCCGAGGCCGTATGCCGCCGCCAAGATGGTCGTAGCTTGCTCGTGCCCAGAGGAGAGGACCTCGGCTTCAAGCGAGTCGCTCAGCTTCGAACTCAGTGTGCCGAGTCCCGCGGGGACGTTCAGGCGAACCGCGATGTGGCGAGGCTCGCCTCCGCCCCCGGTGCGGTTGGTCCCGATCCAGTACGGAACATTCGGTCCTACCCCCATAGCGGCCCTTGCCCCAACAAGACCCTCGTCGGAAAGCGCAGCTCCAATTCGAATGACGGTGAACGCGAGAGCAAAGAGCTGAACTAGTAAGAAGACGAACACAACGATAAGTAGCACCAGAGCGAGGTCCTGGACGCCGCTAGGAAGCTCGCCGATGATCGGCAGTTCGTTATCGAGTTCGCGCTCGAACCAGCTCACGCCAAGAACCAGAAGGAGGAACGGCAGGACGAACAAGGCGGCATGCGTCGCTGGTGAGGTGATGAGTCCGCCAACAAGACCAAACTCTCGTTCCGCTGCTCCGTGATCATTGCTCAGGGGACGGATCCCGACCGTGCGGAGCGTTGACAATGGTCCGACAACTTGTCGCGGCCGAACGCCATCGAGGATGAATCCGACCGTGTCGCGAGATTCTGCGCCGTCGTCGAGGTCGTGCGATGCGCGGAAGTCTTTGTCGAGGAAGACGAATGACGGGTAGTTCGCCCAGACGCCGCCATCGGCTATTCGGCGTATTTCTCCGTCGATCTCGATGCGCTGGCTAGGAAACGCAACGGGGATAGCAGACGACGCGATTACCGCATCAGCGACCGAAGCCGTTGGTGTGAGGTCAGGAGAGAAGATGATGGGCTGACCGGTGGCAAGGTCCATGCTGATGACGTACAGCGAGACTCCGGTTGCACGGCGCACATCTAAGAAGGTCCGGGTCTCTCCTTCGCTTTCGTCTTTTGGAATCTTCCGTGCCAGCGCCTCGGCGAGCCACTTGCGAAGAGCACTGCTTGATAACAGGCTCCTTCGGATAATCGATGCCATTGCTCGGCGTGGGCTTCCGAGTGTCGCCAGCGCTGCCGGCATCTCCTTCTTGATTTCCTCGGGCGTGTAGCCGGATGCAACCAACATCGATGTGATTGCTCCAGCCGAGGAGCCAGCCACCGCACGAAACTCCAAACCCGCGTCCTTGGCGGCCTCGAGCGCGCCGATGTACATGAGTCCCTTCGAGCCCCCGCCCTCGAATACTCCATTGATCTCGACCACCATTGCATCCTGGCACACATGCCGTTTTGATGCGGGCGGGACGAGCTAACAGCTAGGGGCAGCCCATGACCCACTGGAAGGTGATGTCGACGTCGACCTGGCCGTCGTTGTCAGGAATCGAACCGAGCAGGGTGATGGTCATGCGCTGATCGGCAAGCGGCAGGTCGGCGCCGGTCGTGTGCTCGCTAATGATCATGCGAAGCGGGCCTCGGAATGTGATTTGGTTTCCAACGTCGCCTCCGGGAAAGACGGTGACCTCGGATTTGACCTCGGCGAACTCACCGACGACGCCACCAGACAGATCCTCAGAGAGCTCGGCACTGATGTAGCCAAACGACGTCTCGCCGGCTGCGTCCGTGATATTGACGGACACACCGAACTGGCCACTTTGGCAGCCACCGCCCAGGCGGAAGCCAAGCTCTGGATCAGAGGTGTAGAACCCCTCGTCAACGGAGCCGGTCAGAATGAAGGTGCCCTCGGTAAGCTCGCCAAAGCCGACTTCGTCCTGGCCGGCAGCCTCGTCGGGTGCTTCTGCGGCCTCGGTTGTGGCCGTTTCGGCGTTTGCACTGGTGCTCTCCGCTGTGCTGGCTTCGGTGTCTTCGCTGCTGCCGCAGCTTGAAACGATCAGCAGGCTAAGCACAGCGAAAGTCCAGGTCGCAATATGTTGTTTTCTCATCGGCGGCACAGTAGCCCCCGGCCTGGGAATCAACGAATCGAATCGACTGCGCTAGATAACCGAGCGTTAGGCCCGAGCAGTTCGCATGTTGTCGAGGGCGGCAGCTATTGCCGATCGGGTCTGATCCCGAAGATCAGCCACGTCGTCAGCAGTCATGCCATCAGTGGAGATCGGGTCGAGGACGCGAACCTCGGCGTTGGCAAAACCAAAGCGCCAGTCGTGCTTGATCAGCGCATCTCGTGTGCCGATCACGGCAAGTGGCAGGATCGGAACACCCGCGTCGATCGCGACCCGGAACGCCCCATCCTTAAAGGCCTGGAGTTCGCCCGTCTTCGACCGTGTGCCCTCTGGAAAAATCATCACGGAGACTCGCTTGTCGAGTCGGTCTCGGCTCTCGGCCAGCGCGTTGGCGGCCGAGGCCTTGTCGCCTCGGACAAGTCGGATATCACCGGCCAGGCGCATCATCCAGCCGACCAACGGGAACTTGAAGAAGGTTGCCTTGCTCATCCACTTCATCTCAAAGGGAAGGTGCGAGATCAGCAGGATGTCAACGAAGCTTTCGTGGTTCGCCACCACGACGTATGGGCGTCGTGGATCGGAGGGGACGTTGCCCGTCACGGTGAACCGCCACAGCGGGTTGAGCGTCTGATAGGTGACTGCGAGCTTCCGGAAGACAAGACCAGCGTGATATCGGCCAGCGTCGAACGGTGCGGTGACGAGGCGAGTGATCAGCACCACTGGGAAGAACACGACGATCACGAGGCCGAGCACGAACCACGCCCACACACTCGCCACCGAACGACCAATCGTTGTCTGAAGGAGTCGGGACATGTCTTACAGTGTACGAGGCTGTGAGGAATGGCGGCGAAGGAGGCATCTCTACGGCGCTCCCGCCTGTATCGCCGGCACAGATCCCCCGCACTGAGTTGATTCGGGGTTGCGATTCGATTGCGATCGGTTCTGCGATCATGTTCTAATCGAACCTGGGGGGAGGGGAAATGCAGGTCAGAGTTCTCGGTCCTATCGACTTCGTCACCGAGCACGAGGTCGCGTTGGGCGGACCGAGCCAGCGACGGATTCTGGCCGTATTGGCCATGAGGGTTGGGCAGTCGGTGACGACCGATTCGCTCGTCGACCTAACGTGGCCGGACGGCGCTGAGCCAGCACGAGCCGAACACAATGTTCGGAGCTATGTGCACCGACTTCGGTCCGGTATGGGGTCTGCCGAACGGCTCATCGAGACCGTTGGTACCTCCTATCGGCTGGTGCTCCCGCCCGACAGTCTCGACTCGAACCTGTTCGGCGATTTCGTCAGTGAGGCGAGCCGACACCTAGCCGACTCCAACGGCGTTGCAGCACTTG
The DNA here is from genome assembly GCA_037968895.1 of Acidimicrobiales bacterium. Taxonomy (GTDB): domain Bacteria; phylum Actinomycetota; class Acidimicrobiia; order Acidimicrobiales; family SZUA-35; genus JBBKWJ01. Next base: position 4,117 of record JBBKWJ010000135.1, read on the forward strand.
ATGCCGTTCGTGAAGCCGAGAAGCTATGGCGGGGAAGGCCGTATGGCGAGTTCGCCGACGAAGCATGGGCTCGGGCGGAAGTCGTTCGGCTGGAGGAGCTACGAACAACACTTGTTGAGATCAAGGCTCAGGCGTTGCTGGCCAGCGGCCAAGCTGGTGAAGCCGTCGCCTGCCTGCAAGCTGTCATCGAGTCTGAGCCGTTGCGCGATCGACTGCGAGCCTTGCTTCTTCTCGCTCTCTACAAAGATGGGCGAAGGGCCGACGCTCTTCGTGCCTTCCAGGATTACCGGAAGCTTTTGGGTCAGGAGTTGGGGCTCGAGCCCTCCAGTGAACTTGTTGCCCTTGACCAAGCGATTGTCAGTGATGATCTCGGAGCGCTCGAACCCAATCGGCCTCGTATCTCAAGTGCCTACGATGTTCATGAACATGTGGGTCAAGGCGCGTTTGCCATGGTGTATCGCGCCACCCAGCGGGCAATCGGTCGCGACGTTGCGGTGAAGGTTATTAGGTCAGAGCTGGCCAACAGGCCGGAGTTCATCCGCCGGTTTGAGGCTGAGGCTCAGATGGTTGCCTCCATTAACCACCCGAACGTGGTGCCGCTCTACGACTTCTGGCGCGAACCGGACCGCGCCTATCTCGTCATGCGCTGGATGGCGGGCGGGTCGCTAGAACATCGGCTCGATCGGGGAAGACTCGGTCTCCATGAAACGATCGACCTTGTCGACGACGTCGCAGCTGCGCTGACCGCCGCCCATGCATCAGGGATCGTTCACCGTGATGTGAAGCCGCCGAACATTCTGTTTGATGCTGATGGTCGAGCTGCGCTCGGCGACTTCGGGATTGCGCTTGAGTCATCGGAGTTTGATAGCCCGGAGTCGGCTCTGTCTGAGGGGTCGCCGATCTACGCAGCGCCAGAGCAGCTAAGACAGGAACCAGCAACCGCCGCGGCAGATGTGCACGCGTTGGGCGTTGTCGCCTTTGTTTCCTTGACCGGCCATCCACCGTTCGCCGAGACAACCGATCCGGTTGAACATCTGCGACGCCAACTCGAAGACCCGATACCTGCTGCCTCAGGTGCAGCATCAGGAATTCCTTGCGCCGTAGACGCTGTGCTTGGCATAGCCACTTCCAAAAGGGCGGACGACCGCTACTCCACGCCCGGCGATTTCGCTCGGGCTTTTCGACACGCGGCCCTTGGCGAAGACACGCCGTCGGTTGCGCCGAATCGAGGTGCTAACCCTTACCGAGGGCTGCGGGCATTCGATGAGGTCGACCACGAACTCTTCTTCGGTCGCGAAAGGCTCGTCGACGAGTTGTTGGAGCACATGGAATCTGCCTCTGACAGAGTCTTAGCCGTCGTCGGACCATCTGGAGCGGGGAAGTCGTCGGTGGTCAAGGCCGGGCTGGTCCCGGCGCTCCGATCAGGCCGTGTTGCAGATTCGAAGAACTGGTTTGTGACCTCGATGACCCCTGGCAACCGCCCCTTTGAAGCACTGGAAGCTGCTTTGCTTCGCGTCGCGACCAATCCTCCCGGCTCGTTGCTCGAGCAATTGGAGTCAGGACCCCGAGGGATTGTTCGCGGTGTCAGGCGGAGCGTTGGCGACGATCACTTGACCGTGCTTCTGGTCATTGACCAGTTCGAAGAACTGTTCACGGCAAAGGTGCAACCCGGTAGGCGCGACCGGTTCCTCGACGCGTTGCGGGTGGCCGTCTCCGATCCGCGTTCGCAGCTACGAGTCGTATTGACCCTGCGAGCCGATTTCTATGATCAGCCCCTTCAGCATCCCACGTTCGCCCCGCTTCTCAAGCAACACACGGTCGTCATCACACCGTTGGCGCCCGATGAACTGGAGCATGCCATTCTTGGCCCAGCCGCCGCCGCGGGCATGAAGCTGGCACCAGGTCTCGTCGCGGAGATCGCAGCCGACGTGGCCAAGGAGCCAGGCAGCTTGCCTCTGCTTCAGTACGCGCTCACGCAAGCGTTCGAGCGCTCCGAAGGAACGTTGATTTCGGTTGACGACTACCGGTCGATCGGTGGCCTCACCGGGGCACTGACCCAGCGGGCCGAGCAATTCTGGAGCGAGTCGTCTGAGGTGGAGCGAATCACCACCCGGGCGTTGTTCGGCAGACTTGTCGCTCTTGGCGAAGGAACCGAAGACGCTCGTCGTCGAGTCGACATCTGCGAGTTATCGGCGAGCCCCGAACTTGAAAGTGTGATCGACAAGCTGGCTGACATTCGAATGCTCACGTTGGATCGAGACGCTTCGACGCGTGAGCCGACCGTTGAGGTGGCTCACGAAGCGTTGATTCGGTCCTGGCCCCGGCTAAGGGGATGGCTGGCGACAGACCGCGACACGCTTCGGGCCCAGCATCACGTGGCCGAAGCGGCCCAAGCCTGGATCAATTCTGGTCGAGATGATGGCGAGCTTTATCGTGGTGGCCGGCTCGATTCGGCCGCCGCACTGGCAGAAAACCATGATCTCTCGCTTAACGAGCATGAGTCGGAGTTCCTGGCGACGAGCCTTGATCGTCGCTCCGACGAATTGGCAGCCGAGCACCGACGGCTGCACCGACTTCGTCGGCTCGCAGCCACTACTGCAGTCGTTGCAGTCGTCGCGCTCATTGCGAGCGGTCTTGCCTTGCAACAACGCTCGAAGTCGCGAGAGCAGGCCGACGTGGCCAGAGCAGCCGAAGCCAGCGCGGAGATGGATCGTTTGGCAGCACGAGAGCAGACCGGCGTGGCCGAAGCAGCCGAAGCAAGGGCAGACCTTGACCGGTTGGTGGCGGAGGCCAGAAACACCGATGCGACGGACCCGACGATGGGCATACTTCTGGCCTTGGCGGCGCATCAAGTCGACCCGTCGGAACGAACGCTTGATGCCATGCACTGGGCGCTAACGGCAAGGCCGGGTTATCTCGGCGCCCTTGAGTCTGATCGGCAACTTGGTCTTGACATCATCGATATCGGTGGGGCGCGAATCGTGACGACGTCGTTGCAAGAGATCGAGCTTTGGGACGTGGCCGCGCGAAGTCGCGTCGTCTCCTGGCCGATTCCTGGACCGCGGGTTTTGTCCGCGCTTGAGACAGATGCTGACGCGAGTGAGGACGGAAGCCTGGTCGCAGTGGCTACGCCCTACCAGACAAGTGTGCTCGACAGCGGTTCGGGCGAAATCGTGCTGAGTGAGATTCACGAGCCGGACAAGGCCGCTGGCCGAGTTGTTGCGCTATCGCCTAGCGGCGCATTTGTCGCCTTGGGCCAGTCGGACGGGACTGTGTTGGTTCGCAGTCTGGACTCGCCCGATTCGCGTCTTGTCGATATCACGATTTCATCCAGTGTCAGCAGCCTTGAATGGTCCCCATCGGAAGACGTGCTCGTCGTCGGAGGATTGGATGGTTCGGTGATGGCATGGGATCGCCAATCACAGACCGGGCAATGGTCGCTAAAAGGCTTCGAACAGACCGAGTATCTAAACGCGACATGGGGCCTGCTGTTCTCTTCCGATGGCACACGCATCGTGATGGTGAGGCCCGAAGCCCCGAATACCGACCAGGGGTCGCTCAAGTCGGAGAGCGCTCAGCGGGTGATCGAAGTGCGGGAAGCAGCCACAGGTGAACTTCTCGGCGCCGAGTTGCCTTCGAACCGATCCTCAGAGTCATGGATCGGACTCCAATGGCTCGACGAGGCCGAGCAGCGGGTCGTGGCCAGCTCGGCGTTCGGCCAAGTGTCTACGGTTGATCTTCGGACGAACGAGCTTGACCCCCTGTCTGATTCTGCCGGTGTGGGCGGCGGCCTAGCCGTGCTCCGGGCCGAGGCAATGATGGTAACCGCCGGTTCGACGGGGCTCGAACTTCGTTCTCTGGATGGAGTGACGGGCCCACTGAGCCGACTCGTTCCACTCACTCCCGAGCAGCAGACGTCCTTCGAGACAGGCCAGCTGCTGATTGCATTTGGGGAAAACTCAACCGTCGTCACCTCGGTGCTGGCCGGGCTGCCACCGCAGCCGGTCCAGTTTGACCTCACTTCGGCAAACCTTTTAGCCGAACCGTTCACGCCACCATCGGATCGACCTTCGTCCGCAATCGTCGATGGCTTCGGGAGGTATGTCCTCAACTTGGGTTATGACGGTGACTTCCTTTTTGTGATCAGCGATGGCCCGAGCGGACCGCCAGTTGGTCCAGCGATCCGAACAGATCGACCGCCCACGGCGGTGTCCCTGAGTGAACAAGGCGATCGTCTCATACTGATCTTCGATGGCACGGTTCGGCTTTATGATGTGTCCACCGGCCAGGTCATCGCGGATCTTGAGCGTGTTCCGGGGGCCGTCGAACGAGTGCGAGAAATTGTCGTCGCCACCTTCTCGCCTGACGGTTCGCAAATCGCGATCTACAACGGAGTTGGCTCAGGGCTGTTCGACGCCGCAACCGGCAGGACTCTGCTCACCAGCGATACCGAGGGCTACTTGTATCCAGGACCAGTCCCCGAGCTGTTGCTGTCAGCCAACCCCCGTGGGCCTCTGCAAATCCGTGATGCAGTTACATTCACTCCCATTGGCGAGCAACTGACCGGTCACGCTGGTTCGGTCGTTGACGTCCGCTACAAGCCGAACGATGCGTTTCTCGCAACTTGGGGTCGCGACGAAACGTCGCGTGTATTCAGTATCAGTACCGGACAACAATTTGGACGCGAGTTACCCAAGCCAGCCGGAAACCGGCCCGACTGGTCGCCTGACGGTTTCCTTCTCGCAGTACCAACATTGCGAGGCTTCACTCTTTGGAACTACGACACCTCGACCTGGCCAGATATTGCGTGCGAAGTTGCGAGCCGCAATCTCACGCGGACTGAATGGGAGCAGCTTGGTCCTCGAACAATCGGCTATCAAGCGGTCTGCCCCCAGTTCCCGCTCGATTCGTAGTTCGCCATGTTTAGCGAGGCGTAAACGCAGCTTGGGCTTGTGCTGCGAGCAGACTGAAACAAAACTGAAACGCCGTTGCTTCACGCTTGCCCCTGTCAATCTGGACACGACGAGGGGAATTCAGATGTTGAAGAAATGGCTACGAGTAGGCGTTGCCGCCGCAACAATGGCGGCTGCGTCGATGATGGGCTTCGCCCCTGCCGCGAGCGCCGGGGGAATGACGCAGGTTAGTGGGGTCGGGCTTCCCGATCTGAACGGATATTGCGTGGAACATCCCGCCGATATCACGATGATCGTAACTGGCGATCTCGAAGGTTGCTGGTACATCACCGTTGATGACTTTAGATGGCACCCAAGTGGTGCGTACCAAGAGTCAGGGACCGAACTCTTTGTCGGCTCTTTCAATGGTGAGGACGGTACGTTCGCCACCACATACATCTTCCGGGGGAAGTACGCGACGCCGGAGGACTACAGCGTGGAGATCCACGGTCGGTGTCAGCATCCGATCGTCGCCGGGAGTGGTACTGGAGTCTTTGAAGGAGCGAGCGGCCGGTTCCAATTCAAGGACGACGTCGAAGCTTTCGAGTTCCCGTACACCGGCCATATCGCTTTGGACTGAGCGCAAGCGATCAGCGTGCTCGGAGAGCTGGGTTTCGTGGCAAGAATTTGGATTGTTGCTACGGAATCCAGCCTTCGATCTCGGATGCTTGTTTGACCCAACTCGCTAACAGTTCTTCATCGAGTTCGTCGCCTTCGAAGATGTGGAAGTAACGAACACGTTCGACCTTGGAAGCGACGGGTGGCTCCGGCGCAAGTGACGTGCCGCGAAAGAACGTCACTTTCACGTAATTCGTGAGGCAGTGAAAGCCGACGAACCATCCTTGGTCTTCGATTCCGTAGAACGGTGTGTTCCATTTGATCGCTTTGTGCACCTCGGGGACGGTGCGCACGATCAGCTCGTCGAGTTGACGCCCGACGTCAGCTTTCCAGTCAGGCATCGCGTCGATGTACGCCTGCACCGGGCCGTCGCCTTCGCCCTTTGCGATCTGCGGGTTGCCGCCCGCTAGGAGCTTGGGTTTCGACTGTTTCGTCGGCTTCTTCTCGTTCGGTGCGGCCATCGTGTTCATCCTCCGATGCCCGACAGCTTACTTGTGAGATCGCTAGCGAAGGGCGAGTGAGAGGTAGTCGGTCAATGTGGCTGTGCGAGTCGCCAGTTCCCGAAGTACAAAGTCTTGAAGCTCAAGAGCGAGCATCGGGCGATCTCGACGGAGTCGCTCGTAGGTGTCCCTGCTGAGGACGAGCATTTCGACATCTGTCTCAGCGGTGATCTCGGCAGTTCGCTTTGTATCAACGATGACAGATAGCTCGCCGATCACCGTGCCCCGTCCAACCCGCCGCAGGCGGTGTCTCACGCCATCTTCGTCGATTCGAGTGACGATCAATTCGCCGGAAACGAGGAGAAACATTGATGCGCCCGGGTCGCCTTGTTTAATAAGGATCGTGCCGGCCTTCGCCGAGTGTTCAACGAACTCGAATCGGAGGTCGGTCGAAAGCCCGACAAACGGATCGGCAAGGTCGAGGAGTTTCGTGTCGCCGTGCCGCTTGAGTAGCTGCCTCTCGGCATACTCCAGCGCGAAGTCGAGCTTGTCGAATAGCTGCCTGTATGGGCCAGCACCTCGGGACCGGAGCGTCGAGTCCAAGTTGGAGACGAGGATCTCGGCGCCAACCTTCGCCGCCTCAGCAGCGAGACGGTCGAGCAAGTCGAAGCCAGAGGAATCGATACCGGTCACGTGTCGGAAGTCGAGCACTACGAAGTCAGGGGCCCCGCCATCGGCCTCAAGCCGTATTCGTACTCGGTCGACGACCGAAGTGAACGACCCGAAGAACAGGTATCCGGTCAGCTGGAAGACGGCGAGTCGATCTGCATTCGAGGCGAGTACGGCGGTCTGGGCTGGCGGCCGAACCACGCGACTCGCGGTCTCTCGACCGGTTGACTCAATTCGAACTGGGTCGATGCGGCTGTAGCGGAAGACAAAGATGAGGCATGCGGCAACAAGCCCGACGGTGATGCCCTCAAGTATGCCGACGGTCGCAATGAGGATGAGGATGAACGCACTCAGCAGTTGCTCGCTGCGGCTGACCGTATTGGCCATTGACGACGCCCAGTTGGCGAGCAGCCCTAGGCCGATGGCAACCAGCAGCCCGCCGGCAACGAGCCTCGGCATGAAGCCAACAAACGAGCTTCCGAAGGCGACGGCGAGGACGCACGTGAGAGCGACACCGATAGGCACTGCTCTCGTCCGCGCACCCATTTGCCTAGCCAACGCAGAATCACCTAGCGCATGGAAGCCGGGCACAGCGCCTAGGGGAGCGAGCAACAGATTCGCTACTCCAGCAGTTCGAAGTTCGCTCTGCATGTCGACTCGTGTGCCAATGACTGTCTCGAGCCCTGACAGATTCAGTAGAACTGCGACGAGCGCGACGGCGATGACGGCGAAGGCGGTTCCTGGGCTCGTCACGATTGCATCCCATTCGACTGCACTGAGCTCGCTTGGTGTGATGAGTCCGAGCCCGGCGCCTGACGGGAATGGTCCGATGAGCCAGTTGGCATCTTCCACCGACGAGATGCTCGACGTCGCCGCAACAACGGCATAAAACGATCCCACAGCCGCGATTACAACGACGCTGACGACGACAGACGGAACCCGACGCCACGAGCCAAGCAGTTGGATCGTTGCGCCCAACGCGAGCCCTGGAACCCAGTACTTCGCTACCTCGGGTTGGAAGAGCGACCCGAGGTCGTCACGGCCGAGATGCGCGTCGAGCATCACGTCGAAGCCACCTTTGAATAGCAGCCACCCGGTCCCGGCAATGAATCCACCAATGACAGTTGTTGGAAGAAACCTGACAATCCCAGAGAGCCCAAAGTGTCCGATCAGAATCATGGCGAGGGCGGCGATAGAAGTTACGGCCGCGATGAGGACGAGGACGTTCAGCGGCGCGTTGGAATTAGACGACTCAGCCACGGTTGCCGCTAACGCAACCATAACTACAGCTGGACCATCCTGAAGCGTGGCCACGGCGGGCACGAGCCGGCTCCGCAGACCAACAACGCCAGCGACGATCGCAGTGGCCATGATGAAATTGCTTGTCGCTCGGGGCAACCCCGCCTGCAAGGGGCCAGCAAAGATGAGGGTCGCAACGGCGATCGCCATGCCAATGCCCGAGATTGCCGTAGCGATCGTCGCCGTCGACTCCGCAATTGTGGCCGTGGCCGTTCGTTGTCCACCGTTGACGTCAAACGACAAGTCTGTTTCCCCCAGTAATTATGGTGCCCCTTTTGGAGTGGCGCTGACCGTCGTGCTGCCAAACAGCAAGGGTGCCGACCATAGTGGAGGCGCAGTGACCACACAATCAATCAACGAACTCGCCGAAGCGCACGCTGATCTGTTCCGCCTCACGAAGTGAAACCTCTTGAACCTGCTCCGGGCGCCTATTGGATAGTAGATGAGGCTGACAACACGGGTGCTGGCTGACCGGTGAGGAGCTCGAAGGCGGCGAATCGTTTCTGCCATTCGTCGCTTGTCTGCAACCGCTTCGTCATCAAGGATTGTTGAATCA
>JBBKWJ010000136.1:0-7350 GCA_037968895.1 Acidimicrobiales bacterium
TCTGACGCCTTCGGCCGCGAGGCGGTCAATGTTCGGGGTCGAGATCTCGGTCGATCCGTAGCAGCCAAGATCCGCCCACCCAAGGTCGTCGGCCAAGATGAAGACGATGTTTGGTTGAGCAGCGCGATCAGCAGCTGCCACGACGGGAAGAGGTTCTGCCATCGCCTTCCAGACTAGTCACACATCATGCCGCAATTCGCCTCGGTGCTAGGGTCCAAACATGTCAAGTCACGCAAGTGGAAGCAACGCGTTCTCCCAATGAACAGTCACTTCCCAATTGGTACCCCGGGCACGCCATGGACCGACGTCGAGAAACGGTTGTGGTTCGAGTCTCGTTCGATCGAGCGCAGCTACCAAGACGAGGTCCTTGCGAAGCTGGCAAATCTCGACGACTCCTTTGACGTCTTCCAGTATGGATCTCTCTCACTCGATCCGCAGCGCTATCCGCTGATGGCGGTCAAGTGCACAGCTGATCGGCCCGACGCACCCTGGGCGCTGATCACAGGAGGTGTACACGGCTATGAAACCAGTGGTGTCCAGGGGGCGATCGCGTTCTTGGCGACGCACGCCACGACGTATCGCGACCGAGTGAACCTGCTCGTCGCACCGTGTGTTAGCCCTTGGAGCTACGAGGTGATCAACCGGTGGAATCCAAACAGCATCGATCCCAATCGGGCGTTTGTCGCCGACAGCCCATCGGAAGAATCGGCTGCGGTCATGGACCTGATCGGCGACATCGGAGTCCAGTTCCTCATGCACGTCGACATTCACGAGACAACCGATAGCGATGAGTCGGAGTTCCGGCCTGCGGTCGCTGCGCGCGACGGTCAGCGTTACGAACCAGGCCTTATCCCTGACGGCTTCTACACGGTCGGTGACAGCGAGAACCCACAGCCCGAATTCCAGGCGGCAATCATTGCCGGGGTCGAACGCGTGACTCACATCGCGCCTCCCGACGATGCGGGTCAGATCATCGAATCAGATGTCACCCAACCCGGGGTGATCAACTACCCCTATCGGAAGTTGGGTCTGTGCGCGGGCTTGACCGACGCTCGGTTCACGACAACGACCGAGGTATATCCCGATAGTCCGTCGGCGACTCCGGAGATCTGTATCGAAGCGCAAGTTGCGGCTATTCGTGCGGGCCTCGAGTTCGCGCTGGCCAACAGCTAAATCACAGCCGCCGGGTCGGTCGGTTCGTGGCGGAACGAGCGCCTCAGTAGAAGAGTGCCGACCAGATGAAGCAAGCCAGCGACGGCGAATGACCACCGAACCGATGATGCGGTTGCGATGACGCCAGACAGAATGGCGCCAACGACGAACGAAGTACGAGTGATCATTCGGGAAGCGATAGCGGTACGACCGAGTCGGTCGTGGGGAGTGTGGCGTTGAATGAAGCCGCGACCGATGGATATCAACATGCCTCCGGCCGCGCCATTGAAAGTCCACACTGCGATAAGTTGCCACTCGTTTGTGACAACGCTTGCGGCGAGCACGCTGCCGGCTGCGACTGTGGCGGCCGTCGTGATCACCGTTCGGCGAGAGACACGATCGGTTAGTCGCGCCGCGACCAGGCTGGAGACCGTGGCGCCAATAGCGCCAGCAGAGAGCACGATGCCGAACACAATGTCGCGGGCTCCAAGCACGTCTTTCACGAGCAGAATGAGAAGGCTGAGTGCGGCGGCCGTGCCGAGGTGGAATACCGCGACGCCGAGGGTGAGGGGTCGGAGAAATGGATGGCTGTTGATCCATCGGAGTCCTACACCCATCTCGGCTCGGACCGATGGTCTATTTGACTCGTCGATTCGTGCCGCAGGTGTTTTCGGTAGGCGCCGGAATGGTTCAATCGAACCGAAATAGCTGAGCGAGTCAAGTACGAACGGGAGCCACGGTGCGAGCGCGAAGCTGGCTGCCCCGACTGGCCCACCGGCGAAGTCGTTCGTGATGATCTCCGTTGTAGTGATTCGACTGTTTGCTCGGTCGAGGTCCCGTGGGGCGACAAGGGTCGGCACCAACGACACGACTGATGGATCCACGAGGATCTCGCCGACAGTGATCACGAACGCGACTACAAAAAGGTGCCAGATTTGGACAGAATCGGTGAGCACCGCCATTGCGAGCGCCGTCATGATCAATGCGCGCCACGTCTGGGTGATCATGATGAGCTTCCGGCGGTCAGCACGATCGACGACGACGCCACCGAACGGCGCGAACGTTGTCCAAGGTAGAAACTGAGCGGCCGTGATTCCGGCGATGATCAGCGGACTCGTAGTCAAGGTTGTCGCCAACAATGGCAGCGCTGCAAGTCGGAGTCCGTCGCCGAGATTCGTGACGAACGTTGCCGTCAACAGCGCGGAGAAGGCCGGCCCTAGTCCGTTCGATCGCCGCTCCACTAGATTCCGGTAGATCGTTCGGCTGGCCCAGCTTGAATTATCGCTGCGACTTCGCCCTCGCTCATTGGTCGATAGTCGGTGACGTCGGCTCCGACGTTGATCATGCGCCCACTCTGGGCCCAACGTTCGTGGACATGGCCGTGGATCAACCATGCGCCCTCGTCCATGGGTCGGTGATCGACGTAACGATCCTGTGCCTGACTGTCGCCCACATAGGGAAAGTGGCAAAGGGTGACCTCTTCGCCTCCGACCCGCAGCATCGTTTGACCTTGGACGATTTCGGTGAAGCCTGCGTCGAGATAGCGCTGCGACCACTCCAAAGCTCTGGGGCCGTGACCCTCCCAGCAGCGATCGTGATTGCCAGCAAGAAGAATCTTGTGGCCGGCTAACTCGGCTGCCAGCGGCAATGTTTCGGCGATCCTGCCGAGAGCAAAATCACCAAGGACCCAAACCGTGTCGCCCGTACCGACGACATCGTTCCATCTCTCGATGAGCTGTCGATTCATATCGTCGACTTCTCGAAATGGCCGGTTGCAGTACTTGATGATGTTGGCGTGACCAAAATGAAGGTCTGCGGTAAACCAGATTGTCATTCGTTTGTCGGCCCCCGTCGTTCCACGGAACGATAGCTAGCTGACGCCGAGGATCACATCGTGTTGGGGTAGTAGTCGCCGGCTGGCGTTTTCGATGATTCCGCAGTGAAGTTTCCTGCAAACGGCCAGTCTGCTTCTGCGCCCGGAAGCGGTCCCTGGTTGAAGCGGCCAAGCTCGCCGCCGCCTGCATTTTCGTTGCCAACGAGCGACCATGCTTGGCGCTTGTAGGTCCAGTTGTCTGGCTGAAGCCGATGGGCTTCGTTGAAGTGAGTGATGGCTTCGTCGCGGTCGTCGCTGGTCCAAAGGTGGTTAGCCAGTTCGAAGTGAGCTGCCCCTTCGCTTTTGTCGACGCCTCGTTCGGCAGAGGCTTCAAGCACCTGATCTGGTGTCATCACGAAAACGCTCTCTGCCCCCTTTTGTGCCCAGTCTCGAATTGCATCGGGATAGGCGTGGCGGTCTTGGCCGCCGCGCATCCGGGCCGCCAGCTCGGGGTTGTCGTTCTCGATCTCGGAAGCCTTCTTCTCGACAGCGACGTTGCGATCGTCAAGGAAACCGCGGAGCCAGTCCGGGTAGTCGTCGCCCGGTGGCCATCCTGGCTCGGGTGGTCGAACGATCATTCCTTGTTCGTCAATCCAGATGACGTTCGGAATGTTGACGACACCGAAGAGAGCGTCGAGTTGGTGCTTTGGGTCGAGCAACGAGGGATGGGTTGGGTTCGCGGCCTCGATAAACGGTCGTGATACCTCTGGGTCGCTCAGTTCAAGCGAGACCGTAACGATTTCGACGCCGAGGGGTGCGAGTTCTTCGCGTAGTGCCTGCCAACCTGGCAGGTCGTAGCGGCAGCCTCAATAGGGCGCCCAGGCAACTACGACAACTTTCTTTCCTCTCAGCGACGAGAGACGGAACTCGTTGCCGTCTAGGTCGGGAAGGACAACTTCTGGGGCTTGTGCAGTCACAAGGGCTCGCCCGTTGAGCGATTCGGGGCCGAAGGCTACTAGGCCGGATTTGTCGTTGTGAACAACGGCCATTCCAAGCCTGTCGGCTGCGTGAGCAGCCGAAAATCCTTCGGGAAGCGGAACGCATACTTCGCCCTTGCACGCTCCTTCGGGTTTGATGTCCCAGCCAGTGCCAGAAGCGAAATCCTTAGCCGAGATGTCGAGCGTTGTCGTGATCATGCCCGTCAGACTCCCAGGTCAGATGGCGCTGTGGCAAATGGGCCGTGAATTGGCGCTGGCAAATACTGCGGTGCAGCAGGCTGAGGAGGTGCTCTCGCTCAAGGGGAATGGTCTTGGTGCCGATAATTGGTGACAGAGCACTTGAGAGGACTCTTCCAATGATCGAAGCACTATTCGTACTTTCACTCATCGTCGTGGTTTTAGCGGTTGTCGGCATCGCCGTCTACAACCGTCTGACGATGCATCGCGAACGCACTCGCACCGCGTTCTCGCAGATCGACGTGCAACTCGAGCGACGCTACGACCTGATCCCCAATCTGGTGAAGATCGCTCAGCGCTACCTCACCCACGAACAAGACACGCTCACCGATGTCATCGCCGCCCGTGCTTCGGCGACCCAGGCGCGTATCGAGGTCAACGGTGACCCAAGCAATATCGATGCCATGCGCAACCTCGCTGGCGCCGACGGCAACCTTGGCTCGGCGCTCGGCCGGCTTTTGGCGGTATCGGAGCAGTACCCCGAATTGAAGGCCGATACCTCGATGGCAACGCTCACCGAAGAGATTCGCAATACCGAGAACCGCGTGTCGTTCGCCCGACAGGCGTACAACGACGAGACCCGCCTCTATGAGACCTATCGTCAGTCGTTCCCTCAGACCATCGTGGCTAGCGCCACCGGCTTTGACCCGTTCGCCTATCTCGAAACCACGTCTGATGAAGCTCGTGACCGGGTTGAGGTGACCTTCAACTAGTCGTCGGCTGCTCACGATTGGTGTAGTCATGGACTATCTCAAACTCCAAGCCGACGCGAAGGACGAGAACCGCAACCTTCTCGTGGTGTTCGCTGTGGTCATAGCCATCGTCGCGGCAACGGCTGCCGCAGTCGTCACCGCAGTGGCGTGGCTCACCTTTGTCGTCGTCGACCTAGTGATGCGCGCCAACGGCACACCGATTCCGAGTGACGTGACCGACGCTGCGCTTCGGTCGGACCTCGCTTTGTGGGGCCTGCTTTATCTCATCGTGGGTGTAATCGTCGCCGCGGTGATCGTATGGGTAAGCAGGTCGCGGGAGAAGGCGCTGGCGTTGTTCGGCGGCGCTGGAATTGCCCGGTCGATCGGCGGGCGACGCATCGACCGCGACAGCGCCGACTCAGCCGAGCGTCGATTCGTCAACGCAGTCGAAGAGATGGCCATTGCCGCACGGCGGCCAGCGCCGACCGTCTACGTGCTCGATGGCGAACCGGGCATTAACGCGTTCAATGCCGGCTGGACAGATGAGACCACTGCCATTGGCATAACGAGCGGCGCGCTAGCTGAACTTCGCCGCGAGGAGTTGCAGGCCGTAGCCGCGCAAGCCATGTCGCATGTGTTCCATGGTGACGCCCGCCTGAATCTGAGGCTCATGGCTCTAGTGACTGGTGTGGCCGGTATCGCAATGATTGGCGAAAATTGGATGGACTCGGCGATGCCGGATGACGAGAACGGCGAAGACGAAGGGCTTTTCGTACCGCTATTCGTTGCCGGCTTCATGCTTCGTTGTGTCGGCTGGGTCGGCGCCTGGCTTTCGAGCATGGTGCAGCGATCGGTTGCTCGACGGCACGAATTGCTAGCCGATGCCACCGCTGTCGAGCTTTTGCGTCAGAGCGAACCAGTGCGCGATGCACTTCGTCGTATCGGTGGCCATCCAGCGAAAAGCAGAATTCGCCGGCGGCGAGCCCGATCGATCAACCACCTCTTCATGGCTGACGCCGGAGGCCGCCGACGGGGAGGTCTTCACCCCGACCTTCGTCTGCGTGTGCTGAGCCTCGATGCATCGTGGACTGGTGACTGGCTTCGTCCGGACACTAGCGACCACATCTCGCCGCATGGGAGTGAGGCCATTGTGCGATCGCCGATGCCGTCGCCGGCGGTTAGGACTTCGACCATTCCCGCCTTGGAGCCGCTCGGCCCCTTGTTTGACGCGTTCGCGGCAACAGCATCGGCCGGTGTGCTCACCGACAACCAATTCTCCAGCGGTGCCGGCGCTGGACTCCTCGCTCCCGTGATGCAGGCGACTGTTTTTGGGGCGGTCCTGGAAACGACGGCCGAACCGGAGATAGACACTGCTCGAATCAGGGTGCTCGTGTCAGCCATCGTCCACCAGGCGGCTGGTTCGACGCCAACGGTTGCCACCGTTCCGGAATCGTGCTCGGTGGACGACGTCGTCGCACGGCTTAGTGCGCTTCGGCGTAGCAGCCCCGTCGATCGCCCGAAGTTGTTGGCGGGGGCAGGCAAAGTGCTTCGGGAAACTGGAGACTGCTCGGCGTTCGCTGAGGCGGCAACGGTTTGGCTACAAACCGACACTGATCTCGACCAGTGGATGGTCGGCCGACTTGTAGTTGGCAATCTCGTTTCCCCGAAGCCCCCCAAGAAACGCCGTCCTCTTGAGCGCCTCCGCGGAGAATACGCCACAGTATTGGCCTTCATGGCTGCGATCGGAGGCGGCGACGCAAGGATTGCGTTCACCGTTGGTGCGGCCAAGGCTGGACTCATTGGCACCAGCCCCCGATCTGTGAGCACTCTTCGTGTGCTCGACAAGGCGCTTGGAAAACTTGCTGCCCTTCACCCCGACGATCATTCCCGAGCGCAAGCCGGGCTCGAGGCCGCGATGGAAGCGGATGGGCTAAGCCGAAACTCAGAAGCCGAGTTTCTTGAGGTCGTAAGGCTGTCCCTGTCCCCCGACTGACTCTCGCTACTCGCGGCGAAGGTCGCCGGGACGGAGGTTGGTGCGGGCCAAGACATAAGCCAGCCCACCCGCAAGAGCGGCACCAGCAAGGCCGATGCTGCTGGAAAGGAGGGCGACGCTCCACGGATAAGGAAGTCCTTCGTCGAATCCGACCTGTCGGAAAAGGTGGCCGGCGAGGGTGCCGACGAGAGCGGCGAGCGTCACGGTGACAGCGACCGGAAGGCTGACGGTCCAGAGTTGAGCCCGCCGAAGAATACTTCCAGGGATGCCAACGGCAAGGAGGTTGGCATCGAGCGTACGACGTTCGACCGCCCTGTCTGCCGTGGCGACGACTACGGCACCGAGGCCGATGACGAACGCAGCGATTGCGCCTGCGGTGACAAGGGCTGAGACCATATCGCCGAGCTCGCGATCGTCTGGGTAGTTTCCGGCAAAGGCGAACGGGTCGCCGGCGACGAGTGTGGC
>JBBKWJ010000137.1:0-9701 GCA_037968895.1 Acidimicrobiales bacterium
CTTGTTGTTCCATCTCGAAGCGAAGATTTCACCGCCGATCCGGTAGAGCTATTTTTCGATCTGGCGTTTGTCTTCGCGTTTTCGCAGCTCGTCTCGCACCTCGTGCACCACCCCACATGGAAAGGTGCATCTGAGGCAGCGTTACTCTTCATGATCCTCTGGCTCGCATGGTTGACGTTTACCTGGGCGGCAAATGCGGTGTCTGGCAACAGGCGCGAAGTTCGCGCTGTGTTCCTCGTCGCCACGGCGACATCGGTGCCAATGGGAGCGTCAGTAACGAAAGCCTTTGGCTCTGGCGGAAGCACGTTTGCGATTGGAGCATCCATCATTGTGTTGATGGGCATCGGTCTTCAGCTCTGGGCGCTCGGAAGCGTTGGGACGGCGTCGAGCGAGTTCAAATCCGTTCTCCAATACAGCGTTCCGAACCTCGTCGCGATTGCCATGCTTATCGTTGGGTCCTTCCCCGACGGGGGAACCCGAAAGCTGATGTGGACGCTCTTCGTGCTCGCGGTTGCAGTCGGTATCTTCCGGGCTCGGCAGGGCGACTGGATCGTGCGCGCTGGACACTTCGCAGAACGACGCGCTCGTGGCGCTTGCCGCTGCTGGAGTGATGGCCAGTCTCCTGTGGTGGGGATATTTCGACCGAGTTTCGCCGGCAATGGAACATCGAGCCGAAACCCTGACCGATCGCGACCGAGGCCGACGTGTAGACGTTCATACACATCTTCATCGTCGGCGGCATCATTGCGATCGCAGCAGCTGCAGAAGAAATACTCCTTCATCCCACGGGTACCGCGCCCTTGCCAAAGAACGACTGGCCGCAATACTCGCCATCGCGGCACTTGCCTATTTCGGTAGGGCCTGGAATGGGTTGGGTTTGCTGATTGCAGTCGACGTCGTGCTCCTCGCTGCTCTTCTGGCCGAGCAGCGTCGCATAGAGCAGTCGGTATTCACGCACGGTCAGGCGTAGCTAAGGACGTTCGCGCTCGGTTAGGTGAGCTTCGTGAAGAAGGCCATCGGTCACGTCGTAGACGAAGCCTCGGATGTTTTCTTTGTGAGGAAGGAATGGGGTCATGTAAAGGCGCTGGATCGACTGAGCGACGTCTTTGTACGGATCGGTGAAGGCTTCCAGCGACCACCATGGCTTAACGCCGAGTTCCTGCTCTAGCTCATTGCGAAAATCGTGCTCGTTTACTTTCTGCAAGCCGCAGTCGGTGTGGTGCACGAGGATGATTTCACGGGTCCCGAGCTTGCGCTGAGACAGGCAAAGCGATCGGATCACATCGTCGGTGATGACGCCGCCAGCGTTGCGGATGATGTGGGCTTCGCCGTTGTCTAGGCCAAGGATCTTAAAGGTGTCTATCCGCGAGTCCATGCAGGCGACAATGGCGAGATTGCGGGTAGGTGCAACCATTAGCTCCGCGCCATCGAAGCCAATTGCTTGCTCGGCGTTGTAGCCGAGCAGCTCGTCGGCGCTCGGGGTGAATTGTTTGGTCATTTCTGTCTCCGTTGGTGTGGGTCGGTGGCTAATTGTTTGCTGACTCTCTCGGCTGGAGCGAGTTCGTCAATGACGAGATGTGCGTTGTTTGAGGTGCGATGCACGGCTCGGAATAAAAGATGGACGCCTACTGGCACGGTTAGAACCATGGCCCCGCCCGCGATCACAAGGTGTGCCGCGCCAGATGCGCCTAGTTCGATGGCTGCACCAACGCCAGCGACGAGAAAAGCGACAGGACTGGCTTTGCCCGCTGCGTGGAATCGGGCGTATGAGGTCGAGAAACGCAGGACACCGACGCCAGCGAGGATCGCGATGAACCCGCCAAGCAGCATAAGAGAGTTGGCAATCGTGGTCATGTTGCCACCTCTACGCTCTGATCGTGCTCGTGTTCGATGAACTTGCTTGCAGCAGCGGTGGCGGTGAATCCAATGATGGCGATGACTACGAGGAGGACGAGGTAGGTGGTGTCGTTTCGTCTGGCAGAGTCAACGGCGATGGCCCCCATAAGTGAGATGAGAACGAGGTCGAGAGCCATCACCCGGTCGGCAAGGCTGGGCCCGACCAGAAGTCGATACGTACCGCAGAGCCCGGCGATTCCAAAGAAGCAGATTGCAGCGACGATCATGATGATGCAGTCCTTGTGGCCGTGGGGAGAGCAGCGCACGCGAGACGTGAGAGCTTTCTGACATGTTCGATTGTCGCAGCGCGGTGATCGTAATGGAGTAGGTGAAGATAGAGGATTCCGGTGTCCCGGTCGGCATCGACAACGGCTGTGCCCGGCGTCAGGGTGATGGCAACGATCAACAACAGGAGGTGGTCGCGGCTCTCGGGTCCAACGTCGACCGCGATGATTGCTTCTTTGGTGTGGTCTGTAGGAGTGAGGATCTCTCTGGCGACACTAATGGTCGACTTCGCAAGATCGACGGCAACGAGCCATAGTAGACGAGCGAGTGGAACGGCCCGGATACCTCCAATGCCCGGCGTTCCGACACCGAGCGCCATAACGCCGAGAGCGACAACAAGACCAGCCGCAACGTTGGCAGCGGTGACCTCGCCCCATAGGCCGCACCACACCAGCGTGAGCGCAGCGATAGCGATGAGCGGGCGAGGGCGAAGCAAGGCGTTCACTTCGTAACCGCCTCTACATAGGCCGACGAGCGAAGGTCGTCGGCGGCCCGTTCGCTCAACTCGAATAGCGTTCCGGCAAAGAGCGAGATGGCGAGCGTGCCCGTGACGGCGAGGCCAGTCGCAGCAAGCATGATGGTCCGGTTTCCTGGAGCATTGGCCTGCGTTGCGTCGGGCGGTGTTCCCCAAAACACGCCGATCCAGATTTTGGTCATGGAGAGAAGTGTCAGTGCGCCGGCCAAGAGCGCAACGATTACGATCAAGGTGGCTCCCGAGCTTATTCCTGCGGAGATCACAGCGAACTTGGCGACGAATCCTGAGAACGGTGGAAGGCCAGCGAGGCTGAGGGCCGGAATGGCGAAGAACACGGCGATGAGTGGCCGTCTGGCTGCGAGACCGCCCGAGCGGTCGAGGCTGCTTGTGCCTTGGTCGTTCTCTATCAAGCCGCCGACCAGGAAGAGCACGGTCTTGACCGGCATGTGGTGGATGAGAAACAGAATCGCGCCCGTCGTACCGGCAGCGGAGAACAGGCCGAGCCCCATCAGCATGTAGCCGATCTGACTAATGATGTGGAAAGAGAGGATTCGTTTCACGTTTGATTGGGCAAGGGCTCCAAGAGCACCGATGATCATGGTTGCGCCCGCGATAATCAGCATGACCGATCCGAGTTCATCCATGCCCGTGATGGTGTGGAATCGGATCATGGCGTAGATTCCGATCTTCGTGAGCAAACCAGCGAAGACGGCAGTGATCGTTGTGGGGGCGGTTGGATAGGAATCTGGGAGCCATGAGAACAAGGGAAAGATCGCGGCCTTTGTACCGAAGACGATGAAGAACCAGGCCCCGATTCCGAGGTGCACGCCGCTGGGGAGGTTGGGAATTCGTTCCGCGAGCAGAGCCATGTTGACGGTGCCGGTCGCCGCGTAGACGAAGGCCAGTCCGAGAAGGAACAGCGTCGATGAGAGTAGGTTCATCACGACGTATGTCATGCCCGCTCTGATTTGGCCCCGTCGGCCCTGGTGTGTGAGCAAGACGTAGCTTGAGACGAGAATGAGTTCGAACGCAACAAAGAGGGTGAAGAGATCGCCAGTGAGTATTGCGAGCGAGACCCCGGTCGTCAGTACACAGAGGAGAGGCCCAGCCAATTCGGGGTTTGCACCCCACGCCGTTCGCCGTTGACCGATTGCGAAGATCTCAACGACAAGAATAATGACGAGAGCGACGGGCAATACCAGCATTGCAAAGAGGTCAGCCACAAGCGCGATGCCGAGCTCGGGGCCCCAGCCTCCAACACGAACGACGTAAGTGCCTTCGTCGGCCACCCGGACCAGTAGCGCGATAGCGGCGGCGGCAGCTGTGCCTAGTCCTGCGATCGTGGCACCGTCGCGGAGCAACGAGCTTCGAGCCATCAGCCCGAGGGCCGCACCCAAGAGCGGCGCGATTATTGTTGCCGCGATGAGCGCGTTCATCGTGTGCCCTCGCTGTCGACGGCACTCGCATTAGCGACGCGCTGGTCTTCGAGATCGTCTTCGACCAGGTCATCGCCGGTTAGCTGGTGTTGACGCCCGGCGAGCGCAAGCAGAAAGAGTGCGAGGCCAAATGAGATCACTATCGCGGTGAGCGCAAGCGCCTGCGGTACGGGGTTCGCTGTCGATTCAGTTCCTGTTCCGGCGATCGGTGCCGGGCCGGGGGGACCGCCTGCGGTGAGGAGTGCGATGACTGCGGCGTGCCCGAGGAGTGAGAAGCCGAGAATGATTCGACTGAGCGACCGAGCGGTAATCAGATAGAGGCCAACTGAAGTTAGCCCGCCGACTGCGACGAGAAGAGCGACGCTCATTGGGGGCCTTCTTTGGCGGGACCGGGTTCCGTAATTTCAGAAGCCGTGAGTCCGTCGAGGAGTGCGATGACGAGTCCGACAACGATCGCAGTGACGCCGATATCGAACGGCAGCGCACTACCGGTCTTGATCTTGCCGAGTAGAGGGAGTGTGGTGGAGACGATCTCTTGGTCAAGAAACGTATTGCCCCACACCAACGGAGCGACGGCAACGGCACAGACGGTGATGATGCCAGCTGAAATCAGGGCCGTCGCATGAGCGGGTCGTTGCATCCCAGCGACGGTGCGAAGGGTGACGACGGCGCCGAAGACCAGGCCTGCGGCAAAGCCGCCACCTGGGTTGTTGTGGCCAGCGAAGAGAAGGTAAGTGCCAACCATTAGGGCTAACGGTGTTGCGGCCCTGACGCCGAGACCAACGATTGGAGAACGTGAGGCAATCATGCAGCCGCCTCCTCCTCTCTGCGTACTTTGGAGAGGGCGAGAATGCCGATAGCGACGGTTGCAAGCACAACGACTTCGCCGAGTGTGTCGAGTGCGCGGACGTCGGTTAGGACGACATTGACAACGTTGTTACCGCCGCCATCATCAACTGCCGCGTCTGTGATGATCGCGACTGGGCCACTTCCAGTTGGTGCTGATCCTGATGCGGCGAGAGCGAGCGTTGTTGCGACGCCACCGGCCACGGCGACGACGATTCGCGTGATTCGCCAGGTGCCAGCGCTGCGCGGAAACCGGTGGCCGAGATGGCCGAGTCCGAGCACAAACCCGACGACAATGATGGTTTCAACCAAGAGTTGAGTGAGCGCGAGATCGGGGGCGCCATGAACGACGAAGAGTCCAGACACACCAATTCCAACTGCGCCGAGCGTCAGGGCGGCACCGATTCGCGAGCCGACAAATGCCCCTGCCACCGCCGAAACAACGATTGCGACGGCGAGAGCCGCTTGCATCGGCTCGTCCCACCAGACGAGATGGTCAACCGAAAGCTCGGAGAAGAATGGGACCGCGGCGATACTCACGGCGGCAGTCAGGGTTGCAACGTACACGGGAAGCGATCCGTGTTGTATCCGAGCGATCAGTCGTGGAGCAAAGTCGAGCACCGAGTCGATCGAGCGGTCGGCGAAGTTGGCTCCAAGCGGCTTCGGCACTTCGGGGACTCGTCGGGCAAGAAGTAGGCCGAGCGCACAACCAGCGATGAGGATGCCAAGCGAAATGACGAACGCCGTCGTTATGCCAGGCCAACGGATGAGCTCGTAGACGCTTGCCTTCGCGTTGAGTTCGATGGCCGCAGCGGTGATGATCTTGTTTGGCGCCGCGACCGCGAAGTAGCCGACGATTCCGGCCGTCCCGAGAATCAACATCGGGACCGTCATCGCTAGACGACGCGGTGCAACGTGCGTGGCTGGCCCTGGGCCAAAGACGGTTGCCATGAAGCGGACGGTGTAAGCGACCGTGAGCACTGACCCACCAACGACGGCACCAACGCCGATGAATTGCTCGATGCCTGACAGCTTGAGGACGGCCTCGACCGCCGCTTCTTTCGCCATAAACCCGAGCAGGGGTGGTGCTCCGGCCATTGACATTGCGGCGACGACAGCGACTGCGAAGGTGACGGGCATTGATCGCCAGAGTCCCCCGAGTTCGGCGATGTCCCGGGTGCCAGTGCGAATGTCGATCTCGCCGACTACGAGAAACAGCGCAGCTTTGAACAGCGCATGTGCAACCAGGATAGAGACTCCCGCGAATACTGTCTTTCCGGTGCCTAGCGAGAACAGCGTGATGAGCAGGCCAAGCTGGGAAATGGTGCCCCAAGCGAGGATCAGCTTCGCGTCGCGGTGACGAAGAGCGCCGATAGCCCCCCAGATCATCGATGTAATTCCGAATGCGAGCCCGATTGACTTCCACGCAGCGACTCCGGCAAAGGCGGGACCCACAACTGCGACCAGTAGAACACCGGCTTTCACCATGGTCGCCGAGTGCAAGTATGCGCTGACGGGTGTTGGCGCAGCCATCGCTCCGGGAAGCCAGACGTGAAACGGGACTTGCGCAGACTTGGTCGCTGCTCCAATGAGTATCAAGATCGCCGCGACCGTTGCGCCGGTCCCCGACACGGGAGCGAGGTCGGTGAGCGTTGTCGTGCCCGTTTCGTTCGCGAGTACAAGAAGGCCTGCGAGCAGCACTAGACCTCCTCCGCCGGTGATTAGCAGGGCCCGGCGTGCGGCGGTCCGGACTGCTTCGACCTCGTGCTTGTGGCCAACGAGAAGGAACGACGTCACTGACGTGAGTTCCCAGAAGATGAAGAACGTCCAGATCGAGTCGGCCAAGACTAGTCCGAGCATCGAAGCCGAGAACCCGAGCAGTGAGGCAGGGAACAGCGTGCTGCCAGCTGCGGTAGGGGAGAAGTAGCCGACTGCGTACACGAACACAAGTGCGCCGATACCGGACACCAGCAGCGTCATGAGGAGCGCGAGGGAGTCGGTCCGAAACCGAAGGGTCAGATTGAGACCATCGACCCATACCAGTTCGTGGGTAGTGGGAGAAGCCTCACCGAGTAGGCGAGAGCAAGCCCAGAACGCAGTCGCTGCCGGAGCAATGGCAGCGACGAGCAGGGCGGAGCGCATTGATGTACGGCCAGCCACGACGGCGCCGATGACTCCAATCACATGTGCGCCCAGAAGCCACCAAATCATGAGATCACAGTATAGATATTATCAAATAGATGCAACATGATAGCTGTATCAAGTAGTATGTTTCTTTTAACAACTATCGGAAACCATTCTTCTACTACAGGTAATCTCATCACCATGTTGACAGCCCCAGAACCTAACTTGCCCTCGTGGACGTTTCTGACCAACCATGCTCACGTCCTCATTGCAATTAGCCGCAACCCTGACGCGCGACAAAAAGACGTTGCGTTCGTCGTCGGTATCACCGTTGGGGCGGCGCAACGAATCATCGCTGATCTTGAGCGCGAGGGTTACATAAGTCATGACCGTGTGGGGCGGCGAAACCACTACCGGGTCGTTGCCGACAAGTTGCTTCGTCACCCACTAGAGAATCAACACTCCGTCGGAGAGCTCATCACTTCCCTTGATCAATAACGAGACAGGCTACGTCGCACTCTCATTGGCCTTCTCTGGACGCGGCCCTGGATTGCGAGAAGCCCGCCTCGTTGATGAGACACGAGCTGTGCTGTACTAGGCGCGTGTCGCAGCAGACGGAAACCACCATCGAAGCTTCCAGCGATACGGCCGTCCCGACTGCAGCATCATGGGCCTGAAGCGCCCTCGTCTCGCCCGGTTTGGCCTGGGTTCGCGTGCTGAGCGCACCGATGCGTCGATTGATGCTGGGCTTGTTGACGATCTGATCCGTGCGATTGGCAAGGACCGAGTCCGTAACGATGCGGCCGAACGAGCGCTTCTTCGGCGCGACGCATCGGTCATTGACACCGGAGTGTCTGGCCCAATCTGTTTCCCGACGACGACAGCGGAGGTGCAGGCGGTTGTGCGTGTTGCGAATATTCACGGCCGCCCGGTCGTGCCCCGTGGTGCCGGCACCGGCTTGGCCGGCGGAGCGGTCCCGCTTGATTCGCCGGTTGTCGTGTCGCTCGCCAAGATGAACAAGATCCTCGAGGTCGACACTGCCTCGCGGATCGCTTGGGTTGAACCTGGCGTCGTCAATCTCGATCTGACCAAGCACCTCGGGCCGCTTGGCTATCACTTTGCTCCCGACCCATCGAGTCAGCAGGTCTGCACCATTGGCGGCAACGTTGCCAACAATTCTGGAGGTCCACACTGCCTTGCCTATGGTGTCACCAACCCTCACATTCTGGCGATCGAGGTAGTGCTCCCCGACGGCGAAGTGGCAATGCTTGGTGGCCTCGACCCAGAGCCACTTGGCCTCGACTTGCGAGGCGTATTTGTCGGTGGTGAGGGCACACTCGGCATCGCAACGCGCATAGCGGTCGTGCTCACTCCGAATCCCCCCGCACTCCGCACGCTTCTGCTGTCGTTCACAACTGTCAGGGAAGCTGCCAATACGGTGAGCGCCATCATTGCGGCTGGCATTGTTCCCGCCGCTCTCGAGGTGATGGACAAACGAATCACCCAGGCCGTCGAGAATTACGTGCACGCCGGCTACCCACTCGACGCAGGGGCGGTGTTGCTGTGCGAAGTCGATGGGCAAGCCGCTGGTGTCGCGATAGACGCCGATCGTGTCGCGGACATCGGGCGGGCCAACGGCGCCACCGCCGTCCGTGTTGCCGAGACGGAAGAAGAGCGGGCCTTGTTGTGGAAGGGCCGTAAAACCGCATTTGGAGCCATTGCGCAGATAGCTCCTGACTACTACCTCCACGACACGGTGGTTCCCCGGTCGGCCCTCGCTGACGTGCTCGATGAGGTGTATCGCATCGCCGACAGCTACGACGTTCTTGTGATGAACGTCTTCCATGCGGGCGATGGGAACCTTCATCCACTGCTTATCTTCGACGCCCGCGATGAGGGCGTTATGGAGCGAGTGCACTCGGCCGGAGCCGAGATCGTTCGAGCGTCGCTTGCCGCCGGCGGCGTACTGTCAGGCGAGCACGGCATTGGCGTCGAGAAGCAAGAGTTCATGGATCTCATGTTCAGCGACGACGACATGGACCACCAGGCCCGTTTGCGCGCCGGTTTCGATCCTCTCTGTCGGGCAAACCCCGGCAAGGTCTTGCCGCTTGGCCACAGTTGCGCTGACATTCAGGCGTTGCACACTGTCCCCACCGGAGTTTGGGGATGAGCTCTGGGGAGTTCGACAAGTTGACGCTCGACTTTGCCAAGCTGATTGGCTCCGACGGTCCGATCGCGGTCGAGGGCGCCCGTACGCGATGGGGACTTGGAGGACCGCTCGATAGCGAGGCCCGCGTCGTCAAAGCGCCGGCTGGCGTCGTCACGTACCAGCCTGAAGAAATGACGGTGCACGTGCGAGCGGGCACATCTGTCGACGAACTGAAGGCCGCGCTGCTCGAAAAGGGTCAGCGGGTCCCGTTGCCCGACCGTGGCGGCACGGTTGGCGGTGCAATCGCCGTTGGTGAAAACCATCCTCACATGCTTGGACTCGGCGCAATCCGGACGAGCCTTCTGCAGATTACATACGTGTCGGCCGAGGGAAAGATCGTCAAGGGCGGCGGCCCAACCGTCAAGAACGTGAGCGGATTCGACATCCCGAGACTCATGGTCGGTTCGCTCGGAACTCTTGGTCTGTTCAG
>JBBKWJ010000138.1:0-3560 GCA_037968895.1 Acidimicrobiales bacterium
CGGTTCCGGCGCATCATGCGAGTCTGGGTTGGCAAGGTGTCGGCGTCGGTTCGCGCTTCTGACTTTCGTCGAGCCGAGTTGTGGCTGCGCTCCGTCACGGCCAAACCAACGTATCCACCGGATCGCCAGTCCGACGTGGACTACTCCCTGGCCCAGATTGCTAATCCCGAGATTCTCAATCACATCGTGGCGGCTGCAGCAGAAAAGGGTGAGCGGGAAGCTGAGAAGGGGTCGCCCGAGGAGTCGGCGCTGCGCC
Organism: Acidimicrobiales bacterium; assembly: GCA_037968895.1. Taxonomy (GTDB): domain Bacteria; phylum Actinomycetota; class Acidimicrobiia; order Acidimicrobiales; family SZUA-35; genus JBBKWJ01. Next base: position 257 of record JBBKWJ010000138.1, read on the forward strand.
TCCTGCAAGCGCTCGGTCCCCGGGCGGTCAACGCCCTGATCGATCTTCTGGCCGAAGAAGAAGGACGCAATCGCCGTCGGCTCCTCGTGGGGTTGCTGAGTCGAATAGCGGCTGATGACCCCGCCGCCATCGTGAATCGTTTGAGCGATGATCGTTGGTACGTTGTCCGGAATCTCCTCACGGTATTGCGCGAGACCTCGACGGCGACTGCATCCGAAGCAGTCATCACCGCAACCGACCATCCCGACGCTCGAGTGCGGCTCGAAGCGCTCCGAGTTCTCGGCACTTCCGACAGCGGGGCCACCAAGCGGTTGACCAAGGCGTTCGCCGATGATGACGAGAAGGTGCGGCACGCAGCCATCGGCATGATGGGAGCGGCCGGAACGGCGGACGCGAGTTTGGCGCTCGTCGCGGCATTGGACGATCGACGGACCCGGCACAGCGACAGGTTACGTATCGTATTGGCCCTGGCCAGCTCTGAGAGTTCCTCGGCGATCGACGCCTTGACGAGCTTGGCCAAGAAGCGTTTCGTGTTGGGCGGACAGACCCGTAGTCTCCGCGAGGCAGCTCAAACGGCTCTCAGACGAAGGCAACCATCATGAGCGATCAGCACATGCGTGACTTTTTTAACCACTTACGATCTGCGAGCCGTCAGATGGCGCTCTATCCGGAGGAGCATCCAGCTCTCGTTGAGGTGGTCAACAAAGCAACGGACGCGGCCAATGGCCTCCTTGTAGACGCCTCGGAGAAGGCGATCACGATCATCGGCGATTCCCTGTATCTGGAGCGTACGATCTTGCCCCACGCTTCGCTTGAATTCAACCGCCTGTTGCGCGACATGCAGGCGCGAGGGGTTGATTCAATTACGTTGACGTCACGCGTCTCCCGGGGCGACCTGCATGATCTTGCCGCGTTTCTAGCTGCGACTTCGGGTGACGTGCCGGCCGAGGGAACCATTCGTCTCAACGAACGCCCCTATTCACGCTCTGACCTGGAAACGGACACCGGGTTCACCGGCTTGCGTCGGTCCTACGCACGCTCACTTGACGTATTGCGGGGGGTTTCGCTGGCCCTTGATTCGGAGGAGTCGTTCGACCTTACCGGGGCCACCTGGGTTGTGGAACAACTTGTCGAACAGACCCTTTCGCAACCTGCGGCATCCGTGTTGCTTTCGACGATGAAGAGCCACGACGAATACACCTTTTACCATTCTGTCAACGTGTGCATTCTGGCAATAGCCCTGGCCCGAATGGTCGGGTTGCCAGAAGAAGAGATCAAGCTGTTGGCCGTTGGGGCGCTTCTCCACGACATCGGCAAAGTCCGTGTTCCCATCAAGACGCTGCAATGGCCGGGCCGTTTAGACACCGAACAGTGGGCCGAAATCAAATTGCACCCGCAGGAGGGAGCCGCCGCCATCCTGGCGGCAGCCGCTCCTGGCCAGGAAATTGCCGCAGTTGTGGCGTTTGAACATCACGCCCGTTTCGATCGGCAGGGTTACCCGTCGATGACCTATTCGCGACCTGCCCACTTTTTCAGTCGGCTCGTATCGACCGCCGATACGTACGACGCGCTGACGACCCGACGCAGCTACCGGCGGGCGGAAACCCCCAATCGGGCGTTGCGTGTGTTGCTTCAAGGAGCGGGAACGCTCTATGACCCCGATCTCGTGCAGACCTTTATCAAGATGGTCGGCGTCTACCCGGTTGGTTCGTTGCTTGAGCTCGACACGGGCGGGATCGTCATGGTCACGGGCAACCATCAGGATGCCGCTGAACTGGCCGATGTCGTACTCGTCCGAGCACCTGACGGGATCCTGCTGGATGAGCCGGAACCGACCACGCTGAAGGATCGGATCATTGTCGATCAGCTGACCTCGGACCGCGCAGGCGTAGATCCGGCCTCGCTCATCGAACTGCTCGAACTTGACGGCTAGTTACACAGCACCAAGGCAGAACGACGGCGAAAAGCTTCACCTCTCCTAAGATGGCTCCATGACAATTCTCTCAAAGCTCCTACGCGCCGGTGAAGGGCGCCCCCTCAAAGAGCTGGAAGTTTTCGCTAACGAAGTTGGCCAACTCGAATCTTCTGTCGAGGGCCTGACCGACCAGCAGCTCCAAGCTAAAACCAACGAATTCCGAGAACGCCTTGACCGGGGTGAGTCACTTGATGACCTGGCCGCCGAGGCGTTCGCAGCGATGCGTGAGGCAGCCAGGCGTGTCCTCGGCATGCGTCCGTTTGATGTCCAGATCCTCGGTGGGGCGGCATTGCATCGAGGGATGATGGTCGAGATGCGCACTGGTGAAGGTAAGACACTCGTCAGCACGATGCCGGCGTACCTGAACTCACTCACCGGCGGGAACGTCCATCTCATCACTGTTAACGAATACCTGGCGGCTCGTGATGCCGAGTGGATGGGGCAGGTCCACAAGTTTATGGGTCTTGATGTCGGTCTTATCCAGTCCGATATGACTCCCGCCGAGCGCCGGGTGGCTTACGCCGCCAACATCACGCACGGGACAAACAACGAGTTCGGATTCGATTACTTGCGCGACAACATGGCGATGCGCGCCGATGGCATGGTTCATCGCGGCTATTTCTACGCCATTGTGGATGAGGTTGACTCGATCCTCGTGGACGAGGCACGAACACCTCTGATTATCTCAGGCGTCGTCGGTGACAGCGCCAAGTGGTACCGCGATTTTGCCAAAATTGTCGGACAACTGCGCAAAGACGAACACTACGAGGTCGACGAAGGCAAGCGGCAGGTGATCACCACCGAAGCCGGCGTTTCACGGGTTGAGTCGATGCTCGGCATCGAGAATATGTACGACCACGCCGCGGTCGACTTCGTTCATCACCTCGACGTTGCCCTGAAAGCAAAGACGCTCTATCACCGCGATGTTGAGTACCTGGTTGTCGACGCCGAAGTAAAGATCGTCGACGAGTTCACGGGTCGGGTCCTGGATGGTCGCCGCTACTCCGAGGGTCTGCACCAGGCCATCGAGGCGCAAGAAGGCGTGGAGATCAAGCAGGAGAACCAGACGCTGGCGACCATCACGCTCCAGAACTATTTCCGCATGTACGACAAGCTTTCCGGGATGACCGGTACGGCCAAGACGGAAGAGGCCGAACTCAAGGAGATCTACGACGTCGACACCGTCGTGATTCCGACGAATATGCCGATCGCCCGCATGGACAAGGAAGATTTGGTCTACAAGACCGAGGACGCCAAATTCAACGCGTTGATCGACGACATTGTCGAACGGAACACCCGCAAGCAGCCGGTACTCGTCGGCACCGTCAG
>JBBKWJ010000139.1:0-3035 GCA_037968895.1 Acidimicrobiales bacterium
ATGGCACGCGAATACGCAAAACGTGGCGCCACGGTGTCGCTTGCCGCTCGCTCCGTTGAGCCACTGAAACTTCTGGCCGACGAACTCGGAGGTCATGCCTTTCCCGTCGACCTACTCAACCGAGACGACGTCGACGATCTCATCGCCCGCGTCGAGCACGAGGTCGGGCCGGTAGACGTGCTCGTCAACAACGCGGGCCTGGAAACCAATGCGATCTTCCATACGGTCGACGCCCAAGAGATTCGAGACGTGTCGACCCTCAACCTCGAGGTCCCGATGGTGCTGTCCCGCACGGTGCTGCCCGGCATGATCGAGCGCAGCAAAGGACATCTGTTCTTCACTAGCTCACTGGCTGGCACCACCGGCTTTCCTGGGATGGCCGCGTACTCGGCCACAAAGGCAGGATTGACCAACTTTGCGGCCACGCTACGGATGGAACTAAAAGACACCGCTATTCACACGTCAGTCATCGCTCCCGGCCCGGTCGACACGATGATGTGGGATCACCTTGAGACGGCCGACGATTTGTCTGACATGTTGAAGCGGCTACGCCGGTTCCAACTCCTCCCCATGATGAAGCCAGAGAAGATCGCGAAACTCTCGGTCGATGCTGTCGAAAACAACAAGCCGTATGTCGGCTTGCCGAAGCGGCTCGGGGTCAACCACGTGCTGCGAAACACGCCGAGTGCGATCACGTCGCTTCTCTTGAAAGGCGTCAAGCTCGGCCCGCAGACGAGTAATTCCTAATGCCGGCCGTATTCGTACACGGTGTTCCTGAGACACACGCCATCTGGTCGCCGCTGGTGCAGGCAATCGGCAGAGATGACGTCATTCTGCTTTCGCCCCCTGGCTTCGGTGTTCCAAGCCCCGAAGGATGGACTGCGACTCGCGACGACTACGTCAGTTGGCTAGTCGAAGAACTCAGAGCCATCGACGGTCCTATAGATCTGGTTGGTCACGACTGGGGTGGCGGCCACGTGGTCGGGGCGGTCCTTGCCGACCCAACGCTTGTCCGAAGCTGGGCCTGCGACATTCTCGGCATCTTCCACGCCGACTACGAGTGGCACGAGGGCGCTCAGGGTTGGCAAACGCCCGACGTTGGCGAGGAGATCATCGCATTCATGACGGGCGGCAGCCATGACGACAAGGTCGGCATCTTCGATGGTCTGGGGCTCGGGTCTGTCGACGCTGATGCTCTGGCCAACGGCCTCAATGCCGACATGGGACGATGCATACTTGCGCTGTATCGCTCAGCCACGATCGCAAAGCTTGGCCCAGTTCGGGCGCAGCTTGAATCGCTGCAGGCGACGAACGGTCTTGCCATTCTTGCCGATCAAGACCACTACACCGGGCCCGACCAGCTTGGGCTCGATGTGGCCAAACAGACAGGTGCCAAGGTAGCGAGGCTTCCAGGCCTTGGCCATTGGTGGATGGTCGAAGACCCCGCCGCTGGTGCTGCCGTTCTGAATGCCTTCTGGGACTCGTTGCCCGAGTAAAAACAGCTAGGCCATCGTGAGGCCGCCGCTGACCGACAGCGTCTGACCAGTGATGTAACCGGCTTGCTCAGAGGCAAAGAACACGATCGCTGGGGCGACGTCGGATGCCTCGGCGATTCGCCCCATCGGAATGGCCCGGCCGAGTGAGCCCAAAAACTTCTCTCCGCCGCCTGGGATTGACCCTCCTGCGTCGGCCAGCAGGTTCGTGTCGGTTGGGCCTGGACACACCGTGTTCACCGTGATGCCCTTCTTGGCCATTTCCCGGGCGAGTGTCTTCGAGAACGCGATCACGCCACCCTTCGCACCCGAGTAGACAGACTCGAGCGATGAACCGACGCGGCCGGCATCAGACGCGACATTCACGATTCGCCCCCACCCGTGTTCGATCATTGACGGGAGCGCTGTGCTGCACGTCCGAAGCATGCCGGTGTAGTTGATCTCAATGACTTTGGCCCAAAACTCTTCATCGGTATCGATGAAGGGAACCATGCGATCCCAGCCAACAACATTGGCCAAGATCTCAACTGGGCCAAAGGCTTCGGTGGCGGCCGAGAGCGCCGCCTGGACCGATGCCATGTCGGTAACATCGAGCGCGACCGAGACAGCCTCACCACCGCTTGTTCGGATGCCCTCGGCGACTCGTTCGGCTGCGCCACTATCGAGGTCGGCAACAACGACCCTGGCTCCCTTCGCCGCGAACTGTCTCGCCGACTCGCCACCGATTCCGCCGCCGCCGCCCGACACAAACGCAACTCGATCTAGTCGATTTCCCATGGTCAAAGACACTAGTGTCTGCCGCATCCTCAACGAAACGATTTTTAATGGAATTTGACCTGATGACTGGTGGCGGCCGCTGGAACGACGTTGCCTCATTCGCAAAGGAACTAGAGGCTGCTGGGTTCTCGGGCATGTTGTTTACCGAGACGTCGAAGACCCCATGGATGGCGATCGCGGCAGCGGCAACGGCCGCACCGTCGCTCGAGTTCTCAACCGGTATTGCAGTGGCTTTCCCTCGTTCGCCAATGGTGACGGCATCAATTGCGTGGGAGCTAGCCGACAATACAAACGGTCGGTTTCGTCTCGGCCTCGGCTCGCAGGTTCGGGCCCATATCGAGCGCCGCTACAGCTCAGAATTCGACAAACCAGGTCCCCGCCTCAAAGACTACGTCGAGGCCGTCAAAGCATGCTTCCGTGCCTTTCGTGGCGAGGAACGCCTCAACCATGAGGGCCCGTTTTATCAGCTGAGTCTGCTCCCCCAGGCATGGTCTCCGCCGAAGCACGACTTCGGCGATATCAAGGTTGACATCTCAGCCGTTGGCCCTTACATGAGCAAGGCCGCGGGCCAAGTCGCTGACGGCGTGCACGTCCACCCGCTCCACTCGATTGACTACCTCGACGAGATCCTCGTCCCTCGGCTAACCGAGGGCGCCGCCAGCGCATCGCGCCAAGTGTCAGACATCGACCTCATCATCCCTGTGTTCTGCATCGTTGGCGACTCCGAAAAGGAGCAAGCACCAACAAAGGCATTGGCCAAGCAGC
>JBBKWJ010000140.1:0-2703 GCA_037968895.1 Acidimicrobiales bacterium
TCCGGACAGTCGTCGACAAAGAGTGACTCGTGATACTTCGTCCAGTTGCCCAAGGATTGGGTGCGATTGTTGGGCGCCATGGTGCCAGGGTTGATCAGCAGTGGTTCTATGCGCACCCAGAACATGATCCGGCGTCGGCACGGGTCATTCGCAATCGTGTTGCCGCCGGCCCGCTTGACCTTTGCTGGTAAAGCGTCAAGGTAGTAGTGAGGTGTCGAAGGCATCTTCGAATCGGGTGATCTCGCTTGTTTTGATGCCTCGGTTATTGGCGGCGTCACGCCATGTAGCGATGGCCTCGCTGACCTCGCTGCAGATCTGGCGAGCTTGGTGTGAGAGGATCCCGCCTTTGGGGTGTGCCAGTGATCGTCCAAGGTGCAGGATCCTGAAACCGGGAAGTGGTATGCGCTTGATGCTCGGGGTTTGAAGCAGCATCAGGAGATGATGTCGCCCAGTTTCATCGTGGTCGGGAGGCGGAGTTGTCGACTCGGCTCGGGGTTTCGTGGGGCATCCGGATTCAGAAGTACGCGGCCCCGGGTGCTTGTTGAGCTCAGGTTGAAAACAATCCGCGATTGGATCGCCGAGCATCCCGACGGTGTCGAACTGGAGTTAACCGACTAGCTGAGCTTGCGGTCTGTCCCGTGGCCTCTGAGAGTGGCGACCAACCCGCAGCTCGACCGTTGCCGGCCGCTGCGGCGAGAATGTAGGCATCGCTTCTCCCCGGAGGACCGATGGTTCTGTGACGCGAACGCCAGGGCCCGACTCGCCTTCAGCGATAAGTCGATAGTCCGGTCCCGAAACGATAAACAACTCCGCCCAAGCCCAGTCGTCACCCGAATCCAACTCGGTGTCGCCAAACAAGCACTCGACAAGCTGTGCGTGCCTCCCAGACATCGACGAGTAGCTGAACCCACGTTGCGGACGTCGAGTGCTGTTTCGTTTCTACTGATCAGCCGCACGTTCTCTGCGTCGAGACTCCACCTCGATACCGGCCCGTCGACTAACCCGTGGGTGCGCAAAACGTCCTCGATTGCTAGCGCGGTTTGAAGACCGCCGCGGCTGGACGTTGCGGCAGCATAAACGCCGTGAAAGTAGTCAGTGCCCATCGGAACCCCGGTAGCGAGCGGACGTGTCGTTCATTCTTTCGATTAGCGCTCGAGATGAGTCTGCCAGATGTCGCATCCGGGGTGATTGTCCGTCGCACGGTGTTGATGCGTGCGTGCGGAGACTGCTTCCCCAAGTTGAGTATGCTTCGGACCGAGACGGTGATTGTTAGTGGCGATCGGTTGGTGCTTCATCCGCATCTCTTCAATTCGGACGCTCAAGTAGACCTCCCCGAGGTGCAAAATTAGTCAGCGAGTTTACGATCGATGCCGTTTGGGTGCGTCGTGATCCAGGTGCGCAGTTTTGCCACGTCGGCTTCAGCTTGTTGGCGTACCGGTGCGTTGGCTGGAAAGTGGCTGACGGTGTCGAGTTTCTGTTGGAGTAGGTGTTCGTCGGTGCCCGGTTGCCAGCCAGACAGCATTCGGTCGGTTACCCGAGCGGACCATCGTCGTCGGTGGCTCATTTTGCGTGTTTGTTCGTCCCAGTTGGGACTGTCGAAGCTCAGGTATTGCTGGATGAATGCCATGTTGGCGATTTGATCCAGTTGTGGAATCCACTCGCTGAGGTAGGCGGAGACTTGGTCCTGTGATGTTTGATGTGCGAGCCAATCGCTGCGAGGGCGATCGAGGAACCAGTGTCCGCGGATCTCGAGTGCGACAACACCGTAGGGGTCGTTGTCGAGACGCAGGAGTTCACTCTTGAGTTGGTTGATGTCGCGGCGGGCGAGCCAAAAGTCCAGTTCCGTTCTGTAGCCGCTGTTGGCGCCGCGTTCGAAGGGGGAGAGGCTTGCCACGATGGCGTGTTCTTCGTCAACGACGCGCACGTAGTTGCTCTCGCTCTCGGCTGGTTTGAACCCGAAATGTTCGAGTAGTTGTTGTTCGATGAATTCGCAAATGTTGTAGTGGACCGATACGTGTTCGCCGGGCCAGGGGTCGAGGGTTTGGCGGCGGGCTTTGATACCGAGTCGTTCGAGGTGGGCGATGAGGGTGCCGATGTGTGCGTCGGGGTGGGCGATGCAGAGGTAGAAGTCGCCTCCGGTCACGACTTCGACCAGTCGAAGTTCTGGCAGAAGCTCATCGAGCTGTTCGGTGGTACGGCCGTCGTTGATGAGGTCTTGACGGTGGCGCAGGTGGTCGTTGTGTAGCCAGGTATCGAATGCAGTAAGGCCTTCGCTCACGTCGTCGCCGGTATAGACGAATGGTTGGTAGCCGTCGGTGTAGTCGGGGATCCCGACTCGGGTGTCGATGAGATTCTGTGCACGTGCGGCGAGAGCGTGAGCCTCGCGATGGTCAAGCCACATTCCCCAGATTCCGTCGTGGACGGCTCGGGTCAGGCCGTCGACCAGTTCGTGAGCGGTGAGTTCCTCGTCGGTTTTGCCAGCGCCTTGAGCGAAGAAATCTCGCATCATTGGCTGCCAATACTCGGGGTCACTTGAATACTGCGAGATCCGATCCACAACCGCGATGCCGTCTCCAAAATCAGGGCTGGCCATGACCTGGAATGTATGCGAGTTCATCGAGCCTCGTCTTCCGGACCGGCCTCGACGAGTGCACGGCAAGGAATTTCGTTGGTTCAGTCAGGCATTGAATCGATCAGAAGATT
>JBBKWJ010000141.1:0-6022 GCA_037968895.1 Acidimicrobiales bacterium
CCGTTCATCCTTCGAGGGGTCACCTTGGCTGGAGTCGATAGCGTCAACTGCCCACTGCCAAGGCGGATTGAGGCGTGGAACCGGCTCGCCCAAGATCTCGATATTGCTCAGCTCGAGATGATGACCACCGAGATCTCGCTCGCCGAAGCCATCCCGCTTGCGACCGAGCAGATGGCGGGTCAAACCAGGGGACGGATCGTTGTCGACGTCAATCGATAAGCCCGTCGTTTTCAAAGGCAAGAGTTTCCAAAGGACAGCCAATGACTGATGCAGCAATAAGCCGCTACCCCGTTCCTGAGATCAATGACCTGCCAGACGACATCAAGACGACGGTCCTTGCCATCCAGGAAAAATCTGGGTTCGTGCCAAACGTATTCCTTGCGTTAGCGCATCGACCGGACGAGATGAGAGCGTTCTTCGCGTATCACGATGCGTTGATGGACCGCGAGAGCGGCCTCACGAAGGCCGACAAGGAGATGATTGTTGTTGTCACTTCGGCTGACAATAGCTGTCTGTATTGTGTCGTGGCCCACGGAGCCATCTTGCGGATCAGGGCGAAGAACCCTCTGATCTCCGACCAGGTTGCAACTAACTACCGGAAAGCCGACATCACGCCACGACAGATGGCGATGTGCGACTTCGCCCTCAAGGTCTCAAATGACGCGAAGTCGATTGACGATGCCGACTACGAGACCTTGCGTTCTCATGGGTTCGACGATGAGGACATCTGGGACATCGCTGGCATCACGTCGTTCTTCGGTCTTAGCAATCGCATGGCAAACTTCATGTCGATGATGCCAAACCCTGAGTTCCATGGGATGGCCCGCTAGATCTCAAGCGCAGTATCGGAGTGGACAGTGCGTAGCGCAAAGCTTGTGTTGAGCCGGCTCACGTACGGGAGGGACGCAAAGTGCGAGCGGTGGATTCGTTCGTAGTCGGCGACGTCGCGGCAGACGACCTGCACGAGATAGTCCGAGTCGCCCGCCATGAGGTGGCACGAGATCACCTCTGGGCAGTCGGCGACCCTAGCCTCGAATGCATCGAGTTTGCGCTCTTCCTGTGACTCGAGCGAGATCTGCACAAAAACCGTTGTCGGTTTGTCAACCGCGGCGTGGTTGACGAGCGCCGCGTATCGGTCGATGACGCCGTCCTCCTCAAGACGTCTGACTCGACGAAGGCACGCTGACGGCGACAAGTTGATGAGGCCAGCAAGATCGTTGTTGGTGATCCGACCGTCGCGCTGCAGAACATTCAGAATGGCGGTATCTGTGGCATCGATATCCATTCGCAGCAGAATATCGCGTCAATTGTCATTTGTCGATTGAATCTGCGAATCACGGCATCAGATCACGTAGTAATTGCAATCGTGTGCACTGGGTCACAATCTACGATGCTGCAACACGACAAACGATGAAAGTGGTGAGCGAGATGCAGGTTGGTGTCCCCAAAGAGATCAAAGACCGAGAGCAGCGGGTTGGGCTCACCCCTGGAAGCGTTCGTGAGCTCGTTGCCCACGGCCACCAGGTCATCGTTGAGACGCAGGCCGGACTCGGTATTGGCGCCCTAGACGACGAATACGAAGCGGCCGGTGCAACGATTGCTCCCGACGCAGCCACCGTATTCGCCCAAGCCGACATGATCGTCAAGGTCAAAGAACCACAAGCGGTCGAGCGAGCAATGCTTCGCCCGGGCCAGGTGCTCTTCACATATCTCCACCTCGCCCCAGACCCAGAGCAGACAGCCGACCTCGTGAAGAGCGGCGCCACCTGCATCGCCTACGAGACGGTGACCGACCGCAACGGTGGTCTGCCGCTACTGGCGCCAATGTCAAAGGTTGCGGGCCGCATGGCGGCTCAAGCGGGAGCCCACAGCCTCGAAGGTCCTCAGGGCGGATCCGGCCTGCTGATGGGCGGGGTGCCCGGTGTTGCTCCTGCTCGCGTCACTGTTCTTGGCGGCGGAGTCGTTGGCGTCAATGCAATCGAGATCGCAGTTGGTATGGGAGCGGAAGTAACGGTCCTCGACCGTGACATTGCCGTTCTCGATCGTTTGTCAGCACGCTTCGGCACCGCAGTCCGCACGATTTACTCGACCGCCGAATCGCTTGAGGCATCGGTCTTGGAGAGCGACGTCGTCATCGGCGCGGTGTTGGTCAAGGGGGCCAAGGCGCCAAAGCTTGTCACCGCAGAGCTCGTTTCGAGAATGAAAACGGGCTCAGTCCTGGTCGATGTTGCTATCGATCAAGGTGGCTGCTTCGAGACCTCACACGCGACTACCCACTCAGACCCGACCTACGTGGTTGATGGTGTCGTGCACTACTGCGTCGCCAACATGCCAGGCGCCGTGCCTCGCACGAGCGCCCACGCACTGAACAATTCGACGTTGCCCTTCACCCTTGTGCTCGCCGACAAGGGCGCGGCACAGGCGTTGGCCGACGATCCACATCTGCTCAATGGCCTAAATGTTGCCATGGGCAAAGTGACCGAGGCTGCCGTGGCCGAGGCTCTTGGCTACGACTTCGTCGACCCTGCGTCGCTGTTAGCCAGCCTCTAGCCTCTGGTCATGCAAACGCCCCTAGAAGTCGATTATTCGCCTAGCTCGATGATCGACGACATCGGGCCGTTCATTGCGGAGTACTACGCCGAAAGTGAGCGGGTGCGCCGGGAAGCGCCCCCGCTCACTTTGTCGTATGGCTCGCGTCCTCGGCAGAAATTCGACTTCTTCACTGTCGCTGATAGCGACGATGTCGTGGTCGTCTTTATCCACGGCGGCTACTGGCAAGAGCTCGATCGAGACTCCGCGTCGTTCCCTGCGCTCGATGTGCTGGCGGCCGGCCACAGCTACGCCGCAATCGGATACACGCTGGCTCCCGAAGCGTCGATCGCCGAGATCGTTGGCGAAGTCCGGTCGGCTATCGCCCATTTGTATCGTCACGTAGGAGCGACGACAAAATCGCCACGACTGATCGTTACGGGCTCGTCGGCTGGCGCCCACTTGGCCGCGATGGTTGGAGTGACCAACTGGGCTGACGAATACGACCTGCTGCCCGATGTGGTTTCGGGTCTCGCATTGATCTCGGGTGTGTACGACCTTGTGCCGCTGGTCGACACGTACATCAACGACGCTCTCGGTTTAGACAAGATCACCGCCAGGGCTTCGAGCCCCCTAACCCACGTCCCCACCTGGCCCGCGATTCCGACGCTGATTGCCGTTGGTCAGATTGAGACTCCCGCCTTCAAGGCTCAGAGCGCAATCTTCGCTAATGCGCTTCAGTCAGCGGGGTGTCCGGTCGAGCTAATCGAGGTCGCTGGACGAAACCATTTCGACATCGCGCACGATATTGCTGACCCGGTCACCCAACTCGGCAGCGCGGTCAACCGGCTTATCGCGACTGCTTAAGCGCCAGCCCGGATCGCAGCGATGTTAGTGGCGTAGTCTGCGGGCGTTCCGCCCTTGAATACAGCTGAACCGGCAACGAGCACCGTCGCGCCAGCTTCGACGAGAGCATGTGAATTGGCAGGGCCAACTCCGCCATCGACTTCGATTTCGATTGGGCGATCGCCGACGAGTTCCTTCACCCGACGGACACGCTCGACTGCAGTGGGGATGAAGGATTGACCGCCGAATCCGGGGTTGACCGACATGACGAGTACGAGGTCGATGTCGTCGATAACCCACTCGATTGCTTCGATTGGGGTGCTCGGGTTCAGGGCGACGCCCGACTTCGCTCCGAGGTCACGGATTGCGTTTAGCGTGCGATGCAGATGAGGCCCTGCCTCAGCGTGGACGGTGATGATGTCGCACCCCGCCTTCACAAACGATTCGAGGTGCTCGTCGACCGGCGCCACCATGAGGTGGGCGTCGAAGGTCTTCTTGGTGTGCGCCCGCAACGCCTTGATTACGGCCGGTCCGATCGTGATGTTTGGCACGAAGTGGCCGTCCATGACATCGAGATGGATCCAATCGGCGCCAGCAGCATCGACATCTCGAACTTCTTCGCCAAGGCGAGCAAAGTCGGCGGACAGGATGGAGGGGGCGATTTTCACGGAGTTCCCGAGTGAGGTAAGGCTCGCATCGGCGAGCATGTAAGTGGCGGCGAAAGCCTAGTCGGCGCCGGGGCGGATGGGGGAAGCCAGGGCTATGTTGAGTCGCTATGGACAGCGATTACTTGAAGCGCATTCTCACGGCCAGGGTGTACGACGTTGCCGTCGAGACGCCACTCGAGGAGGCGCCAGTGCTGTCGGCTCGGCTGCAGAACCGGGTATTGCTCAAGCGTGAAGACCTCCAACCGGTGTTCTCCTTCAAGATACGGGGCGCGTACAACAAGATGGCCTTGCTCTCCGAAGCTGAGCTCGCGGCAGGCGTAGTCGCCTCGTCTGCTGGCAATCACGCGCAAGGAGTGGCGCTGGCCGCACAGCACCTTGGGTGCGCGGCGGTGATCGTCATGCCGGTCACCACACCCGAGGTCAAGATCGATGCCGTCCTGGCAAGAGGAGCAGAAGTCATATTGCACGGAGAGTCGTACGCCGATGCGTACGCGAAGGCACGTGAGCTTGAGACAGCGCGAGGCTTGACGTTTGTCCATGCCTTCGATGATCCAGACGTCATCGCGGGCCAGGGGACGATTGGCATGGAGCTTCTTCGACAGCACCCTGACCCGATCGATGTGGTGTTTGTGGCCATCGGCGGAGGTGGCCTCATCGCCGGCGTTGCCGCCTACATCAAACAGCTCAAGCCGGAGACCCGCATTATTGGGGTGCAAACCGACGACTCCGACGCCATGTATCAGTCGCTCAAAGCTGGTCATCGAGTCGAGCTCACCGATGTTGGCTTGTTCTCCGACGGTACTGCGGTGCGCCAAGTCGGGGAGGAAACGTTCCGGCTCGCACAGCGGTACGTCGATGAGATCATCAGGGTCGACACCGACGAGGTCTGTGCTGCAATCAAAGACGCATTCACCGAGAACAGATCGATCCTTGAGCCAGCGGGAGCACTTGGTGTTGCCGGGATGAAGGCGTACGTCGACCGCGAAGGGGTGTCAGGCCAGACGCTCGTGGCAATCTTGTGTGGCGCAAACATGAACTTCGACCGCCTCCGCTTTGTTGCCGAACGAGCTGAAATTGGTGAAGAGCGAGAGGCCGTATTTGTCGTCACCATTCCCGAGGAGCCTGGCAGTTTCTTGCGGTTCTGCCGGCTCATCGGCGATCGAAATGTCACCGAGTTCAACTATCGCATTGGCGACACAGAGGACGCCCATGTCTTTGTTGGTTTGCAGGTGGCGAGGCGAGCCGATGCTCATGTTGCAGCGGAAGCCTTCCGGACGGCTGGTTTCGAGACGCTCGATCTGAGCGACGACGAACTCGCCAAAGTGCATTTACGACACCTGGTTGGCGGACGTTCTGCGCTGGCTCACGACGAGCTGTTGTATCGGTTCGAGTTTCCGGAACGACCAGGAGCGCTCGTGCGGTTCCTCGAGTCGATGAATTCGGGCTGGAATATTTCACTGTTCCACTACCGCAATCACGGCGCCGACTACGGGAGGGTGCTCGTTGGAATGCAGGTGCCCATCGGCGATCGAGTTCTTGTCCCTGGTTTCCTGGCCGACGTCGGATACCGCCATTGGGATGACAGTAATCACCCTGCATACAGACTCCTTCTTGGCCAATAGCGACGAGGGCTCTGACGACGGCTAACCTGGCCCAGAATTCAGGAGGAGCCTTTATGTCAACACCCGCAGGTTGGTACCCAGATCCGGCCGGAGACCCTACGCTCGTGCGCTACTGGGATGGCGGTCAATGGACCGCCAACACCCAGCCGATGATCCAAGAGGCAACCCCACCTGCGCCGGTGGCCGATCCATACGCGACCGCGCCGCCTCCTCCCGCACCGTCGGCACCAGCCGAACCAGCGAGCTTTGAGCCGGTGGCCGACCCCTATGCGCCGTCGAGTTTCGAGCCGGTGGCCGACCCGTATGCGCCGTCGAGTTTCGAGCCGGTGGCCGACCCGTATGCGCCGTCGAGCTTCG
>JBBKWJ010000142.1:0-44755 GCA_037968895.1 Acidimicrobiales bacterium
GCCACCAACCAGTTCGGCGTGACCCGCCCAGTGGTGCATCTGCATTGCGACATCGACATCGACACCGCCACCCACGGGCCACACTCGCACTCGACTCAGGAAACATCTGACGGGTTCCATATCCGTCCCCGACGTTGAGCGTTTCTGAGCGCCAGCGAAGAAAGGCTGGAAGTGCGGCGGCCCGCCAGGGCCGACGAACGACGCACATCACATTCGGTTCTGGGAACGAGGCGGACTCACCGATTACGACAATCTTGTGCCGCTGTGTTCGCACCATCATCACCGAGTCCACGACCAGCACTGGCAACTCAAACTACTACCCGATCGCCAACTCAAAATCTTCAAACCCGACGGTACCCACTGGCGTACCGCAATTCCCGATAGGCCATCAGGCGTCCCAGACCGACCTGATTAGCGTTTCGGCGCTATGAAGGCAGCGGCGGGCGGTGGAGGACTTGGACCTTGATGCCGCCGTGCCCGAACGAGCTGATTGGTTTCAGCGCGGGTTCGGCATGGCGAGCGAGCTTCGTGTCTGAGGCAACCATCGTGACTCCCCACTTCGGGCGACGCTCGCGAACAACTGCACCAAACTTGAGATAAAGCGCCCGAAGATCGCCTTCGCCGACCCGCTTGCCGTACGGAGGGTTGGTGGCGATGAGTCCTGGCCCATCGTGGGGGCTGAGGTGCGACACAACCCGCTGTTCGATGGTCATGTCGTCGAGCACGCCAGCCCGCTCGGCGTTGGCTTTGGTGATCTCGATTGCCTCCGCGTTGTGATCAGTGGCTTCGATCATGATGTCGCCCTTTGGCTTGACCATGGCCGCCGCGGCACCCTTGACGCTCCCCCACGTACCGGGCTGGAACGATTCCCAGTGTTGGAACGCAAATTCACGATCGCCACCGGGTGACATGCCACGGGCGATGAGCGCAGCCTCGATCGCAATGGTGCCTGATCCGCAGAATGGGTCGCCGAGCGAGGTAGTGCCGTCCCAACCCGACCCGAGCAGCATTGCTGTAGCCATTGTTGGGCGGATGGGCGCAACCCCGATGTCTTCACGCCAGAGCCGATGGTTGAGCGGCAGGCCACTGCTATCGACGCTCACGTAAGCAACATCGTTGAAGAAACGAACAATGAAAGGCTGGGTTGGCTGGTCGTCACGAGGTGGCGGGCCAACGACGTTGTGCAGCCGCTCCGCGATTGCCTCCGAGTGATACAACGCGCTCTTCGAGGTTGACACCTTGAATGTTGGCGCAATACCGTCGGCCAAGAACTCAGACCAATCGATCTCGCGGGCCCGCTCTTCGAGGTGGGGGAAGTCGGTCGCACGGAAAGTGCCGAGCCGCAACAGAACCCGAGAAGCAGTGCGCAGGTTTACGTTTGCTGCGTAGAGATCTCTCAGCTTTGGACGAAACCGAACCACGCCGGGAGACTCGAACTTTGGCCGCTGACCGAGTGCTTCGAGCTCTGCGGTCAACACCGGTTCGAGTCCTGGTGTACAGATTGCAGCTGCTTCGAGCGTTGAGGCCATGGACTGAGGCTATCGGCGGCTACACGGGAGAAGTTTGGGTCTTGCCCTCGCGGCGGGCATCCTTGCACCGATGGAAGCTCTTGCGCTCACCGATATCACGGTCCGTTATGGACAGAAGGTTGCGCTCGACAACGTCTCGCTCACGATTGAGCCCGGAACCTCGATGGCCCTCATCGGATCAAACGGCAGCGGCAAGACCACAGTCCTGAACGTGCTCGCCGGAATGGCCAAGGTGGCGAGTGGTTCCGTTTCCCCGAACCCGTTGCCGCCGATGGCGTATGTGCCTCAGTCGGCGGGCAAGTCGAATTGGCTGCCAATCACCGCCCGAGAAGTGCTGGCCATGGGCCGTTACCCACACAAGAAGTGGTTGGGCCGACTCAGCGCCACCGACCAAACAATCCTCGCCGAGGCCGCGGAGCGGCTCGAAGTCGGCGACTTGCTCGATCAACAATTTGGCGAGCTGAGCGGCGGACAGAAGCAGCGAGTGCTCGTGGCTCAAGCCATCGCCCAACAAGCGCCAGTGCTCCTTCTTGATGAGCCGATCACGGGGCTCGACATCCCAAGCCAAAACCGAATCCTCGAGCTGATCGAAGAAGAGACACAGCGAGGGACAACAATTGTCATGACAACGCACAACCTCGACGAGGCCCGCCACTGCGACCAGGTGGCCCTCATCGCGAAACGCCTTGTGGCCGTCGGCTCACCCGACGTGGTATTGACGCCAGACCTACTTCGCGAGACCTTCGGCGATCGAGTCTTGGGACGACACGATGGGCACGACCACGATGAGTCATTGTTGGTTGTCGATGACCACGGGCACGACCATCCTCACTGAGCCCCGACCTGTGGACAACAGGTGGATACCTTCGAAAATTCTGAGGACAACCAAGGAATGCTGGGGACAAGTAGACAAAATCTGCACCACCTCTTGACGGACCCAAATAGGGACCCCAAGATGGTCAACGCACGGAAAGCGCGCTCCGAACAGCTCCCTCAAGTATCGCTTCGGCCCTACTGATTGAGTCCGGTTCCGGGCAAGCAAACCGCGCAGGCAATCCCCCTCCCCCGCTTCGGCGGATTCACGCGGAGAAGGGCGCGCCAAACGCGGTCGCCCTCGATTGTGCCGGTTACTCAACCAGTACGTTCGAGGGCTCCGCTGCGTCTTCGGAAGCCTCGGGCTGTATTACCTGGTTCCGAGAAGATCGAGCAGGTGCGCCTCTATATCAGCGATCTGTCTGACGCACTCCCCGAGGGCAACGTAAACCTCAGTCGCGTCGACTGCAGAGAGAAGGCAGCCTTCAATTGCCGCTTGCTTCTCGTCGAACAGTGATGCCATTTGAGCATCGTCACGACTCTCTGACCGCAGCAGTTGGTCGCGCTGATCAGAGAACCCGCAGGCCGCAGCAATCGACGGGTCAGCCTGACGAGCGATCTGACCTATCTGCTCCCACAGCGCGGCCGATGCACGCACCGCCTCGGCTCCGTCTGCAGCGCCGCTGACGAGAGACGACGCCTCATCAAGAAACTCGGCGTACAGCCAGCGTGAGTTCGCCTGAGATGAGTAGTCATAGGTGATGCAGTCAACGAGCCTGGTCAAGCCAATTGCCGAGTTACGTCCGCTGGGGAAGACCTTGGCCCACGACTTTGGGTCTTTCGGTGTCGCGAGAAGCTTCGCAAATTTCTGCAATCCGGCGAGGCCGATGTTGGACGCGAACTGAGGCACTGGTGGCGTGTTGAAGCCGGCGGCTCCAGCCGCAATCGCAGTAGGCAGCGCAACTTCCCAGTCGACGCTCTGTCCGGCAGCGACGCTTATCAGAAGGTGCTTGCCCTGCTTGTAGGCCGATCGCGCCGAATCAAATGTGTTGCGATCAATCACGAGACCAGCCAGCCCCCGATCATCAAGTAGCAGATCGCCGCCACCAGACCCGACGACGCCAACCAGAGATGGGCTCATCGAGGATGCCTCGGCCGGAAGGCCAGCATGGGGTAGACCGCCCGAACCGACCATACATACCGCAACCGCTCCCACTTCGATCATCGCATCGAGTTGCTTGGACGCCTTCTTCGCACCACCAGTTGATGATGTCACCACCTCAATGCCAAGCCGTTCCCCGATTGGTTCAACGAACGTATTCGGCATTGACGTATTCCGTCCGACAATGGTCATCGTTGGTTCGTCGCCATAGACAAACACGCCGTACAGAAAGCCGATGCCGCCGGCGATCCCGAACGTGCACGCTTCGGAGATTGGCCGTCCGTCTGGCCCGACAATTCCGGCCGCCGCAAGCATGTTGGCGAACGCTCCGACGTCAGGCTGGCGCCCACCAACTCTAACGACAGATGGGAACGGTTTAACCATGCCTAGAGTCCCCGAGCGAGCTCGCGGACGAGTCTGACGAACTGCTTGAACTCTTGGCGCAGCATGTTCGATGTTCGGGTTGCCGATGAGAAGCTACAGACAACCGTGTCGGTCGCTGGATTCACATAGATCATCTGTCCAAAGACGCCAACGGCCATTCGCTCTCCTGTCTCTCCATCGAGAACCCACCAGAAGCTGCGATAGCCCGCAAGGTCTTCGAAGTAGCGCTCGTCACCCTCGATCTTGTTGGCGCTCTTGGCCATGGCCGCCCGGTCGGTATCGGTCAGGGCGAATGTGTCTCGAGACCATTCCTCAGAAACGATCTGCTCATCGCCAAAACGACCGTTTGCGAGCGACATCAACCCGAAACGAGCAGCGTCACGCAGCGTCGAGTTAAACCCGGCAGTTGCCATCGGTGCGAAGTCAGGGTCGATACAGAACAGCCCATCATGCTCTGCGCCGAGCTTCGCCCAGATGCGTTCATGGATGAGATCTTGGATCGGCCTGCCACTTAGCTCCTCGACAAGCCATCCGATGACATCGACGTTCGGCGACTGGTACGTAAAGACTTCGCCAGGAACGCCACCCTCAATCGAATCGAATCGAGCGAGCATGTGTCGTACGCCCCGCACGGCTCCATCGGCCGTCGGGTCCATCGTCATCAACTCGGGAGTCGGCAGCATGCCGAGCCTCATGAAGTAGTCGAGGTGCACGCTGCCGGGCGTCAGGTCTTCGTAGTCCTCGGAGTACTCAAGCGCCGTGGCCATGTTGAGAACGTCACGGATACTGACCGAGTCGAACGCGCTGCCGACCAGCGAGGGGAGATAATCGGCTGGGGTCTTCGTCTCGTCTATATCAAGCTCGGGCGCCATGATTCCGTAGATCGTGGCGATCAACGACTTGGTCATCGAGAACCAGATGTGATGGTCATCTGGCCCGAAGTCTCCAAAATACTGCTCATATCGGACAGCGCCTTGATGCACAATGATCAGGCCATCAATGCGTTCGGCCTCGATCAAATCCCGCAGCACGGCGGTGCCGAATTCTGTTGTCACAGTCGTCGCATCGACGGCCTCCTGGTCGAGCGGCGCATGGGCTAAAGGCGATATTGCGCCGCTTCTCGGCACCATGACCGACGGCAGCAGACCCATGTTTCGGGTCGACCACTGGAGGTTTGGTTCAAACCGCCATGCGGCGGGCATAAGCCCTGTCGGTACTTGACGAGTGGTGCGGCTCACTAGTTGACCGACCATTCCGGCTTGCG
The DNA here is from genome assembly GCA_037968895.1 of Acidimicrobiales bacterium. Classification (GTDB taxonomy): domain Bacteria; phylum Actinomycetota; class Acidimicrobiia; order Acidimicrobiales; family SZUA-35; genus JBBKWJ01. The sequence goes on from JBBKWJ010000142.1 coordinate 5,153, forward strand.
TTTCTGGGCGAAGGCCGCAGACCCCTCTTTGGCATCGGACATGGCAGACTCCTGAGTTGGGTCACGACCTACATGGGATACGTCGACTTTGGCAGCAGACTAGGCGTCGTCGCCAATTGAGGTCGCCAACTGCCACGACTCGTGCATTGACGCGAAGTAGCCACCAAGTTCGAGAAGCTCCTCATGCGTGCCAAACTCGATCAAACGACCCTCATCAATCACGGCAATTCGATCGGCCCGCTGAGCGGTGGCAAGTCGGTGCGCAATGATGATGGCGGTGCGCCCTTCGAGCACAACATCGAGCGCCCGCTCGATCATCGTTTCGCTCTGAAGGTCAAGGTTTGAGGTTGCCTCATCGAGTAGCAATACCCGGGGGCGCGACATGAACGCCCTGGCCAGCGCGAGCAATTGTCGTTCACCCGAAGAGAGCGACGACCCACGCTCGTGCACTAACGAATCAATACCGTCGGGAAGTCGGGCAACGAGATCGCCAAGCCCAACCCGCTGGCAAGCCTCAAGTACGTCAGCGTCACTCGCCGAATCACGGGCGAATCGCACGTTGTCGGCGATGGTCCCGTTGAACAGGAAAGGCTCCTGCGGGACGACACCGAGCTGACTTCGAAGCGACTCGATCGTCACGTCCTTGATATTGACTCCATCTAGCCTAACCGCGCCATACTGCGGGTCATAGAAACGGGTGACCAACTTGGCAACGGTCGACTTTCCTGCACCAGTCGGGCCAACGACGGCGATGGTCTCACCCGGCTCAACCACGAACGAGATGTCGTGAAGCACAGGGTCGTCCGGCTTGTATCCGAACGTAACGCGGTCAAACTCAATTCGCCCTTCTAGATCGCGAAGCACACTGGCGTGTGGCGACTCTGGGACCGAAGGACTGGTGGCAAGCAACTGCCTCAGCTTGTGCACCGCCGACTGGCCTTGCTGATAGGAGTTGTACAGCTGCACGAGCTGTTGAATCGGGGCGAAGAAGTTGGTCAGGTACAGCAAGAAGGCGAAAAGCTCACCAACGGAGAGAGTGCCGTTGACGACCATTCGGCCGCCGATAGCGAGAAGAGCCGCTTGTCCGATTACGCCGACGAATTCGCTGCTTGGCCCATAGACCGCTCCGACCTTCGAGGCGTAGAGGTTCGCCTCTCGATAGTCACCAACAACGTTGTCGTGATTGATGATGTTGTGAGCCCGACGGTTGTGGGCCGAGATGACGCGCATCCCGGCGAGGCTCTCCGAGAGATCGGCCAATACGTCGGCAATCCTGTCGCGCACCCTTGCATAGCCAACCTCAGATCGACTCTTGAACCACATGGTCAGGAGCCCCATTGCTGGCAACACGATGAGAAGCGTTATGACCGCCAACATCGGATTGAGGAAGAGCAAGACCACGGTGATGACGGCCAAGGTCAACATCTGGACAAACAGGTTGACGAGACCATCCTGGAAGAGGGCAGTGAGCGCGTCGATGTCGCTCGTCATTCTCGTCAGTAGACGACCAGACTTCTCGCCGGTGTAGTAATCAAGCCCCTGTCGCTGCATGTGGGAGAACACACGAATTCGGAGGTCTCGCATCATGTCCTCACCAAGCCGGCCAGTAAAGAGGATGCGAACCCGTGCCATGACGGTATTGACGATGATCGCAGCGAAGTAGATCGCGACGACCGTCATGAGGAGACCAGTGTTCTTTGGGAGAATCGCGCGGTCGACTCCGATCTGAGTGAGCAGCGGTCCGGCCTGAAGGGCAAGCGTCTCAACAACTACCAGCGCAACGGCCAAGCCGATTTGTGCCCGCTTTGGCCCGAGGAAGTGGCGAAGGGTGAAGGGCTCTCGGGCGTACTCTGACTGAGAGAACTCCACTGCCGGGGTGCCGTGATCTGGCTCTTCGTCGAGGATCTTCTTCGCTCGATCAGCAAGCTCAGCTGGAACACCAGCGAACGGAAGGCCGGAAGCGGCCGACGTTGCACTCGCCGAGGGGCCACCAAACGGTGAGCCTGCGGGCGGCCCCATACTCATTGGACACCACCTGCGTCGTCACGTGTGTCATCTTCGACCGTGTCGAGCACTTCGCGGTAGCGAGGCTCGTTATCCATCAATTCTTGGTGTGTCCCTGTGGCGATAGCGCGCCCCCCGTCAAGGAGCACGACACGATCGGCTAGTGCGATTGTCGAGAGTCGATGGGCGATGACAAGAACCGTCCGGCCCGCTAGTCGCTCCGTCATGCCGTGATGAATCCGCTCCTCGACATGCACATCAATCGCGCTCGTTGCGTCGTCAAGAATCAGAACCGCAGGGTCGGCCAAAAGCGCTCGGGCAATGGCAATGCGTTGTCGCTGCCCTCCAGAGAGGGTGTAGCCACGCTCCCCAACGACCTCGTCGTATCCGCCGGGAAGCGCTTCGATGAAGTCATGGGCCTGGGCCGCCTTCGCCGCGGCGACGACTTCTTCTCGCGATGCGCCAGGGCGTCCGTATGCGATGTTGTCGGCCAAACTGACAGAAAATAGAAACGGATCATCGGCCACTGAACCGACGGCGTGGCGCAGGCTCACGAGGGTGAGGTCGCGAATGTCGTTGCCGTCAATCCGAATGGCGCCATTGTCTAGGTCGTAGAACCGAGGCAGAAGCCGACCAATGGTCGACTTCCCGCTGCCTGTTCGACCGACGATCGCAACCACTTCCCCTGCCGCCACTTCAAGCGAGAAGCCGTCGAGGATTTTCGCATCTGAGCTGTATCCGAACGTCACGTCGTCGAACACCACGTGGCCGGTTGCGTTGGCGAGATTCGCGGCTCCTGGCCGGTCAACTACCACAGGACTCTCGTCGAGGATCTCGTAGATTCGCTCGGCTGAGGCCTTCGCCCGCTGGCCCATCATGAGGAAGAACCCAAGCATCCGAAACGGCGCTTGCAGCATCGTGACGTAGGTCAGAAACGCAAATAGCGTTCCTGGCGTGAGGTCGTCGTTGATGACAAGCCAGCCGCCATAGCCAAGTACGAAGAGTTGCCCGAGTCGGGGCAGGTTTTCGATCACCGGGTTGTACTGCGCTTGGGCCTTGACCGTGCGGAGAGCCGACCAGCGAAGCGCCGTTGCGGCCTTTGCCAGCTTGACGATCTGGTCTTTCTCACCAGCGAAAGACCGAACAACCCTTACCCCGTTGATGTTCTCGTCGACGATCGTCGCCACATCGGCCACTCGACCTTGGGTAATCCACGACAGAGGGAATATTTCATTTCGTAGTCGAGTGCCGAGGAAGAACACACCGGGCAGTGGCGCAACCGCAACCAATGCCAGCGGGATATGAATCGACATCATGAATGTGAACGCCACCACGAACATGGTCATCGTCATCGCCATCAGCGGGCCGAAGGTCAGAAAGAGTTGGACCGAGCGAATGTCGGAGTTCGCACGCGAGATGATCTGGCCTGACTGGGTCTTGTCATAGAACGAAAATGAGAGGCTCGTCAGGTGTCGATAAAGCAGGGTTCTCAGATCACTGTCGATATGGAAAGCGTTTCGATACATGCCAAATCGATAGATGAACGTCAGGAATGCGCTGAGACTTCCTAGTACGACGAACATGACGACGTAGCGGTCGATCGATTCAGTCTTCGCGACGAGGGCGTTGTCGATAGCAGCCCGAATCACTGCCGGTAGCGCTACTTGCAGCACCCGAGCGATCAAGGCGACAGTGATCGGTCCAAAGAAACTAACCGGCCGAGCAAGAACTACCGGCAGGACTCGTCGCAACCATCCCTTCTCGGGATCAGGGTCGACGTCGGCGAGCGGTGGATCGAATCGAGCTTCAACCGCCACTGGTTCGAACACAGGTTCAAACTCAGTAGTCGCATCAGGCATCGCTGCACCTTAAACCTCGACTCATCGAGATGCGAACACGGGTGTCAGCTTGCCCTTCCGTTCGGGCCTGGCTCACAATGGTGGCGAGAAATGGGGACCACACATGTACACGGGCAATTACGCCGCAAGCCAGCCTGACCACCCTGCGATCATCATGGCGGGGACCGGCGAGGTAGTTACATACGCCGAGCTCGACGGTCGATCAAATCAGCTTGCCCATGTGCTTCGAGACCACGGCCTCAACCGGCTCGATCACTACTCCATTTTCATGGAGAACAATGCCCACTACCTGGAAACGACCGCTGCGGGTGAGAGGTCAGGGCTCTACTACACGTGCATCAATTCGTATCTGACGGCGGAAGAGGTCGCGTTCATCGTTGACAACAGCGACTCGCGGGCGCTCATCACTTCCGCGGTCCGCCGCGATGTAGCGATCGAAGCGATGGCCTTATGCCCAAAGGTTGAGCTTGCGCTGATCATCGGTGGAACTGGCCACGACGGACCATTCGAGGACTACGCCGCTGCGGTTGCAGCCAAACCGACGACACCGATCGCCGATGAGTACCTCGGCACTGCGATGCTGTATTCGTCAGGTACGACCGGCCAGCCGAAGGGGATTCTCCGCCCTCTGCCCGAGATGCCACCATCAGATAACCTGCCAATGCTCAAGTTTCTTGGTGACCTCTGGCAATACCGAGAGGGCATGACGTATCTCTCTCCCGCTCCCCTCTACCACTCCGCTCCTCAGGCCGCAGTCAATCTCACGATTCGTCACGGCGGCACGTGCGTCATCATGGAACGGTTCGATCCAGAGCAATACCTGGCCAACATCGAGAAGTACAAGATCACCCACAGCCAACTCGTACCGACGATGTTCAGCCGGATGCTGAAGCTCGACCCAGCCGCCCGCGAACGTTATGACCTGTCGTCGCTTGAGATCGCAATCCATGCCGCCGCACCATGCCCGGTGCAGGTCAAGCACCAAATGATCGAGTGGTGGGGACCGATAATCCAGGAGTACTACGGCGCCACCGAAGGCCTCGGCTTCACTGCCTGCAACAGCGAAGAGTGGCTGGCCCATCCTGGCACCGTCGGCAAAGTCATCCTGGGTGATCTTCACGTGCTCGACGATGACATGAACGAACTCCCCCAAGGAGTGCCGGGAACGCTCTGGTTCACGACGGCATCTGAGTTCCAGTACTTCAACGACCCTGCGAAAACCAAGGAGTCGACGTCGCTCGACGGCTTGATGACAACAGTCGGCGATGTTGGGTTCCTCGACGAGGACGGTTATCTCCACCTCACCGACCGCAAGACGTTCATGATCATTTCTGGGGGCGTCAATATATACCCTCAGGAGGCGGAGAATCTGCTGATCACCCATCCAAAGGTCATGGATGCCGCTGTCTTCGGGGTTCCGAACGTCGACCTTGGTGAAGAAGTAAAAGCCGTGGTCCAGGTCGTGCCTGGCATTGAAGAGGGTTCAGAACTCGAACGAGAACTCATTAACTTCTGTGCCGAGCATCTCGCACGACAGAAGTGTCCGAAATCGATCGACTTTGAAGCCGAACTCCCCCGCCTCCCAACCGGCAAGCTCTACAAGCGAGTGCTGAGAGACCGTTACTGGGGACCTCGGGACGACCAGCAGAGTCGGATCGTCTAGCTCAGCAGAAAAGCTCAATCGCCACACGGTTAGACATCCAAGCGTGAAAAATGCCAGGCTCGACCGATGGAACTCGAATTCTGGATTGACCCCATTTGACCTTGGTGCTGGGTGACGGCCCGTTGGGTCGTCGACGCTGTAGTACCGAATCGTGACGTTGCCATAACGTGGCAGCCAATCAGCCTCTACTTCAAGAACGAACCAGAAGTGGGTGGCGACTACTACAAAGCTTCGCTAAAAACGCACAAGATGCTGCGAGTTATGGAAGCGGCCAGAGCCAAAATGGGCGATGACGCGCTACAGGAGCTGTACTTTGAGTACGGCCGCCGTATCCATCACGACAAAGATCGCGACTTCGATATTGCCGATGCGCTGACAGCGATCGGATACGACCCAGCACTCGCAGCCGCGGCCGACGGTGAGGAATGGGATAGCGAGATCCACACCAGAATGGATGCTGGTCTTGAGCTCGCAGGAGACGACATCGGCACGCCGATCATCGCATTCAACGACAAGCGCGGCGTCAAGCAGGCCTATTTCGGCCCGGTGATAACGCGAGTGCCACCGCTCGAAGACTCCCTGGCCATGTGGGACGCTCTCGTCACAATGATGAATGTGCAGGGATTCTGGGAGCTCAAGAGAACCAGGACCGAGAGCCCCGAATTCGGCGAACGGCCGTAGGACTCGACGCTCAGATCAGCCCATCACCGTTCCCGTCGTTTCCGACAGGGCCCGATTTCGAGAGAACGACCCAAGGTTGATGGCCCGACCGGTGATTGCTCCGGTGAAATGCACCGGTTCGAGGTCGTGGTCGACGCCGCGCTCATCGGCCTCCACAAGCGCGGCCATGAACTTTCCGGCGAGCGGTGCGTTCTTGAACTGATTACCACTCGTTCCGCACGCCATATAGAAGCCAGGCAGGCTGGATTTGTCGTAGATCGGAACCCAGTCGTCTGACGCGTCATACAGTGCAGCAAGGCCCGTTGGCTTCAACGGAATACCGAAGTCAGGCATGCGTCTTGCCACTCGGTACATACAGGTCTCCCACCCCTCAACCGTCGGCCGGTCGCGGTAATCATCGGGATCGTCGATCCATTCGAGGCCGTCGCACTCGGACTCGGTTCCGCCAATCAAGATCTGATTCCCGAGTTGAGCCTTTATGTATTGCCCGAGATCGAGGTCGGCGATGATTGGGGCGGTCCCTTGCTCAATGTCGAAACCGGCCGGTGCCGGAGCAACGAAAACCTCTTGGCGGAGCGGGCGATGCCCGATTGCCATGTCGTCACTCACGCCAGCAAGCACATTGATCTGGCTGGAGTGTGGCCCTCCGACGTTGATCACGACAGGGGCAACAAGTGTCTCACCACCTGCCAAATCGACGCCAGACACGCGACCGTCGGCCGTATTGATGGCAACAACTTCTGATCTATAGCGGAAGACAGCGCCCTCTAGCTTTGCTGCATGGGCCAAATTCCGCGCCGCCAACATCGGGTCGTCAATGAATCCGCTTTGGGCGTTGAAAAAGCCACCGAGCGCTCCGTCGGCATCGTCGGCGAACGCGGGGTCGTCAATTGACTTGGGAGGGTAAAAGCGACCGACATCGAGGAAGCTGAAGCGCGCCTCGATCTCAGTCGACGTCAACGTTTCGTATGGGATGCCAATGTCGTCCCACGCTTTGAGCGTGCCGGCCCCGTCATACCCGGTAGTCGTGAAGATCAGGTTGCCGGTTTGGTGGAACGTAACCATCCCGTCGGGGTCAGTGTGGCCGCAGTGCGTGTCCCACTCTCGCCAGCACGCCGCAGATTCCCACGCGGTTAGCACCGCATCTGGAGTTGAGTAGCTGAAGCGGATGATGGCTGAAGACGAGCTCGTCGAACCTGCTCCGGCCCCCGGCCCCTTGTCAATGACACCAACCGCTCTCCCCGCTCTGGCTAGCTCAAGCGCGACCGAAGCCCCGATCACACCGGCACCTATGACGATCACGTCGTACTGAACTGACATTCACCGAAGCTACGCCACAAGCCCTGAATGCACAATCATCACCCCGGTTTAGCCGCCAATGTTGTTCAACCAACAAGCAATGCGCTGGATGGTGAACCGTCGAAACTCCGTCTAGTGTGGTGGAGATGCGCGACGGCGGGAACGACAGATGAGCGACGACCAGCTGGGCCCTTTGGCTGGTCGCTTAGATAAGAGGGTTGTTGCCGCCGTACTGATCGATGAGGCGCATCCAGGCGCTCCAGTAGCGACCTTGGGAACTCGGGCCGACGTTGCTCGCCTTGCCAGCGCCAACATTGCCGATAGCGCCTTGCTTGAACTCGACCTTCGAGACGCCGCCGATGGGCCCGTCAAACTCCGAATCTTGCTCGCGTCCGAAGACGATCTCGCCTCCACGGGGGCTGGCGATTACATCCTTGTTATTGACGACGAGCAGCAGAACCGCAACTACTTCGAAGAGGTCCTTGCGTCGCGAGGGTACGACGTACAGGTGGCGGCAACCGGCGATGATGGTTACCGAGCCGCAGTGCGCCATCCACCTGCGCTTGTGTTGCTCGACGTACGACTACCCGACACGAACGGCTACGAACTCGCACGACTCATCCGCTCAGAAGCGCGACTCGATGAAGTGCCAGTTCTGTTAATGAGCAATGACCCAGACCTCGCCGTCGAATCTCGAATCACCTCGGCGGGAGCGGCCGGATTCTTGGTCTCACCAATCTCCCCAAAGCGCCTTCTCACCGCCGTCGAGTCGACCATGAGGCCAGGAATTCAGGGCCGCTCAGAAAGCCCCGACGGCGGGACCGGGCTCGGCGCGAGCCGTCAGTTGCAGATCTCCTTATTCGGTTCGCCGACGATCTCCGACCATCGCGGGGCGTACAAGGTTCCCCATGGTCGATCGTCAGAGTTGTTCGCCACGCTTGCGATCAGCGCGCCAGCAGCTGTGGCGACGGAGCGACTCGCAAACCTTGCCTGGGCTGAAGACAAGCCAGCAACCGCAGGAGCGGTGTACACGGCCATGAGTCGGCTGCGAACGAGTCTGCAAAACGCTGGTTTCGCGGGTGTTATAGACAGCGATTTGACCGGCTACCGCCTGACCGTTGCCCCAAACAACATTGACGTCCTCGAGTTCGATCGTTGTGCAGGCGAAGCACTCCAGGCCGCATCCAACCGAGCACCAACTCCCGAAGATCTCAACGAAATTCTGCAACGATGGACTGGCGATCCTTTCCAGAGTCGCGTCGACAATGGCCTTACCACGCGATTCGCAGTTCGGCTTTCCGAGACGCGCGCCCGCCTACTCGAACGCATCGCAGTTGGACACCTGCTCGGCTCCGTACCCTCTGAAGCAACCAAAGTGCTCACCGAGCTTCTTATTGACGAGCCGTGGCGCGAAAACGCGTGGGCTCTTCTCGTAACCGCTCTCTATCGTTCAGGACGTCAGCGAGATGCGCTCGCCGCGTTTCAAGAGGCCAGGTCGCGCATGGCTCACGAACTTGGTGTCGATCCCGGCCCTGTGCTTCGAGCGAGCGAACTGAAGATTCTCAACCACGACCCCGAACTTCTTACCGACGCCTGGATCGCTTCGCTTCACGCCTAGCTCACGGAGCGAGTCCGTCGATTAAGGGTGTTGTCCTCGGGAGAAGGGGGCGGCGATCCCCCGAGGACAACTAAAGCCATTGGGACACTATTGGCTAACGGGGTGGCGCTAGCGAACGGGTTTCCCACGGCTCGTGCCGACGCATATAGCGTCCAGCATTTGCAGCATGTCAGATCGACCTTTCATGAGTCTCACGCCGAGCGATGGAACAGCTAAGCGATAGTGTCTGGTCGTGACGGACAACGACTCGGCCCCAAGCGAGAAGGTTCAAGCCGAACGTATCGAGCGGCTTTCGGCGATTGGGCATGACATTCGCACGCCCCTGCACAGCATCCTCGGATTCTCCCAGCTCATCTCCACGGGTGATGCCACGCTAGAGAACGTACGTCGTTGGGCTGAGCTCATCACCGTGTCAGGGGTCGAGCTAGGCCTGATGATCGAGTCACTTTTACGGCTCGGCGCTATCGAAGCAAACGCAGCAGCTTCTGCACTTGGTCCCGTCGATTTATGTGGCGTCCTCGATGATGTCGCGTCCTTGCTCGTTGGTGCGGCCGACGCAAGCGGAAAGGCCGTGCGGCTCGAATTTCCGTCACTTCGACCCTTGGTGCAGGCCAACCAGAGAGATCTCGTCGACGCCTTCGCTCGGCTTGTTCACAATGCGATCAAGCACTCATCTGGAGCCGAGATCGTCATTTCGGTGTCACCACCATCTCATCGAACCTCAGCGACAGAAATGGTCACTACAACGATCAGTGACAACGGCCTCGGCTTTGAACCAGAACAGTTCAGCGAATTCGCCAAACGCTTCACCCGTGGACCCGCTGTTGCTGGAGTGGGGCTCGGACTGGGACTGGCCATCGCAGATCACCTGATTGCGAGCGGCAACGGCACTCTTGGCTACCGAAACGACGAGGCGCAGCCGAGCACATTCGTTGTCTCCCTACAACCTGTGGTGGTCACAAAAGGGAGCGACGCGTAATGGGTGACGGGCTCTCCGGAAGCCAAGTCCTGTTGTCGACCTTCGACTCAGATTGGCGATCGCTCCAACACGCTGCTGCCACCTGCGAGGAGGCCGGGGTTGGCGGGCTCTGGGTCATGGATCATCTCACTGGTGCTGTCCATGATCGGTCACATGTGCTCGAGTGCTGGACTGTGCTCGCCGGCCTAGCCGTCGCTACGGAGTCCTGCGGCATCGGATCTCTCGTAACGAATGCTTCGGTTCGACAACCGGTCGTGCTGGCCCAGACGGCAGCAACAGTGCAGCAACTTACTGCGGGTCGGTTGTCCCTCGGCATCGGGGCTGGAGGCGGAGCGCCCGGAAGCCCATATGCCGCCGAAGTCGCTGCGGCCGGAAGGGTCAATGGCACTGCATCTGAGCGACGGGCTCAGCTACGTCACACAATCGCCACTGTTCGTGACACGTGGGCTGGCCACGGTTTTCTGACGCCAACACCGACGCCGCCGATCATCGTGGGTGGCTACGGGCGTAAGGTCGGCGAGCTGGCTGGCACGATGGCTGACGGGTTCAACACAAGTGCCGACAACCCGGAGCTGGCCGCTGCGGTCAATGCGGCAAGCTCAGCGCACCGCGAATCTAAGCGGGCCCATCTTCCGTTTCATATCTCTGTCTTCGCTCACGCCACCGAAAAATGGATAGACCCCAACAGCGACGCCAGGCAATGGCTTCGCGATGTTGGAGTCGACTCCGTGATTCTTATTGTGACGCCGCCATTCGATGACGGGCTGCTTAGAGAGATCGCTACTTCCGCAGCGAACGACTAACCAAGCGCTCCGAAGCTGCGATGGCCTTTGGCTTCGACATGCGCTGGTCGACTCTGAACGACTCATAGCCTTCAAAGCTCGTGGCGAGATCGATAGCAGCGACTGCTGCCGCTTGGTCTGGCTTCGGCAGTTTGGCGAGCTGGGTCTTGTATGCAGCCCTTGCCTGGTTGCGAAGCACCTTGCGGTGCTGGCTGAGACGCTCGGCGACTTCGTCGGACTGCGCCGCACCGAGGCGTAGCGCTCGAGACACTGACGAGGACTTCTCCCACAGCTCAACGCGAGCGGCCGGCAGGCTGCCAGTCGCGGCCGCTGACTCTGCTTCGAGTCGATCGCACGCCCGGGACAACGCTGCCGCGACAACGTCGTCACGCTCGGGGAAGTACCGGAACACTGATCGGTACGACACACCAGCACGGTCTGCGATCTCAGTGACGCCTGGGTCCACTTGACCTTCAGAGATCAACTCGATAGCGGCTTCAACAACTGCCTCAAGATTTCGATCTCTTCGGGCTGAGCGCCCGTCAATTCCGTTGTCGCTCATGTGCGAAGTTCCTCCGTTAGCGCCCCTGCATTACCTGATAGTCATGTTATGTCCGGCAGTAGGTCAATTTGCTATCGGCGCAGAAATGAAGAACTTCAGTGTTTTGTCGAATTGTCTGCCAACATATTTCTCCCTGATTTGGTCAGCCCCGGCAAACTCGACGATGGCTCGTGATCTCTTGGCGCGACGAGGAGTTGTCGTATGCTCGCTCGATGGCCGAAAAGTACGATCTGCTAATCAAAAACGCTGGGTGTATAGCGACCGTTGACGACGAGCGGACCGAGCTAGTTGGCGGCTGGGTTGCAGTTTCAGGTTCCCGCATCGAAGCGATCGGCTCGGCTGGAAACGAGCCAATGGCCCACAGGGTGATCGACGCGGCCGACTGCCTTGTGACTCCTGGCCTGATCAACACTCACCATCATCTCTACCAAAACCTCACCAGGGCGTATCCGGGAATGACAGCGGCTCCCCTCTTTGGCTGGCTGCAATCGCTGTATCCGCTGTGGACGAGGCTCGACGAGGAGGCAGCACACGTATCGGCGTGGGTCGGCTTGGCCGAGCTCGCACTTGGTGGCTGTACGACCTCAACCGATCATCTCTACGTGCATCCTGCTGGTGCAGGCGACCTGATTACGGCGGAGATTGACGCGGCCAAAGATCTGGGAATGCGATTCCACCCGACGCATGGCTCGATGAGCCTCTCGGAGAAGGACGGAGGCCTCCCCCCTGACAGCGTCGTCACTGATGAAGACTCGATCCTCGCCGAGTCAGAACGACTTGTCGGGCTCCATCACGACACCAGCCCCGACGCCATGACTCGAATCGCGCTCGCGCCGTGCTCTCCGTTCTCGGTTACTCCCGCCCTCATGACTCAGACGGCCGAGCTAGCCGAACGGCTCGATGTCCGTCTTCACACTCACCTAGCCGAGAACTCTGAGGACGATGAGTTCTCGCTTTCTTCGTTTGGTCGAACGTGCATCGAACAGTTCGAACATGTCGGGTGGGCCACCGACCGGGCCTGGGTCGCTCACTGTGTTCGCCCGTCGCAGGAAGAGATCATCCGACTTGGTCGGGCCGGTGTCGGCGTTGCTCACTGTCCGAGTTCAAACATGATTCTGTCATCGGGGATCGCCCCGGTCGTCGACCTTCGAGCTGCCGGCTCACCAGTGGGCATCGGCTGCGACGGTTCATCATCGGCCGACTCTGCGTCGCTCTGGATGGAGACTCGAAACGCCCTGCTGGTTGGCAAGCTCCGTTCGGGCGCAGACGCCATCACCGCTCGCGACGCGCTTGAGATCGCTACCAGGGGCGGAGCGAAGTGCCTCGGCCGCGACGGGGAGATTGGGCAACTGGCGATTGGCATGCAGGCCGACATTGCGATCTGGCGACTTGACGGGCCTCTCTTTGCGGGCGTGGTGCACGACCTCATCGAAGGTTGGCTGCGATGCGGCCCAATCGCACCTACCCACACCATCGTTGCCGGAAAAGAAGTAGTGCGTGACGGTCAGATCGTCTCGCCGCGACTCGAAGAGATGCTCCGCAGTCACCGCTCCATGTCGAAGCGATTCCAAACTCCACTTGACTAGTGCCGTAGCAAGCAACGTTTACGACATCTTCTGTCTGACGCTCCCGGGGACCGACTCGCCGGATACCAGGCGGGTGATTTGGCCGGTTAGGACGTTTGGCGACCCGCGTTATCTGCTAGCCGAGTTGATGCCCCGTATCGGGTTCGTCGGATCGGATCGACTATCCGCTGTTCTGGTCGTTGGCCCACGCAACCAAGTCCCAAAAAATGTTCAACCGGTTCCCTTGGGTGAAGAACATCGCGACTGTCCTTTGTTTGCCGGGATCGTAGAATGCCATGGTGCCGTAAAAGCCCCCTTCGCCTCCAAATCCGTAGAGGTTTTCATCTGGGAAGGCGTCGTTTGTGATTTGACCAATGCCGAGTCCGTAACCATCTCCGAAGAGCTCACCATTCATCTCGAGCATGGCAGCGAGGGTTTCTGCTCCGAGGATGTCGCCATTGAACAGCCCTCTATAGAACGCGTCGATATCGGCGAGCGTTGTGATAGCCGCACCATCGGTTCCAATTGTTGGTCCAGGTTCGCCGCAGTCGCTGCCTGAGCGGTTCTGGAACAAGGCCTTTGGCCCAGCTTGCGACTCGTACCAGTAGGTGCTGCTCATGCCGAGCGGGGTGAACACCGTGTCGCGGATGTAGTCACCGGGGTCCTGACCGGTGACTGATCCGATCAACAGTCCGAGCAGCACGTAATTGCTGTTTGAGTAGTCAGTGGTATCAGATGGCTCCGTTGGCACACCGGCTTTTTCGATAACCTCCGCGACTCTTGTCTCATCGTTACACTGAACGGGCATGACGTCACGGATGTTGCTCTTGTGCCCGAGAACGTGACGGACTGTTATCTGGTCTGATACCGGGAAGTCCACATAGTCCGCAATCGGACCGTCGAGGTCGATTGAACCATCGTCGACAAGCTGAAGAACCGCCGCGGCGGTGAACACCTTTGCCAGGCTCGCCGTATTCCAGGACCGGTCGGCATCGACCGCAGTCCCGTCTTCGTCCTCGCCGACTCCAGCGACATGCGGTGTCCCATCCTCGAACACGCCCACGATCACAGCGCCCACACCGCCCGGATACCGGTAATCAGCAAGCTCGTCCAACGATCCGAAAACTGGGCGCGCCACAGTCGTAGATGAAACAGGCGCAACAGTCGTAGATGAAGCAGGCGCCACAGTTGTAGATGAAACAGATGCCACTGTCGTAGATGAAACAGATGCCACTGTCGTAGAAGAAACAAAAGTCGACGAAACGTCACCGCCCTCACCTGAACAGGAAGCCAGCAACATTCCCCAGGCAGCAATTACCACACCGATTTTCAACATTGACCATCTCTGCGACGACACCAGCTCTACACGAACACGGACGGTCATTGTTTGAATCCCCTCAGCTAGTTATCCAACCTAGGGCTGTCTACACGGTCACGCCACCCCGGCCGCACACAACGGCCCGATTGCGGTGCTCGATAATCCCGAGCAGCTCGGGTTGGTTCGCACGGTGGATGGAGCAGGAAGGCCGGATGCCATCCACGATCGCACGCAGGTTGTCGACGCTGTCGTCGTTCTACAAGTACTGCCAGATCGAAGACATCGTCATCAAGAACCCAGCGGCCAACATCCGACGACCCAAAGTCAATGACGAGTCCCGAACCCTCGGTCTGGACCGAAACGAACTCGGCGCGCTCCTTGTCCAAGCCGGGCTGAGCGATCTTCGCGACCGCGCCCTCATCACACTGTTGGCGTTGAACGGGTTGCTGATCTCCGAAGCGCTGAACGCTGATCGGTGATCTGTCGACCGAACGCAGTTACCGCACCCTGGCAATCGTATGGAAGGGCGGCAAGCACGTCACGATTCCGATCGCGCCACGGACCGGCCTGGCGCTCGATCTCTACATCGGCGAACGAACGATCGGGCCGATCTTCCTCGGTGTCGAAGACGGACGGATGGACCGGTACTGCGCCGACCGGATGGTCAAGAGACTGACCAAGACGGCGGGGATCGACAAGAAGATCTCACCGCGCGACCTCCGCCACTCATTCATCACCGCAGCAGTCAACGGTTGGCCTAAGCTAGGGTCCGGTCGTGACGACTGAGCCTCAGGTACCGTGCCCGCTACCGGAGCACCCTTTGCTAGCCGAGGCCGCGGCGGCATTGAATGACGCTGGGCATTGGGGTTGGATCGTCGATAACCAATGGCGAGATGTGTACGTGACCGACGAAACGCGGCTCACACTGGGTGACGGCGGCAAGTTGGCACAATGGCCGATAGGTCACACCCATCTCAGTTCTGAGTGGGTGAGTGTTGCTCGGGGATGGCTATCGGGCGGGGTTTCGACGGCAACGCTTCAGTCCTTCTTCGCTGGAATGGCCCCTTATATGCTCGCAGACATCGTCGGTGGTCGCGACACGCTACGCGGCATGGTCGATCCCTGTTTCAGCGACAAGGTCGATGGAATCATTGCAACTGATCAGGTCGCCGGTCTCTGCTGGTTGGATTTTCCAGGGGTGGGGGGACTGGTGCGGGTCCCGGTCGTCGTTGGTCGGATCCGCGATACCACAGGTCACCTCGTCGGAAGCACGCTGGTCCTAAAGCCGGCAACAGGGATGTCGACGATCGGAGCGATGACCACCGACGGCGACCTCAGACACTTCGAGCGGATGCAGCGTGTATCTGAACCGGCACGGCGACCAGCCGGGATCCTCTTCGCCGACCTTGAGGGCTCCACACACTTGGCGCGGACCTTGTCGACCGCGGCCTATTTCAGCCTGGGACGCCGCCTGGTCCGGACTGCCGATAGCTGCATCGTCGACGCTGGCGGGATGGTCGGGCGGCACGTCGGCGACGGTATCGTTGCCTTCTTCCTCGCAGAGACCGCCGGCTCAGAATCGGCCGCCGCAGCGGCCTGCATAAGCGCCGCACGCGCGCTTCGAAGCGCGATCGATGAGGTCGCCCTGGCAAGCGAGCTGTCAGTCGAAGACGTGGTTCTTCGATTCGGGCTGCACTGGGGATCCACGCTCTATGTGGGCAACATCATCACAGCGGGCCGAACCGAAGTCACTGCGCTCGGTGACGAAGTGAACGAGGCAGCACGGATAGAAGCCTGCGCGACCGGAGGTCGTGCTCTGGCTTCCAAGTCTCTGTTGGAACGCTTGGACCCCACCGATGCTGCCCGCCTCGGCCTAGACCCCGACCACGCCACCTACACCAGGCTCGCGGATCTGGCGACCGCAACAGACAAGGCACGACGTGATGCACCCGCCATCGCCGTCCACGACATCTGACACTCTGACCCAGCCCAAATGAACGCCTGCCAAACTCGCACAGCAATTCGGCCCCACTGCAACGCTCGATATCAACACCGCAGAATCTCACTGAGCCCTGCTGAGGCCGCGCAGCACTTCGGCCCGAATGCACTGCCATAGAATCTCGGATGAGTCCACAGGAAGGAAAATCATCCGACGAATCGGAGCTGCTCAGCAGGGTCAGCTGATCGAGCAATACCCAGGCGCACCGGGCACGGGCTCTGCACCACAGCATCGAAACTGTTCATCTACAAGCCGTACACAACCGGCATTATGCGCACGACAGGGCGCCCCGCAACGTTCGCCGCTGGCGGCCACCGGCGTGCCCTACGTGGGTAACAAGGCTAACGTTTCCTGGCGCGGCGCTAGCGAATCGGCTGCTTAAACATCACCTTTGCGACCGGCTCCCAGTTTGGCCGATCGGCGACGGCAAGGATGCCGAATCCATTGAGCCGGTGGCTGTATGGGTCACCGTCGAACCAGCAAACCGCCCCTCCGGTCTCTTCGACTAACAAGGCCCCCGGGATGTGGTCCCACGGCAGGACCCGGCCGTACAAGATGAAATCGTTCGTGCGCTCGGCGAGTCCTGCGTATTCAACTGCGGCGCAGTATTGGCCAACATCGATGCCCGCGAAACCCGCCGCGGTTGCACTGACCTGAGCATTGAGCTCGGCTGGCAAATATTTCCGCTTGATGGTTCCAGACATCTGCGAAGGAATTTTGGTTGCTGGCTCGTCGCTCAGAGGTGTGTTGTTACGAAACGCCCCTTGGCCTTTCACCGCGGTGTACATCAGCTCATGTACCGGAAGCCAGATCCAACTCCCGAGGGTCACACCGCCGTGCAGCAACGCGACCATCACTCCGAACGAGTCAGAACCATTGACGAAGTTGCCAGTGCCATCGATGGGATCGATCAGCCACACCGGGCTCTCGCTGTCGAGGAGCCCAAGCAAGCGTTCGTCTGCCGAAACCGATTCCTCACCAACAACAACAGAGCCATCCAGCAAGCTCATCAGAGCATCGCTCAACTTTTCTTCTGCCTCGCGGTCAGCCACGGTCACAAAGTCTCCGGGGGACTTCTCGATCACGTCGCGCTTCCTCAGCGATCGGAACCGCGGCATGATGGTGCTCGAAGCGACCGATCGGATGATGTCTTCTACACGCGCTGAGAAGTCACCATCAATCATGAGGCCACGCTAGCCGCTCGTCTACGGTTCGACGATGGCGAACCCTGACTGGAAGGTGTCGAGATTGTCGAAGATTGCGCCAAGTGCCGCAACATCTCCTGACACTGTCGCGATGCCTTGATCAATCAGACTGGCGAAGACTGCGCCTTCTGCTACTGCGATCGAGAACGCTTCTCGCTCAATTGCCACCGACGCATCTGCGTTGTCGTCAACCCGGTCTGGCCTGAAGTGGAGCGCCCGGTTTTGCAGCCCAGAAACCCAACGCTCATCGAGATCGGTGAAGTGCCAGTTGATCGTGCTCCTCAGGCCACCGACGTCTTCGGCCCGTAAGCGCACTGCCATGGTTTCGAATACCTGAGCGACCGAGAGGGCCCTCGCAAAGCCTCGGCGCATCGCATTTCGTGGCTCAGGGTGTCCGTGGCGCAGCTCCTGAGCGCCAGTCAAGAAGGCGTTTCTGAAGGTCGCTGACTCAGACTGGTAACCGAGTTGTTCGAGCGCGTCTGCTTGGAGTTGTCGGCCTGCGACATTTGATGGGTCAGCAAAAACAAGGTGGTTAACGACTTCAGCAACCCAGCGATAGTCACCCTCGTCAAACGAGACCCTGGCCTTCTCGATAAGTGCGTCAGCACCACCGGCGAGTGCGACGTAGCGAGGGCCAGCCTCGGTCGGCGGCAACATCCAGAGGTGCGCAGGGTTGCCGTCGTACCAGCTGAGATAGCGCTGGTACACGGCCTTGATGTTGTGGGCAAGGTGTCCGTAGTAGCCCGCGACATGGGAGTCGCCCTGAAACTCGACGGGCAACTCAAGCATGTCGCCGATCTCGATCCCGGTGTATCCATGGTTCGAATACCTCATTGTCTGGTCGTGGATCCACCGATACAGGTCGCGCTGGAGTTCCATGAACTCTCGCACGTCATCAACTCCCCAGCGAGGCCAGTGGTGCGAGGCAAACATGACCTTCGTGTCGGCTCCAAAAAGTTCGAGTGCCTCGTCGATGTACTTCGACCAGTTCAACGAGTTTCTGGCCTGCGCGCCCCGAATCGGCACAAGATTGTGCATGGTGTGCGTGCAGTTCTCAGCCATGCACAGCCAGCCGAAGTCGGGAAAGAAGAAGTTCATCTCCGCGGGGGCCTCAGCCTCTGGCGTCAGCTGGAAAATAATTCTGATGCCGTCGACTACAAGTTCCTCACCGGTGTATGTGATGTCTTCGGTAGGAGCGATGAGTGTCGGCGCCGAAAGCGGCACCGCCTTGCCAAGCCCGCAGTCGACATGGCCGCGAGGCCCAGCCGGCAAGAATGGTCCGAACTGATAGCCGGCACGACGAGACATCGCGTAGCCAGCGATGACGTTCTCGGCTACTGCCTCGGTCATGAAGTGTTCGGGAGCGATTATTCGACATTCGCCCGCGTCGACCTGCTCCTGCGTGATGATGCCAGTGACACCGCCAAAGTGGTCGGAGTGAGAGTGCGTGTAGATGATGGCTACGACCGGTCGAGGTCCAAGCGTGTCGTTCGCGAGCTCAAGGCACGCCGCGGCGGTAACCGGCGAAGTCAACGGATCAATAATTACCCAGCCAGTCTCACCCTCGATGAAGGTGATGTTTGAGAGGTCGTAGCCCCTGGCCTGCCATACCTTCGGGGCGACTTCGAAAAGCCCATGAATGTTGTTGAGCTGGGCCTGGCGCCACAAGCTCGGATTGACCGTGTCTGGGTTTGGTTCACCTTGCTGAATGAAGTCGTAACGGGAGCAGTCCCAGGCGTTGCCGAACTCGCCGACAATGACCCCAGTCGGGTGTTGAGCAATGAGGCCACGCGATGCACGTTCGAAGTCGGCGTCGACGAATCCGAGGTCCCGCGGCATGTTTCGGGTCTGCGTTGACGGACTGGCATCTTTGGGTTCTAACGACATCGCAATAGTGTGACTACCCTGCTCGACCATGACAAGTTGGGGTGGACATCGATGAGAGTAGCTGGGGCTTCGCTCCCGTTGAAGCGGCTTCGGTTCATGATTGGTCTAGGCGTCACGGTTCTTTTCGGCTGCAGTTCGCTGCCCGCATCCGACGTCGCTCAGGAAGCGACTCCGACTTCTGTCACGACAACCGAGACGACATCGACAGTGGCGCCAACCACAACGACCGCGGCCCCAACGACGACCCTCCCCGTAGAACCATCAGTGAGCACCGGGGCCGACCGCCTCGTCGCTAACGGATTCCGCGAGGTGGCAGGACAGCGAGTCGGTCTCATTGCCAACCACACCGCCGTTGTCGGCGATGCTCACCTCATCGACCTGATGGCGTCAAATGAGGCCGTATCGCTCACTGCCCTCTTCGCGCCCGAACACGGAGCGCGGGGCCAAGGCGACGCGGGCGAAGCACAACAAGACGGTCTCGATGAGCAGACCGGGGTCCCGATCTACAGCCTGTACGGCGACACGAAGCAACCAAGCCAGGCGATGCTCAACGACGTCGATGTGCTTGTGTACGACATGCAAGATGTTGGCTGCCGCTTTTACACGTTTATCTCCACACTCGGTCTGGCGATGCAGGCTGCCGCCGAGGCTGGCATTCCGTTCGTCGTACTCGATCGTCCGAACCCAAACCCTGGTCCATCAGCTGGCTTCGTGCTTGAGCCTTCGCAACGAAGCTTCATCGGCCAATACGAAATTCCTGCAACGTACGGGCTCACCGTCGGCGAACTCGCGCTTGCGATCAAGGGCGAGGGTTGGCTGAGCGGCTTGGACCAACTCGATCTCACCGTGATCCCCCTTGAGGGTTGGGATCATTCGATGTTCTGGGACGATCGGCCGTGGTTGGCTCCTAGCCCAGGCCTCCCGTCCATCGCTAGTGCGAGGCTTTATCCCGGCACGGTCCTCTTCGAAGCAACCAATCTCTCGTGGGGGCGTGGGACGGACGCCCCGTTCGAGCAGTTCGGGGCGCCATGGCTAGATGCTCAAGAACTCTCGGCTCGTCTGAACTCGTTGGCCGACATCACACCGGAGCTGACCGGAGTCGACTTCCTCGCGACAACGTTTACCCCTGCGAGGCTCGACTACATGACGGCCGATCCTCAGTTCGTCGGCGAGGAGGTGCCGGCGGTACGGATGATCGTCAGCGACCCTGGCGAAATCGAACCGGTAGCGCTTGGGGTCTACGTCATTGCCGAGCTTTTGGCCATGCACAGCCAGGCGGCAATCGAACGCCCGGAAACCTTCGACCTTCTGGTTGGAACGGCTGATCTTCGTAGCGGCCTAGAGCAAGGAACATCGGCGTCAGACCTAGTCGCGTCGTGGTCAGCGGCAACGGTCGCATTCGACCTGCAGATGATGCCGTACCGGCTATACCCGTAACGGGCAGAGGGAGATGACTCACAAGCCGGATCCTGTGCTATCACTCTGTGATGTCTGTTGTGAAGATCAATGCCCTTGAGATTCCGCCCCAAGCGGGCGACGCGATCGTCAAACGGTTCTCCGCCCGGCTCGACGCACTTTCGGAAGTTCATGGCTTTGAAGGATTCGAACTCCTCAAGCCAACCGGTGAAAATGAAAAGCGTTGGTTCGTCTACTCTCGCTGGTCAAGTGAAGAGACCTACCAGGCATGGCGCGACAGCGAGACTTTTGCCAACAGTCACGGCGGCCCACCAAAGGCCGACAACGCAGAGCAAAAGCCCGTCTCGACAGGGTCGGCCGTGCTTGAGTTCGAGGTCGTTGCGTCAGCCGACCCCGCGTAGCCTGCCTACGACTGCCCGGCAATCCAGTTCGTAATTCCTGGCACCGCAACCTTGTGAGCGGTCCGGCCAACAAAGAGGCCGACGTGCCCGGCTGAGAGCTCAAGTGATTCGTTAACTTTGGAACCGACGAGATCGTTGAGCGGCTTCGACGCCGCGCACGGAACGATGTGGTCACGGGTGCCATATACATTGAGAAAAGGCACTTTGATCGAGCTAAGGCTGATCGGCTTGCCATTGGACTCAAGCGTGTCGTTCATGAACGCGTTGTCGCCGACAAGCATCTCGGTTGTCTGACGGAATGCCTCCCGCGCGAACGGGATCTGATCGTCGCCCCACATGGTGATGGCGTTGTGTGCTGCCACGTACTCGTCGTTCCAAAGGTTCGCAACGAGGGCCACCTTGGCCGCGAGATCTGCGGTTGGAGTGAGGGCTCGGATTGCGCCACCGACATAGTCGCCAGAGACGTTGCCGTGATCATCGAGCAGGGCATCAATATCAAAATTCTTTGACGTGCCTTGCCGGTAAGACTCTGGCAGGTGGTTCGCGTCGATTGGCGTGGCGAGAGTGACCAAGCACCGCAAGCGAGTTTTCTTGTTCGCGGCGGCGTAGAACAGAGCCAGGACGCCGCCGAAGCAATAGCCGAGCATCGACACCTTCTTCGACTTCGACGTTTTGCAGACCTGGCTCACGATCTCGGGCAAGTAGTCGCAACTATAGGTCTCGAGTGAGTGGCGAACTTCGGCCGCGTCAGGCACGCCCCAGTCGATGAGATAGACATCGAAACCTTGCGCCAGCAAAGCCTCAATCATTGAGTTGCCTGGACGCAGATCAAAGATGTAGCTGCGGTTGACCAAGCTGTGTACCAACAGCAGCGGCGTGCCGATAGTGCGCGTGTCGCTGCGATATCGCCAGAGCTCTACCTTGTCGCGCGACCACACCACGTCTTTCGGGGTGTTCGCCATCGTTGGTTTATCAAGCCTGGCGTAGTGAAGTACGGCGTTCTTGAGGCGCTTGTTGTTGCGCTCGCTCTCGACCAAAGCCCGGTCGATGAGTGAGCTCCAACCGTTACTCTTTTCCGTCATCAGTGCGCTCCTGCTTCAGCTCATCAAGTTGACGGTTGACTGACCGCAACTGTCGTTCCAGATTCGCGATCTGCACCGATACCTTGCGCACGTCGGAGCCGGCCGGCATGTTCCACGTGTGCAACACCCGACTTGCGACCTTGCCAACATCTTCTAAGAACCGCTTTCGAACGGCGATTGCGACCGTGAGTGCCTCGATAACCTCTGGTGTCGCCATCAGATTGGTGAGCGCTGGACTCACGGCCCGCTCCGCTTCATCGAAGGCTTTTTTCCAGACAGGTGTATCCATTGGCCCACTCCCAGTTGGGCGAGATCTTAGCATCCACCTCTCAGTTCAGATCAATGGGCTTATCGGACCTCAACGATCACCGGCGCGTGGTCGGACGGCCTGAGGCCAGCCCGCTCCTCCCGATCGATCGTCACCGAAGTGACCCGGTTGGCGACCTCCTCGGAGCACAGTGCAAGGTCGATTCGGAGGCCCTGGTTCTTTTCGTACTGGTTCGGTCTGTAACTCCACCACGTGAACACGCCCTCACCCGGATGATGCTCTCGCATCACATCTCTGAGGCCGAGGTCAGTAAGTGCAACAATCGCCGCCCGCTCCGGTGGGCTGGCGTGCGTCCGCTTCTTCCACCGACTCGGGTCGTAGATGTCCGCGTCAGCAGGAGCCACGTTGAAGTCGCCAGCAACAAAGTTCGGTTCTGAGAGGTCGATCGACGCACGAAGTCGCTCAAGCCAGACGAGCTTGAATAGATAGTGCGGGTCGTCGAGTTCTCGACCGTTCGGGACGTACACAGACCAAAACCTGATGCCAGCACAGACCGCAGAGATCACCCTCGCTTCGTCGAAGGGCGCCCTGGCTACTCCAGAGAAGCCACGACGAACATCGTCCATCCCAATCCGACTGAGAATGGCAACTCCATTCCAGTGGTCAACGCCGAAATGGGCAGTCTCATAGCCCAGTCTCTCGTACTCATCGAATTCGATCGCGTCGTCTTTGCATTTCGTCTCTTGCAGCAGCACGATGTCGACGTCTGATCGCTCAAGCCAGTCGACGACTCGGCCGTGACGCGCTCGAATCGAGTTGACGTTCCATGTCGCGATGCGCATCTCACGAGACTAGGCCGCTAGCCGAATAAGGAAACTGCCCAGCCGACATGAGTTGATTGGCCTACGTTCGACTCAAGCCTCGGGCCATACAGGTCGAAGAACCTCCTATGCGTTCTAGCCCCATGAAACGATCTCTTGCCGCGCGTCGATTGGCTTCACTTGCCCTCGCGCTGATTCCTGCTCTTGGCGTTGTCGTGATTCCAACTGCGAACGAAGCTCAGGCGGCCACCGGCTGGGATGTCACCGTCTCCCCGCCGGCAATGTCGGCACCGACGCGAATCGAGTTGTCGGCATCAACGCCAACTGAGTTTCTACCCGCCTGGGGGATTCTTTGTGCCGGACAGCACTATGCGGTCAACCTCGGCGAACACGAAGATGCCGTCATCACGATGGCCGGAAATGAACCACTCCCTTATCCGATCTGGATAGTCGGCGGCCGCAACGTTCGCGTCAGCGGCCTCGAGATGGTCCTCGCAACACAACCTGGCTGCGGCACTGGCCAACTACCGAATACCGGAAGCAGCGCCAAGAGTATCCACCCTCGAATTCCTGGCGCAATGGCGATTCGGCTTGAAAACTATGGCACCTCTTTCGTCGAGGGCGTTGACATTGATTTGATGGGTGCCGAGGCCGACTGTTTCGTCGTCCGCAACCCGGCCAAGCTCACCAATGCCGTGGCCCGAAACCAGCGAAACGTGGTTCTCCAGAACACCTCATGCACTGGCGTCGAGGGACTTGGGCAATCAGCCATCGGCGACGGTGTGCACGGCGATCTCCTGCAGAACCAGGGCTACGACGTGATGAACTCGCTCACGATTGAGAACGTCTCAATGCGGACCAGCATGGAGGGCCTCGTCCTCCACGGCGATGGTCCGACGGCTGGGGCCAGAAACCTCACCATTCGACGCTTTGACTACGCCGCAGATACCCGGTTCGACGATGATGATGCATACGAACAGTTCGGAGTCGCGTTCGCCGCTTGGGCCGACCATTGGGTTCTCGACCAGGTGTACCTCGATGACCCGAAGGGCAACAACTACGGCTTCGTCAACGACGACCGTCATGGCGCCATCGTCTCACCGTATGTCACCCTCAATGCTGGCGTGCACAACGGCCTTCCGCCGAGCGGAGCATTCGCCCCTCGCTGGAAAGCTGGCTTTGGCTACGTGTCGCCCCATGACGGTCTTGCTGGCAACGCTCTCGACCCCGTAGCTGGCGCGGTAAAGCGGCTCTACAAAGCGTCATTCGGTCGCAGCCCTGAGCCAGCCGGCCAGCTCTATTGGCAGCAAATAGTTCGTTCAGGCGTCGGTCTCTACTCTGTCGCTGAAGTGTTCCAAACGTCGCCCGAGTGGGCTGGCCGCTACGGGTCTACGCCCACGAATGAGCAAATCATTGATGCGCTCTATCGAAACGTGCTTGGCCGTCAGGGCGATGCAGGCGGGCGGTCATATTGGATTGGGCTTCTCAACGCCGGGCACGTCAACCGGGCACAGGTGCTCCTCGAGTTCTCCGAATCAGCCGAGAACAAAACTCGGACCGATACTAAATAGATCGGTCTCGACCTGTCGGCGGGCAGCTCGCATCGCCCTAGACAACAATGGCTCCGAGCTCCATTAGTTCGTTGATGGCGAGGCCGCCGTTCTCTGGTTCAAGGTTGACGGCGGCGGACGAGTCGACGGGCACGATCACTTCGTAGCCATTTGTGAGCGCGTCAATTGCGGTTGCCTTCACGCATACGTCAAGGGCGAGGCCAACGACAATGACGCGTTCGATGCCGCGCTCGACAAGCAGGTCATTGAGTTTGGTCGGGATTGTCTCGTTCGTTTCGGGATCACGCATCGTGAAACCGGAGTAGCCGTCCTCTCCCCCCGTACCTTTTCGCACGATGGGGCCAGTAACCACGAGGTCGTCACAAAGCTCGGCGCCCCAGGTGTCACGAACACAATGCACCGGCCAAACCCCGCCTGACGTCACGAAATGTGGGGTCTGTTCGGGATGCCAGTCTTGGGTGTACACAACAAAAGCACCCGCGGCGTCCGCACGGGCGATGTGCTCGTTGATTCGGGTGACCAGTTCTTCGCCGCCAGTCACATAAAGGCTGCCATTTGGCAAGGCGAAGTCATTCTGCATGTCAACTACAATCAGCGCGGTCGTCTGATCAAAGACGATTGCTCCAGTGTCGTTCGCTTGGTGCGTGGTCACAGTTCTCTCCAGAATGTCATTTTGGCTGCAATTTGGGTAAGGCTAGGAGATATGAGCATCACTTCGCGGTCACAGGCCGAGCGCGCACTATTCGTCGACAACTATCAGTTGACGATGGCCCAGCTCTATTTTCGGATGGGGATCCACGAACGGCCAACCCAGTTCGAGCACTTCACCAGGGGCAATCCAAACTACGGCACTCACCAAGCCGGGTACTGCGTATCCGCAGGCCTCGAGTGGCTTCTTGACTGGATGGAAGAGGCGGCCTTCACCAAAGACGACATCGCGTCGCTTCGTTCCCAGCGGACGTCGACCGGCGGCCAACTCTTCGACAACAACTTCCTTGCCTGGCTCGAGCAAAACGGAAACTACGAGTCGCTCACCATCAGGGCCGTTCCCGAAGGACGTGTAGTTCATCCAAACGTGCCGCTCACCATCGTGCAGGGTCCCCTCGCAATGGCGCAGATTCTGGAGACATCGCTTCTCAACCACTTGAATTTTCAGACCCTTATTGCCACCAAGGCCAGTCGCGTCGTCGAAGCAGCGCGTAGCCGACCCGTTCTTGAATTCGGTCTGCGTCGTTCGCCGGAACGCGGTGCATCGGCCGCAACACGGGCTGCATTTATTGGTGGTGCAAACTTCTCGTCGAATACCGGCATGTCACAGCTCCTCGATATTCCGCCAAAGGGCACACATGCCCACTCACTGATCCAAGTCTTTATGGCCCTCGGCATGGGAGAGATCGGCGCCTTCCGTGCGTACGCCGACGAATACCCAGACGACTGCGTGCTTCTCGTTGACACGATCGACACGCTCAATAGTGGTGTGCCAAACGCGATCACGGTGTTCAAGGAGCTGAAGAAGAAGGGTCACAAGCCAAACGGCATTCGGCTCGATTCTGGCGACCTCGCCTACCTCTCGATCCAGAGCGCGGTGCAGCTAAACGACGCAGGCTTTGACGACGTCGGCATCGTTCTCTCTAGCGGACTCGACGAGTTGCTCATCCTCCAGATCCTCGCGCAGATCGACCAAGAAGCGCCCCGGTATGGCATCGACCCCGTCCGCCTCGTGAACCGCCTCTCGTTTGGCGTCGGGTCAAAACTCACATCGTCAAAAGGCCAGCCATATCTCGATGGCGTCTACAAGATGGTTGCGATCCAAGACGACGGGGCCTGGATCCCGGCGATCAAGATCAGCGAAAGCACGGCCAAACAACAGAACCCGGGCGAGAAAGATGTTGTCCGGCTCTACGACAACCGAGGCCGAGCAACTGCCGACGTACTTGCCGTCGCAGGAGAAGACCTCGACGTCGACTCGCTCTCCTTGCACCACCACACTCAGCACATCGTGGCTCGAACCCTCACGCGCAACGAGATCTCCGGCCGTGAATCAATCCTCAACGACGTATACGTCGAGGGTGACCGGGTCTGCGGTCGGCCGACAATCGATGAGATCCGAGCTCGACGCGTCGCCGATCTTGACTTACTTGACCCCGGTGTCAGAAGGCTCGTCAATCCGCACACTTATCACGTGTCGCTGACGACCAAGCTCTGGGAGCTGAAGCAACGCCTCATTCGCGAAGCACAAGATCGCCCACCGAGCCCCTAGGGCCAACTGAACCGGCGACTAGAGATTACCCGAGCTCACTGATGTTTTGATGACGGGTCGAACTGAACGTCGCCCAGGCATTGCCGTTGGCGAGATCAGCGGATCAAACCGTGCGATTCCACCACCGTTTCGCTTCGCCTCGTACATCGCAATGTCTGCGTGGTGCAGGAGGCCAGCAGTATGGCAATCACTCGCACGCGCCAGTCCGACGCTCACTCGGACTGGAATAACAATTTCATCAAGAATTGCATCGCGGTGTAGCGACTCGATCGTGTGTTCAGCCAGTCGATCGAGATCGGCCATCGTTATCCCGAGACACAAGACGGCGAACTCGTCGCCGCCAAGCCTGGCAACAACTGGAGCGCTGCAATTCAATTGCGCTCCATGGTCTGCTATCACCGCAATAAGTCGTGACGCGATCTCGGTGAGCATCAGATCTCCGTAGCGATGTCCGTAGTCGTCGTTCACGGCTTTGAAACCATCGAGGTCGAGCAGCATCAGCCCAGCTGTCTGTCGTGTGCCCGAGAGTTCGTCGAGACGCTCAATCAGCGCCCTTCGGTTTGATAGACCAGTGAGTGAATCATGGCTTGCAAGCCAATTAGCATCGGCGGCGCTTTGCGTCGCGACGATTTGAAGATCCCTCATTTCGGCATACGCCCGTTCGGCGCTTACGACGGAACTGCCCCGCTTGGTTACCGCATGAACCGTCAAAATGGTCGCAATCAATAGGAGTGGCGCAGCCCCTACTGGACGGAGAAGGAGTGCAGTAAAGCTGAATCCACCAAGACCGAGTCCGGCGACTGCATAGAGCCAGCGCCGCGTGAGGAAGCCAACGTTGACACCGACCGAATACACCGCGATGACGAGGGCGGGGGCCCAACCAGCGGGCATCAAGAGTGACGCAATAATCTTCAACGTAAAGTCGAAGACGAGCAGTACGCCAAGCGAGTCAGACGGTGATTCGAAGCGATCACGAACGGCCAAGGTCGATGCGATCTGGGCAACGATGTAACCGATCGCGAAATGAAAACGATAAGGGCCAAGTGGTTCGACGACCATGATCGCAGCAGCGACGACAAACGTCGTGATGAGGCGCTCTCGGTAGAAACCACCCTCTTGCACAGGGTTCGCAAAGTGTTGCGACCCTGTTTGAATACTGCCCGGTTCCATTTAAGAGTTATCGGGTCATCGAAATTGAGCCTTGATAGGTACGACGGCCCACTGGAACCGGGGCCCCGAGTTCGCTCACGCTGGCAAAGGTGAGCTAGAGCATTAGCACCAGACCAGAGCGCAAAGGACCCCGTATGGACTTCGACATTCCGCCAGAGATCGTGTCGTACCTCGAAGAGCTCGACTCGTTCATCGACGAAGTCATCGTCCCGCTCGAACAGGCTGAGGACAATATTCGCTTCTTCGACCACCGCCGGGAGGACGCTCGAACAGACTGGGATCGTCAGGGTCTGCCAAATGAAGAGTGGGAACAGCTCCTTCACAAAGCGAAGCGCCTAGCTGATGCCGCTGGTCATTATCGCTACCCGCTGCCTGCAGAATTCGGAGGCAAAGACGGAACGAATCTCGGTATGGCAATCATCCGCGAACACTTTGCGAAACGAGGACTCGGTCTTCACAACGATCTCCAGAACGAACACTCGATTGTCGGCAACAATGTTGGCGTCCTTCTCATGCTTCGCTACGGCACGCCCCAGCAGATCGAAGAGTGGACCGACGATTTGCTCGAAGGTCGACGCGGCTTTGCGTTCGGCATCACCGAACCAGCGCACGGCTCAGACGCAACCCACATGGAAACAACGGCATACCGAGATGGCGACGAGTGGGTCATCAACGGCGAGAAGACCTGGAATACGGGAATCCACAAAGCCGAGTCTGATCTGATATTTGCCCGAACCTCGGGCGGCGCTGGCGACGGTGACGGCATCACGTGTTTTCTTGTCCCCACCGCCAGTACCGGCTTCAAGATTGAGGAGTACCTATGGACGTTCAACATGCCGACCGATCACGCCCGTATTTCTCTAAAGGACGTCAGGGTTCCCGATAGCGCAGTCTTCGGGGGTGAAGGCAGAGGGCTACAGGTCGTACAACACTTCTTCAACGAAAACAGAATTCGCCAGGCCGCGTCGTCGCTCGGAGCGGCACAGTTCTGTGTGGATCGCTCAATCGAATATGCCAAGGAGCGAGCGCCGTTCGGCAAGCCGCTTGCGACGAACCAAGGAATCCAGTTCCCGCTCGTAGAGCTCGCGACCCAGTGCGAAATGCTCCGTACGCTCATTCACAAGACTGCGTGGCTCATGGATCGCGACGGCGGCTTCACCGTCTCTGACAAAGTTTCGATGTGTAACTACTGGGCGAACCGACTCGTGTGCGAGGCTGCCGATCAAGCAATGCAAGTCCATGGTGGACTCGGGTATTCACGGCACGAGCCGTTCGAACACATTTACCGCCACCATCGCCGGTATCGAATCACCGAAGGGGCCGAAGAGATCCAGAAGCGCCGTGTTGCCGGCTACCTGTTTGGGTTTATGAACCAACGCGCACCAAAGGGTGTCACTTCCGATTCCTAGTCTGCGCTTCGGTGAACAGTTCGGGGAAAACGTGCGACACCTTCGAAGTGAGGTAGTCGCCATAGGTCCCTTCCCAGAGGAGGGGATTCGCGGCGTCCCATCGACCCTCGTCGGCTGCGGGCGGGGATCCGTCGAGAGGCAGCACTGGCACCGTTGCATCCCATGATGGGTCGAGGAAGAGAGGGAACGAGTACCGCTCGAGGTCTGTCTCATTTCTGACCCGATGGAGCGTCGACAGATACCGGCCCTCGGTAAGCCGGTCGAGCATGTCGCCAATGTTGCACACAATCACATTTGGCTCTGGAGGAACATCGATCCACCCTGATGATGTCTTCACCTGTAGGCCACCAACGGCGTCCTGGGCCAGGAGGGTGAGCAGGCCGTAGTCGGTGTGGGCGGCAACGCCCCAGCCGCTCGCGTCGCCGGGCGGGTAGTGAAAGATCCGGAACAAGATCGTTGGGTCCTGAGCAAGCTGTTTGTCAAACCAGTCTGGCTCGAGTCCGAGCCCAAGACTGATCCCTCGCAAGACTGCCCTTCCGACAAGGGTCATCTGCTCGATCCAGTTGAGAACGAGCGGCTTGAGGTCAGCCGGACTATCAGGAAACAGATTCTGCCCATGAAGCGGCCGACCGTCGCGCACGGCCGGATGATCGACGCCATGCTCTTGACCGAAATAGAGCCCCTCCTTACGATCGGGCTCTCCCGAGGTCAGCTCGCCACCAACGGGGAACCAGCCGCGCCATGCTGCTCCGGCCTTAGGCATCGAGATTTCAGCCTTGGTTG
Organism: Acidimicrobiales bacterium; assembly: GCA_037968895.1. Taxonomy (GTDB): domain Bacteria; phylum Actinomycetota; class Acidimicrobiia; order Acidimicrobiales; family SZUA-35; genus JBBKWJ01. The sequence goes on from JBBKWJ010000142.1 coordinate 35,755, forward strand.
CCTCGGGCTGACCGAAGAATTCATCGGCCGCTGACATGAGTTCGTCGACGAGGGTCGGAGCGATGCCGTGGCCAATGATTCGAAAGAAGCCAACGTTGCGGCACGCCTGATCAATCGCCTGGCCAACGCGCCGACTTTCAAGAGATGTCGGGTCGGCCAAGAGCGGCCCGACGTCAATCAGTGCGAGCGACTCGGTGGCCATGCGACAACGTTACTCTACCTAACAACAGGAGGCGTCTGATACCCCGGTGGGTATCGTACCGGGATGCGCTTTCCCGAAGAGGTTGACAATGATGTGTTGCTCCGGCTTCGTCGCCTGGAGGGACAGGTGCGTGGTATTCAGCGACTCGTCGACGAAGGCGCAGAGTGTAGAGACGTCGTGACTCAACTTGCAGCAGCCAAGGGTGCGCTCGACCGCATCGGCTTCAAACTCTTCGCCGCCGCAATGAAGCAGTGCGCTCTCGAAAGCGACGGCGAACCAAATACTGAAGAACTCGAGAAGCTCTTTCTTAAGTTGGCGTAGCGACTCGCTCGACCCGGATTCAGCCCTTGTAGGCGAGCATGCCGCCTTCAAGATTAGTTACTGAGGTGAAGCCGAGACCGACAAGAAACTCCGCCGCCTGGCCGCTTCGTCCACCTGATCGACAAAGCAGCAGAATCGGAACGTTCTTGTCGAACTCACCCACTCGGCCAGGCAGGGTGCCGAGCGGTACGTTGATTGCGCCCGGGATGGTTCCTCCATCGACCTCGTGCGGCTCACGAACATCGACAAGCACTGCGCCGTCGACCATCAGGTCGTTGTAGTCGTTAACTGGGAGCACGTTGTGTGTCATCGTTCTTCTTTCGTAGGTGTGGAGAGAGCACGACTAGGCATGCGTTGGTTCTCCGTCGAGTTCAGTGATGCCAACCGCCCTTGGATCAAGGTCGCCGGCACCGGTTCTACGAAGACTATCGAGCGCCTCACTTGTCGATGCGTGGAGATTGGTTCCAAGCGCGTCCCAAAGGCCGGCCCGTTGTAGCACGTCGCGGACGGGGCCCTTGACCGATGTCAGGTGAAAGTCGACGCCCGACTCACTGAACTCGTCGAGGACCTCGTGCAGCATGTCTGCTCCTGTCGCATCGAGATCGTTGATCCCAGAGGCATCCAGGATTAGACAACGTGGCGACTCTGGAAGCGAATTGGCGGCCTCAGTCAGAATTCGTTTCACATTGACAGCATTCACAAACGACAATGCTGCGTCGATCCGGATTACAGCGACGCCATCTGCTACCTCGACCTCGGGGAAGCGGGCGACGTTTCGGAACGTCGTCGTACCCGGAATTCGCCCGAGAGTCGCGACGTGAGGCTTCGACATCCGAGCGAAGACAACGAGCATCGACGCAACAACCGCGACCAGAATGCCGAGTTCAATTCCGAGTACCAGCGTGGCCCCGAATGCCACGCCAAGACCGATCAAGTCGCTCTTCTTCACCGCCGCGATGTGGCGCATTTCCTTCACATCGAACAGTCCAACTACCGCCACGATGATGATCGCCCCTAGTGCTGCGTTTGGCAGAGAGCGAAAGAGCGGGGTGAGGAACAGAATTGTCAGAAGCACGATGCCCGCCGTTATTAGCGATGCCAGTGGGGTTCGTGCACCAGCGGTGTCATTCACCGCCGTTCTCGAGAAGCCTCCTGTCACTGGGAAGCCACCGAAGAAACCGGCACCGATGTTCGCGGCCCCAAGGCCAATGAGTTCGGCGTTCGGCTCAACCGAATAACGATGACGCCTGGCGTAGACCTTGGCCACGGCGATTGATTCCATGAACCCAACCAAGGTGATCACCAACGCGGTTGGAAGCAGAGACCCAACGAGCGATCCGTCGAACGATGGCAGGCCGAAGACTGGCAAAGAATCTGGAATATCACCGACAACCTTGACGCCGCGACTTTCCAAGTCAAATAGGTTCACCGCCAAGATCGCCAACACGACCACAACCAAGGCGCCAGGAACCTTCTTTGCAAACCTCTTCAGCACAAGCAGAAGGACTATCGAGCTAAGCCCGATGGCAAGTGTCGTGCCGTTGGTATCGCCGGAATTGGCCGCGACCTCGCGGACCGTGTCATAGAAGTGTTCAGTGCTTTCGATCTTGATTCCGAGGATGTGCTTCACCTGACTGAAGCCGATGATGATTGCGGCCGCCGCAGTGAAACCAACGAGCACCGAATGAGAAAGGAAGTTGACGACAAACCCGAGACGACCGATGCCGAGAACGATGTGAAGGAGTCCGACGAGCAAGGCGAGCGTCGCTGCGGCTTCGAGATACGCCGTCGTACCTTGTGTAACAATCGCACCAAGTGCGCTGGCGGTCAGCAACGAGACAATGGCTACCGGGCCAACGGCAAGTTGACGCGAGGTGCCAAACAGCGCGTACAGAATGACTGGGATAGTCGAGGCGTACAGGCCGACTTCTGGGGGCAACCCCGCGAGCAATGCGTAAGCCATACCTTGCGGGACCAGCATCGCGCCGATGGTGACACCTGCGGCGAGATCGCTTCGCAAGTCGTTCGCTGCGTTGTAGTTGCGTCCCCACGACAAGATGGGAAGCACGGATTGCAGGCGGCTCATAGTTACTCCAGTGCTGAGTGCATCACAGAATTGCCCTTTCAGACACTCCTTGTGTAATTGAACGAATATACGGACAATTACCAATAACGTCAAGTACCCCTAGGGGTATGTGACCAATGTCAAATGCCGCCGCTGATCGGCGACGCTGCGCCATAGAGAGCCAAACCAAGCATCACCACTCCAAGCACCACGTACGCCGCGTATTCTGCCACATGATTCTTCGACCGCTCCTGAGCGAAACGCTGAGCTATAAAGCCCGCCATGAAACCAGCAACGATACCCCCAAGGTGGCCCCAGAATGAGATCCGCGGAATGAGAAGTGGGAGCGCAAGGTTGATCGCAATCACCGACAACATCGGAATCTGGTTGAGTGGGCGCCCACTGGCAACAAATGCACCGGCAATAGCGCCAGCAAGGCCAAGCAGAGCACCGGATGCCCCAAGTGTCGCCTGCCCCCAATCAAAGAACAGCACGGCAGCCGAACCACCAAGCAGTGAGATTGTGTAGATAGCCACAAATCGGACCTGCCCGAAAAGCTGCGCAACGATCGGCCCAAGCACGTAAAGCCCGTACATGTTCATGCCAAGGTGAAAGATGCTGCCGTGCAAGAAGGCCGACGTGACGATGCGGTAGTACTCGTGGGAGATGTCGACGGCAGGGCCCCAGAGATAGCCATCGGTGGCAATACCGCCGTCGATCCCACCACCGACACCAGTGGCGAGCTCGAGAACGAAAATGATGACGTTGATCGCGATCAAGGCGTTCACCACGAGCGCGGCGCGACTACGCGAGTTCGGGATGCCCCGCTGCACCCGCTGACTACCAGTCTTCGCGCACTCCGGGCAGTGGAACCCGACCGAGGCCGATTGCATACATTCTGAGCAAACTGGCCGATCGCACCGTTGGCAACCAACAGCGGCAGGACGATCAGGGTGTCGGTAACAGCGGTCAGCCGGAGAGATCATACGGCGCAGAGCCTAGCCACCGTGCGGCGGCCACGGGGCGCGCCGTCGGAGGCGCGCGTTTCGCGTCCCGCATTGTGGAACGTCCACTCCGGTGGCTGATGCCGACCGCCGGTGTTACTATTGTCACGCTCGGGCATCCGCCAGCAACTCTGCTGGCATGCCCAACCATCAAAAGTCACAAGTCGTAGCTACCTACGAAGAAGGGGACTGGATGAGCGCCGCTGGAGAAGAGATTATCCGCCTGGAGCACGTGTTCAAGATTTTCGGACCGCAACCACGCGGCCGTGCCTTTGAGCTCGCCAAGGCTGGGGTTGGCAAGAACGAGGTCCAGCGTCGGTCAGGTCACGTCCTCGGACTCGATGACGTGAACTTCTCGGTAAAGCAAGGAGAAATCTTCGTCGTGATGGGGCTTTCCGGTTCAGGAAAGTCGACAGCGATCCGTACTGTCAACAAGTTGCACGACATCACGAGCGGCCACGTCTGGTTCGAAGACACCGACGTGCAAACACTCAGTGGAACCGCTCTGCAGGCGTTCCGTCGCGAGAAGATGGGCATGGTGTTTCAGCATTTCGCTCTGTTCCCACACCGCAACATCATCGACAACTGCGGATACGGACTGAAGGTCCAGGGAGTCGACAAGCCAGAACGTGATCGTCGATCCATGGAATCGCTTTCCCTCGTCGGACTCCAAACTTACGCAAAGAATTTCCCGAGCGAGTTGTCGGGCGGAATGCAGCAGCGGGTCGGTCTCGCTCGAGCCCTTGCGTCCGATCCTGACGTACTACTGATGGACGAAGCGTTCAGCGCTCTCGATCCGCTTATCCGTCGCCAGATGCAAGACGAGATGATGGAGATTCAGAAGAAGCTGAAGAAGACAATCCTCTTCATCACTCACGATCTCAATGAGGCCCTTCGTATGGGCGACCGGGTTTGCATCATGAAAGACGGCGCTGTCGTCCAGATCGGCACTCCCGAAGAGATTCTCACGCAGCCTGCTACCGGCTACGTCGCCGAGTTTGTCCAAGACGTCGACCAGGGTCGAGTGATCCAGGTCCACGAGGTGATGGTGGCACCGACACCAGTCACGGCTGCGAGCACGCTCACCGAAGCGTTGCATCTACTCAAAGACGGTAGAGCTGGCGTCTTTGCTATCGACAACGACGGTAAGCCGACCGGAATTCTGACTGCGACTGATGGGGTGAAGGCGCTTGAAAATGGTGTCACCGAACTCAGCGCCGTGGTCCACGCCGGCTTCGATCAGGTTGCGCCAACCGACACGCTCAACACCGTGTACGCCTATGCAGGACGAGGCCTACCAATCGCCGTGGTCGATGAGAGTGGCCGACTCGTTGGCAACCTCGATCCACGCCACATCATGGAAGAAATGGGACGGGTCGAGAACTTGATAGACGGCTTCGAGCGAGAGGTGTTCATGTGATGTTCGCTCAAACGACTAGCAACCCCGGTATTGCAGATAACGAGGTTCTCGACGAGTGGGCGATCCCATTCGGCGATTGGATCGACCAAGCGGTTGACTGGACCAAGAATGATCTTGGTGGCCTCCTCGACGCGATGAAGAAGCCATTTGAGTTTCTTATCCAACTTCTGGTCGATGATTTCCTGATTCCACTTCCGTGGATCGTTGTTGTCATCTTCTTCATCATTCTCGGCACCTTGCTGCGGGGTCCTGCCATCGGCCTTTTCTCGGGAGGGGCGCTCACCGTATGCGGCCTTCTGGGCACTGAATACTGGGTCCAAACCGCACGAACCCTTGGTTTCGTGCTTGTGGCGGTGATCTTGTGCGTCATTATCGGCGTGCCGATCGGCGTGGCTTGTGGTCGCGTCGATGGGTTCTGGCAAGTGGTCAGACCGATACTCGATGCCATGCAGGTTGTGCACTCATTCGTGTACATGCTTCCGTTCATCTACTTCTTCGGAATCGGGGAGGTGTCCGCAACGATGGTGACGATGGTGTTCGCGCTACCGCCACTCATCAGGCTCACAAACCTCGGCATACGACAAGTGCCAGAAGACGTGGTCGAAGCAGGCCGCGCTTTTGGTGCGAAAGAAAGCCGGATCCTTACCGACATCCAACTGCCCTTGGCTCGACCGGCCATCATGACCGGCATCAACCAGACGCTGCTGCTGTCGATCTCGATGCTTGGTATTGCCGCCATCATGGGTGCCGGCGGCCTTGGTGCGCTGTTGTTCCGAGCGCTCTCTAACCAGGACCCCGCATTGGCTGCCTCGGCTGGCTTGGCGTTCTTCCTGGTAGCCGTTGTCCTCGACCGAATCTCACAGCGTGATGAGAACGCAGGCGAGAACCTGTTGTCTCGGATCAACACCGCATGGCGCAACACCAAGACGCCAGAGGTGCTGCTCGAGAACGCCGAAGCCGCAGCAAAGGCTAAGGAAGAGGCTCCAAAGGCAGCGGATCGCTACGTCGCGTTAACCGGCAAGGAACGAAACTCCTTTATGATCGCCGGTGCTGGCGGCCTACTCACGATCATCTCGCTGTTCCTGACATGGAACTCTGACGGTGGTTGGATGAGCTCCTTCTCCCGTCGCCTCGACGAGTTAGGTGAGACAACAGCGGGTTCCCTCGCCGGCCAAGGATTCAACGGCTGGAGCGCTTCGGGCGGATCATGGTTTGGGTTTGTCCTCTTCGGACTTGCCGCGATCACGGTTGCCAGCGTCGCTCAAACTCTCTGGCGCTCGGGCGAAGGCCCTCGATGGTTCGCTCCTGACGGAGCAATGCTCGCCTCAGTTGCTGGCCTGGTCATGATGCTGAGCTACCTAGTGGCTTCCCCGTCATTGGCAGCAGTTGCCGGTCGAGGCATTGGACCGATTGTCGCACTCGTTGGCACCATCGTGATGGTCGCCGGAAGCGCTATGTGGATGCTGGCGGCGCACCACGAACCGCTTCGGCCACTGCCAGAGAAGCCCCTCGTTGGGCCAATCATCATGTCGGCTATCGCCATAGGTTTCCTGGTCGCAGCCGGCTTCTCCGGGTGGACATTCGACAAACGAACTGACGCCGTAATCTCGCCTGAGATTCAGGCCCAGATCGACGAACTCACCGCCGAAGCGCGCGAGACAACAGACCAGAAAGTCGCGTTGGCCAACGCCAACCAGATCACGGTGCTCACCGCCCAAGCCAGGGCGACCGACACCATCGTGCGCGATGGCTTTACCAGCAACGGCTCACGCTTTGGTCTCTGGACTCTCATCGCTGGCATCGCGTCACTTGGAGCGGCCGTGATGGCATCCGGCTATGTCAACCAAGACGAGAAGAAGCGCTGGATTGCGGGCACGATTGGGGCCGCGCTCGGAGCCGGAATAATGGCGACCACCGCGGGCTGGATCGGCACCCTCGCTCGGGCAACCGATCCAAACATCGTTACTGGTATCGGCGCATTCATCGCCTTTAGCGCAGGCTTCTTTATCTTCGCATCGAGCCGTGGAATGGTCGCCGACTTCCGTCGCACACGCTTGTATGACGACACTGAGGCAAATTAACCAACGAGTTGCAATCGCTAGCTTGACGTGCCGGAACGCTGGTTCCGGCACGTTGACCAGCCGGAATGCATGAGCTCTCAAAGCTACAACCGTTCGAACAAAGCTGTCAATATGACAACAATGGTGCCTCGGTAACGTGGCGCCGCTGGTCTGATCAAATTTCCGACTAGGTTAGTTCTCGGTTCGTGCCAGGCACGAACTCCACGATCTCTATATAGGGGAGAATCAAATGAAGAAAATGAAGCCCATCTGGGCGTTACTGGCCGCATTCGGCCTGCTTGCCGCAGCCTGCGGCAGCAGCTCCGACACCGCGACCGAGGCTGTCGACAGCGCTGCGAGCGTTGTCGAAGATGTCGCAACCGACACGACAGAAGCAATGACTGACGACGCTTCCGGCGACGCAGCATCAATGCCAGGCGAAGGTGTCGACGTCACCCAGGCTCGCGCCGACTGGAGCACTGGCTACTTCCAGGCAGCACTCTACAACCAGCTCCTCACCGAGCTCGGCTACAACGTCTCTGACGCCGCTGATCTTGAGCTTTCACCGTCGCTCGCCTACCTGTCAATGGCACAGGGCGAGATCGACTTCTGGGTGAACAGCTGGTACCCAGGTCACCTCAGCTGGCTCGAAGCAGATCTTCCTGACGGAAGCAAGGTTGGCGATCACCTCACCGTTGTTGGTGAAGAGATGATGGCTGGCGGTCTTCAGGGCTTCCTCGTAACCAAGTCAGTTGCTGACGAGATGGGAATCACCACTCTCGACCAGATCAACAGCGATCCAACAATCAACGCTGCCTTCGATACCGACGGCAACGGCGTAGCCAACATTTATGGCTGCCAGGAAAGCTGGACCTGCGACAACATTGTCACCGAGATGATCTGCCAGTACGGCTGGAACAACATCGAGCAGACCATCGCTGGCTACGACGCCATGATGGCTGAGGCAATCGGCAAAGCCAATTCCGGCGAGCCAATGGTCATCTACACGTGGACCCCAAGCGCCTACATCACCGAGCTCCGCCCCGGAGACAACGTGGTGTGGCTTGGCGTCGACGCCGAGCTGCTTGACTCCAACTGCGCCGAGCAAGAGGGCGGCGAAAACTACGCACAGCCCAACATGATTGCCGCTATTGGTACCGAACAGTGCCCAGCAGCAACCGACGCCGGTTGCCCACTGGGTTGGACCGCAGCCGACATTCAGGTGACTGCAAACAGCGACTTCCTCGCCGCCAACCCGGCAGCAGCGGAACTCCTGGCTCAGGTCACGCTTCCATTGATTGATGTTTCACTCGCCAACGTGGCGCAGGGTGAGACCGACGGCAGCTCCGCTGCCATCGGCGCACTTGCCGCTGAGTGGATCACAAACAACCGTGCACTTGCTGATGAGTGGCTCGCCGCCGCTCGCGCTGCTGGCTGATAGCAGTAGCAACAACTGAAGTACGCATGTGATGCGGCGGGGCTCCGGCCCCGCCGCATTTCGCGTCCCCCGCTAGAAAAGCGGCCGCTTCTAGCGTCGAAAACGTGCACGAAAAGCGGCCGCGTTTGGCGTCGGAAATGGGGCGAAATCACCGCCACTTCGGTTGGCCACCGATGTATCTGAGGCCGTTGTCACACCCGGTCGACACTATTGACCTATGTCCGTTTCCATTGATGCCCTCATTCTCCGTATCGCACTTGCTAATCACGGCGCCTGCTCACGCACCGAACTCATCCAAGCAGGAGTGACGGCATCAGCGCTGAGTCGCCGAATACACCAAGGAATGCTGACTCGGTTTGACTCCAACAGCTTCATCGTGGCCGGTGCAGACAACGGCCTCGCCGCGCTCGCTGCGTCACTCCGCAGATTCCCCGACGGAGTTGCGAGCGATTTCTCCGCGGCGCAACTCTTCGAACTTCCAGTGCAACAAC
>JBBKWJ010000143.1:0-9493 GCA_037968895.1 Acidimicrobiales bacterium
GGTTCGGTGCTTCCGCGCGAGATGGCGATCGATCCCGTGCAGAATGCAGCTGCGGTCTTCGCAGGTCTTCTAAGCCAGCGCGGTGTCGTCGTCAACCAGGCGGCAAGCGGAACGGCCCCAGACACTTCGGTCAAGATTGCCGAGATCGAGTCAGCCACGGTCGTTGACATCGCCACTCACGTCAACAGTTATAGCGACAACTACGCCGCTGAGATTCTGACAAAGCACATTGGCCTCGAGGTCAGCGGCATCGGATCGACCGAGGCAGGGGCCGCTGCCATTCGCTCGGCGCTCGCGGCGAACGGCACAATGCCAATAACTGGTGTCATCATCAACGACGGCTCAGGATTAGCCGAATCAGACCGACTCACCTGCGATCTCCTTATTGCGGTTCTTTCAACCGCCACGCCTGATTCGACATTCGCACAAACTCTTAGCATCTCGGGCGAACGAGGCAGCCTTCTCAATCGGTTCGATGGCACCGAGATCGATGGCCAGGTGTACGCCAAAACCGGATCCCTTAACACGGTGCGGTCCCTTAGCGGATTTGTAGTCTCTGACACCGATGAAGACGGATACGCCGTGTTCTCGATCATCATCAATGGCGAACTCGCGCAGACGTATGAGGGTCTCCAAGACGAAGTGATACGGGTTCTGGCCGACTTTCCTGACGCGCCCGAGGTCGAGGAACTCGACCCGACTGATCCAATCAATTCATGATGGGGCACAAACTGTTACGCTGTCCCAACGTGCATGGCTGATGAGGCCTGGGCACACTAGGACGTCAGCGCAACACACCCGCGCAGTACCGGGCGAAAGAGAGACCTGTGGCTAGTCGAAACCCATTAGATGAGGCGAAAGATCTGCAGAAGATGCTGGTCGACTACGCCAAGCAGGAAACTGTCGAACCTCTGAAGACGCTCGGCGGCTACCTCGCCTGGGGCATCGCAGGGGCGCTCATGATGTTTCTAGGGCTCTTCTTCTTCGGCATCGGCACCCTCCGCTTGCTCCAAAGCGAAGCCGAGCTCGACGGTAATAGCTGGCTATCGCTCGTATCCTATTTGGTTGCGATTTTGGTGATGCTGGCTGCCATCGCAGGGCTGGTTGTTGCGTTTACAAAGGCAAAGAATCGAGTACTTTCATGACCGACACTACGAAGATCACCCCGGCCGACATCGAGTCGAAGTTTCGCGAGATCCAAGGCCAGGTTGACACTGTCGCCGAGGACAGCAAGAAGAAGATGGCTATTGCCGGCACAGTTACCGCCATCATCCTGCTCACGATTATTTACCTCATGGGCCAGTCATCAGGTAAGAAGAAGAGCACAGTCCTCGAGATCCGCCGTCTGTAATGCTCGCCAAACTTCTTAGCTTTGGAATACGCAAAACCGTCCGCGGACCCGCCCAATCATGGGTGTTCACCTCGGGCATCATGTTGCTGTATCGCTGGGCCAAGCGGAGAACTGGACGCCGCGAGATGGTCGAGTTGACCAACCTCAAGCCAGGCGATCGTTACCTGATTGAAAGCCTTCACGTCACCCATGGCGAACAGATCAAAGAAGAAAAGCGGGCCAAGAAGTCGGCCAAGCTCAACGCCAAAGATCAGAAGAAGGCCATAAAGGCAGCGCGCAAAGCCGCGAAACGCTCGTAGGACGCCCCCTTTTCCGGCATCCTGTACCGGTGAAGGTACTTCTGCGAAATCCCCAACGAGAAACCGAGTTCGACGGCCCAATTTCGGTCGTAGCTCTTCTACGCCGCCTCGACCTGAACCGAGAGTCCGTGCTGGTTATTCAAGATGGCACGCTCGTTCCCGGCGACGCTGTGCTTGAACACGACGCGGTGGTCGAGATTCGTCCCGTCATCAGTGGCGGTCAAGTCGGATGAAGTGCAAGGTCTGCCGCGGGTCGGCCGTCATTGATATGCGGCGCCACAATGCCAATTTCTGCGCTGATCACTTCCTGAAGTTCTGCGCCGATCAGACGGCCAAGACAATCAAACAGTTCGACATGCTGAACGAGGGCGAACGAGCGTTGGTCGCAGTGTCAGGCGGCAAGGACAGCCTCGCAGTGTGGGACATTTTGCTCGACCTTGGCTATGAGGCTGACGGCCTCTATGTCGGTCTTGGAATTGGCGACTACTCAGACACTTCGGCTGAATTCGCTCGCTCCTATGCTGAGTCACGGGGCGTAAAGCTCATCGAAATCAATCTTCGAGGCGAATACGGTTTTGACGTGCCGACCGCGGCCGCGGCAACGCGGCGGGTGCCGTGCTCGGCCTGCGGTATGTCTAAACGGCATCTCTTCGACAAAGCCGCGCTTGACGGCGGCTACGACGCCGTCGTAACCGGCCACAATCTCGACGATGAGGCCGCCGTGTTATACGGCAATGTGATGCATTGGCAGACCGATTACCTCGGTCGCCAACGCCCAGTGCTTCCGGCCCGCAACGGCTTTCCGCGAAAGATCAAGCCACTCGTCCGGCTAGGGGAGCGCGAGATGGCGGCTTATTGCGTCCTGAAAAATATCGACTACATCGTTGAAGAGTGTCCGATGGCCGTAGGCAACAAGCACATCGGCTACAAAGAGTCACTCAACGAACTTGAGCTCGCCTCGCCTGGCGCCAAGCGCGATTTCTACTTCGGATTTCTTCGCAATGCGGTCGACCGCTTTGCGACTGACGCCGATGCCGAGAAGGCTACGCTCGGCACCTGTGCAACGTGTGGTGGCCCGGCCTCTAGCGACATATGTGCCTTCTGCCGGCTTGCCGAGAAGGCATCAGCGATCGAACCCGTTCCTGTCGCAATGCCGCGGCGTAAAAAGAAAGCAAAGAACTAAACCCTCATGACAGAAGCCAACACACAAAGTGGCGTCCTCGCCGAGGGCGATATTGTCCTGCTGATTGACAAGAAGAGTCGCCGTCACCTCGTGACGCTTGACGTTAAGAATTCCTTTCACTCCCATGCTGGCGTCTTGCCGCATACCGAGATCATTGGCCGCCACGATGGTTCAACCGTCTCAACGACCTTGGGCCAGAAGCTTCGTGTACTCAAACCGACGCTAAGCGACTACATCTTGTCGATGAAGCGAGGGGCACAGGTTATTTACCCGAAAGACATCGGACCGATCCTGATGCTCGCCGATATTGGGCCTGGCATGAAGGTGTTCGAGTCAGGCGTCGGGTCGGGTGCCTTGTCGATGGGCATGCTTCGCACAGGGGCCGACATCACTGGCTACGAACTTCGTGAAGATTTCGCCAATCGGGCCATAAAGAACGTCACCGCCTTTCTCGGCGAAGAAGTACTAGAGCGATACAAGGTTGAGCTCCGGTCGAGCTATGACGGCATCGATGGAACAGACTTCGACCGGGTCGTCCTTGACCTTCCTGAGCCATGGCAGGTCATTCCCCATGCCTCAAGCGCGCTGCGCCCCGGCGGAGTGTTTCTCGCATACACGCCAGCTGTCACTCAGGTCATGAAGGTCACCGACGCACTTCATGCCAACAACTTCACCGAGATTGAAACCACCGAGGTGTTGAATCGCACCTGGCACGTCGAAGGCCTTGCGGTGCGCCCAGATCACCGCATGGTCGCCCACACCGGATTCCTTACGCGAGCCCGACTACAAGCACCTCTGACGCCTACTGACAAATAGTTAGGAAATACCTTACATATGCCTCACATTCTCCGATGGGGAAGTATCTCGTTGGGGCAGAACGAGCACAACGACCTCGGATTGGCATCGCCAGCCGGGGTCGTTTTCGTTCTCGGCTCACTCCTAGTCGCCTACGAAGGCGTACCGGTTCGCTAGAGTGATGGACGGTCAATGGCGACCGGTTCCTAGAAATCGACGAAGGACACCAGTTGACTCCATCATCGCCTCCCGCAACGGCCGATCAGATCAATCGCGACAACGAGCTGCGCATCGCCATCAGACGGCTGGGCTCCCAGCTGGGCGGTGCAATCAGCCGGCTTGAGGGTGAGGAGTTCTTGACCGTCGTTGAGGAGGTTCGAGTGCTCGCCCGGAGCCTTCGCCGTGACGAGCACGACGCCGCTGGAGTTCGGCTCAACGAGGTCATCCAGGGCCTTGACGATCTCGACACCGTTCGGCTCGCTCGGTCCTTCACAACCTATTTCCACCTCGCGAACGTCGCCGAGCAGGTGTACAGAATCGAAGAACTCAACGTCAGTCGGTCAGACGATGGCCGCATCACCGACACGCTCAATCGACTCATCGAAGCGGGCCACACGCCTGAGGAGATCAGCGGCGTCTTCAACAATGTCCGGCTGCAGCCGGTCTTCACTGCTCATCCAACAGAGGCATCACGACGCTCGATACTCGACAAGTTGAGCGACGTTTCTCGGCTCTTGGAAGAACGAGAGGGAGCCCGAACCACCGCGACCGACCGTCTCCGAATTGATCGACGAATCGACACCCTGATCGATGCCCTCTGGCTCACCGACGAGCTGCGCCGAGAAAAGCCCGAACCAGTTGACGAGGCCCGCACCGCCCTCTACTACCTCGAGCAGCTGTTGGTCAGTGGCTTGCCCGAGGTGTGGAGCGACGCCGACATCGCCTTCGAGCAGCACGGTATTCAGCTTGAAGCAACCGCCGCTCCGATTGTCTTTGGATCGTGGGTTGGCGGCGACCGTGACGGCAACCCCAATGTCACCCCCTCGACCACTGTTGAGGTTCTTGCCCTTCAGCGTCAGCGAGCAATTCGATTGCTCCGTTCGGAGATCGAGGGGCTGCGTCGCGAGCTCAGCACGTCTGACGTGATTCGGCCACCAAGCGACGAACTGATTGCCGCCGTCGAGGCCGACCGCGATCATTTTCCTGACGTGTTTGCTGCGGTCGGCAGAATCAACGACGGTGAGTGGTATCGACTCCGTCTTTTAGTTATTGCGCAACGCCTCGCCGAGACCGCTCAGGTTCCAGCCGGGCCGAGGGCCTACCAGCGTCACACCGAACTCGCTGACGATCTCACTCTGCTCGAGCATTCACTCATCCGAACTGGTGCCGACCTCGTCGCCAAGGGACGTCTTCGACGAGTGCAGCGCATCGTGCAGACTGCAGGCTTCCGACTGGCGACGCTCGACATTCGAGAGCACGCTAAGAAGCACCACGAGTCGTTAGCCAGAATGTTCGCTGAATCAGGGACGGCGTACCCGAACGACGCTGAGGGTCGTACTGCCCTGCTGCTGGCCGAGCTAAACAGCCGTCGTCCGCTCGCCCCTCCTGGCATCAAGGTAGAAGGCACCGATGCCCTTGACCTTTTCCGCACCATACGCGAACAGCTCGACTTCTATGGCGACGATGTCGTCGAGAGCTACATCATCTCGATGACTCAAGGTGTTGACGACGTGCTGGCGCCTGTACTGCTCGCCCGAGAAGTTGGCCTCATCGACCTCGCAACTGGGACTGCTCGCCTCAGCTTCGTTCCACTATTTGAAACAATCAACGACCTCCGGGGTATAGGCGAGACTCTCGAACGGTTGCTCACCATTCCCTCGTATCGTCGAATCGTCGAACTTCGGGGTGGTGTCCAAGAAGTGATGGTCGGCTACTCCGACTCAAACAAAGACGGCGGTATCGCAACGAGCCAGTGGGAAATTCACAAGGCCCTGCGAACAATCAGGGATGTGTCAGCCCGCCACGGCGTCAAGATCGTGGTATTCCACGGTCGAGGCGGCACCGTCGGCCGCGGTGGCGGCCCTACCAACGAGTCAATTCTCTCCCAGCCCTCGGGCGCCGTTAACGGAGGGGTGAAAATCACTGAACAAGGCGAAGTGATTAGCGACAAATACGGTCAGGCTGAAATCGCCCAACGAAATCTCGATCTGGCGCTCTCTGCCGTGCTCGAGGCGACGGTGTCGCATGCTGGCGCCCGCCATGACCCAGAAACCATTATTCGCTGGTCGGAGTGGATGGAGACCATCTCCGGTGCGGCATTCGAGCACTATCGGGGGTTCATCACCCAGCCTGAGCTTCCCGCATATTTCGTCACTTCAACTCCAGTTGAAGAGCTCGGCTCGCTGAATATCGGGTCGCGACCAGCGAAACGATCAACGGCTGATGCCGGGCTCGACTCGC
Organism: Acidimicrobiales bacterium; assembly: GCA_037968895.1. GTDB lineage: Bacteria > Actinomycetota > Acidimicrobiia > Acidimicrobiales > SZUA-35 > JBBKWJ01. Next base: position 6,089 of record JBBKWJ010000143.1, read on the forward strand.
TGCGGGCCATTCCATGGGTCTTTGGATGGACCCAAAGCCGACAGATTATTCCAGGCTGGTTCGGCGTCGGCACCGGCCTCGAGCACATCATCGAGCAAGGCGGCCTCGAAGGGCTGCAGGAGATGTACAACGAATGGCGGTTCTTCCGTAGCTTCATCGGCAACGTCGAGATGACCCTCGCCAAGACTGATCTTCGCATCGCGAAGCGCTATGTCGACACGCTCGTTGCCGCCGAACACTCTCACCTATTCACGATGGTCGAGGAGGAGCACGCCCGCACCATTGCCGGGCTCGCGCAAATCACCGGGCGGGGCCCGCTTGACAACCTTCCGATCCTCAAACGCACGCTTCAGATTCGAGACGTTTACCTTGATCCGCTGCACCTGATTCAGGTCGACCTTCTCAAACGGGTTCGTTCAGGCGAAGAGGTCTCGCATCGTTTGCGGCGCGCCTTGCTCCTCACAATAAATGGTGTTGCCGCGGGCATGCGCAACACCGGTTAGGGCTACCCTTCGACGCTCGTGCACTATCCGCCCCCTGGGCACCGAAAGATGGGAGGCTAAGCGGCTGTGGAGCGTATCGAACGTCACGACATCATCAATGCAGTCATGCTTGCCGCAGTCCTGCTGCTAATGGCTCTCGCTCTTGTTTTCGGCGCCCGGTCCCTCTTTCGCACGGTGACCGGCGGTTCGATTGTGGAGTCGACGAAGACAGAACAGACCGTTCCCGACACAGTGCCTGATGCAACTGAGACCACCGAGCCGGTTGAAGAGACGACTACGACAATCGCTCAGCTGCATCCCAATGGCGAGGTAAAGGTCAGAGTCGGCAACGCAGCATCACGCGGTGGCATCGCAGGCGCTGGCACGAGGGTGCTCGATCAGGCTGGCTACGACACCCTTGGGGCGAAGAATGCAAACAACCCAAGCGACACGTCAATCATCTACTACATCGAGGGTTATCAGGCCGATGCCGCTCAAGCCGCTCGACTGCTCGGTGTACCAGAAGTGAACATCGCGCCCATGCCTGCTGATGCTGGTGTCGCAATCGACGATGCCATGCTCGTCGTGATCCTCGGAGCAGACACAACCGTCGGCTAGTCGGGTGAAATAGCGGGCGAGATGTCGAGGGGTGGGTCCGGATAGTCTCCGGCCACTATCCGACCAAGCAGCTCGGGCAACCGTGGCGGTAAGAACGGCACGTCTGCTGCCTCAACTTCATCGAGTGTCCACCAGCGGGCGCCCCGAAACGCAAGCGCCTCTAAGTACTCCAGCCCTTGGGGCTTTCGGATTTCGGTTTGTGTGGTCCGTGCGACGTGGATGACCTCGTCTTGATCAAAGTCGATGCCACCGAAGCTGAACTCGACGTGCTGGGTGAAGACGACCGGACCAACTTCAGCGTCGTCGAATCCACCTTCTTCCCACAGTTCTCGTGCCGCGCACGCCGCTGATGCCTCGCCTGGATCGATTCCGCCGCCGGGAATTTCCCACCATGCGGGTTTCGAGGCGTCGTTCGGATCAATGGCGTTAATGAGAAACACTTGGTCCTCGCCATTGAGCAGGATGACACGAGAAGCGTTGCGTTGCAGTTTCCAGGGAGACACGCGGCGAGCCTACCGGTGGTAGTCCTGTCGCACCGAACCTGGACCTGAACTCGCATTGCGCGGGCGGAGCTGCCACCATCATGGCGTGACGAAACCACTCGAAGGAATTCGTGTCCTCGACTTCTCCCGCGTTGTCGCCGGACCGTTTGCTACGCGCATGCTGAGCGACCTCGGCGCCGACGTTGTGAAGGTCGAGCCGCCAGACGGCGACCTCACCCGCCTTTGGGGAGACAAGACCGGAGGTCTCGCGGGGTACTACACCCAACAGAACGCAGGAAAGCGAAACATCTGCGTCGATCTCAAGGCCGAAGGGGCTCGTGAGCTGTTGCTAGCGCTTGCGGCGAAAGCCGACATCGTGGTCGAGAACTACCGGCCAGGGGTCATGAAACGGTTCGGGCTTGCGTATGACGACATACGGGCGGTGAACGACGGCGTCATCATGCTCTCGATTACTGGCTTCGGCCAGGAATCGAGCCAGAAGGATCGGGCCGCGTTCGCCCCAATCCTGCACGCCGAGTCCGGTTTACTCGCTCGCCAAGCTCGGTTCGATGAGGCGGCTCCTATCGACCCGATGCTCTCGATTGCAGACACCAACTCATCTCTTCATGGCCTCGTCGCCGTTCTCGCTGCCCTTCACATGCGAACCACGTGTGGCGTCGGCCAGCACATCGACATGGCGATGCTGAACGCAATGACGGTGACCGACGACTTCTCGCACTATGTGCTCGACAAAAGCGAGATCTTGCGTCTCGGCGGCTACGTGTGGCCAACATCGTTCGGCCACATCCTGGTCTCCGGTAACTTGCTCTCTCAGTGGTTCCAGGTCTCAAGGGCTGGGCTGCTGACCGACGGACTTCCGAAAGATGCACCGGTCGAAACAAAAGCAGCGACCAGGAAGGCGCTGATCGGCGACACCATTGCCGCATTCGATTCGCTCGCCGAGGTCACCGCCTGGCTCGACTCGGCAAACATTGCGTGGGCCGAGATCCGTCAACCCGAAGATGTCTTTGACACCGATATCGCCTCCGAGCGCCGGTTGACGGCAGAAGTCGACAACCGAGTCGGGGGTGTGCGCCGCGTCGTAGAGTCGCCGTATCACTTCAGCAATGCCGAGTCCTTCATCGCCGGCCCCGCCCCATATCGTGGCGAGCACAACGCTGAGGTTGTCGCCGACTGGCTCGGCACCAACGACGTACCAACTGGTCTGCTCCAGGCCGAGGAGCGCCCATGATTGAGCACGTCGACCACGACTTTTCGCCGTACATGTCGTTCACGGCAAAGCAGTGGGGCAAGCTCAGAGCTGCAACACCCCTCAGTCTTACCGAGCCCGATCTCGACCGCCTCCGCGGCATCAACGTCGAGTTGTCGCTAGAAGACGTCGCCCAGATCTACCTGCCGTTGTCGCGATTGCTCAACCTTCATGTCGGCGCAGCCCAAGAGCTCTACCGAGCCAGCGATACGTTCCTCGGCAAGCTTCCAGCCAAGGTTCCGTACATCATCGGAATCGCCGGATCGGTCGCGGTCGGTAAGTCGACAACAGCCCGCGTGTTGCAGGCACTGTTAGACCGCTGGCCTAACCACCCGAAGGTCGACCTCATCACCACCGACGGTTTCTTGTATCCAAACGCTGTTCTCGAAGAACGTGGCCTTATGGCCCGCAAGGGATTTCCCGAATCATTCGATCGACGTCGCCTTCTGAGCTTTCTCAATGCGATCAAGTCCGGCGCTCAAGACGTCTCCGCCCCGGTCTACTCTCACCTTGTGTACGACATCGTCCAAGGTGACGAAGTAGTCGTCTGCCA
>JBBKWJ010000144.1:0-31144 GCA_037968895.1 Acidimicrobiales bacterium
CTTGCCTCGGGCACGAGCCCACTTGAGTTCGTTGACTCGTTGTCGAACTCGGCCGAATGGACAGGATTTGTCGTCGACGGTCTCTACCTCGACACACTCGGCCGGGCCGGGGATCCCGAAGGTCGCGGATTCTGGTCATCGCGTTTGTCAGAGGGGCTCCCGGTCGCGACGCTGGCCGCTTCGTTCTACGGTTCGCCCGAGTATGTGAATCGTCAAGGCGGCACGAGTGAGCTCTGGGTTCGCGAACTCTATAGCGCACTGCTGGGGCGAAGTCCCCGCCCGGAGGGCAAGCAATATTGGATCGAGCAAACCGGGACAATCGGGTCGAACAGTGTCGCCTTCGCCTTCTACCAGTCCGAGGAAAACCGGGTCAGACGAGTGACTGCCTTGTATCAACAGTTTCTCGGCCGCAACCCAGACCCCGGTGGTCTCGTGTGGTGGACAAACGTGCTCCAGTCAGGCGACGACCTGCAACTTGCCGCCTTCCTTGCCTCGAGCGAAGAGTACATTCAGCGGGCTAACCGCTAGCGTCGTTCGTCGGCTAGCGCCTCCTCTCTTCCCGCCTTTTTGCTGGCGCAAAAACGCTCGCCCACTCGCACTTTGTTGCAGGTATCGGATACGTACGACATTTCGATTGGTGCCGTCAACGCCAGCGTGGCAACCTCTGGCGACAAGTTCTGTCGTTCGCCGGGAGGCCGCCATGTCAACCACGTCTGAGCATTCGAGCCGTCAACTCGACACCGGATCCGACGACCTGCTCTGTTGGGTCGATGGGTCGGTTGCCGTGATCTCGCTCAACCGGCCAGCGCGTCGCAATGCGCTTTCTGATGCCATGTATGACGGGTTTGCCGCCGTGTTGCCCTCACTCAGTATCGATCCTGAGATCAGGGTGGTCATGGTGACGGGCGAGGGCGCGGCATTCTGTGCGGGTGGTGATGTGAAAGCGATGAACGAGGGCCATACCAGTAGTGAGCGTCGCGAGAATCAGCCAGCCGACGCCGAGTCTCGTATCAGTTGGCTGCGGCAGCGACAACGGCTGGTTTCGCTTGCACTGCACGAGTTCCCGAAGCCCGTCGTCGCGGCGATTCCGGGCGCCGCCGCGGGTGCAGGCTTGTCGATCGCGCTCGCTGCGGACCTGCGTATCGCATCGGAGTCGGCAATTGTGGTCCCTGCCTTCGGCAACATCGGCGCATCGGGTGACTTCGGTGGTAGCTGGTTTCTCACCCAGCTCGTCGGTCCGTCGAAGGCGAAAGAGCTCTACTTCTGGTCACCTCGCCTCTCTGCCGAAGAAGCGCTGGGGCTCGGCATCATCAACGAGATATTGCCCGGGACCGACTTCCGTTCTGAGGCGCTGGCCTATTGTCATCGCCTCGCCGAACGGGCACCGATTTCGATGCGGTTCATGAAGGAGAACATCAATCGAGCGATTGGTTGTGATCTGGCGACGGCGCTCGACGCCGAGGCGGCCGCGATGGTTCGTTCGATGAGTACAGCCGACCACAAGGAAGCGGTTGCGGCATTCGTCGAGAAACGTGATGCCACGTTCAACGGCCGCTGACTACTGCGCGCGCGAACGGTAGCTCGACGAACGGTCTGGGGTCTGACCCCAGACCGTTCGGACCCCAGACCGTTCGTGGGCGACCGGAGCCAAACGCCAGCGCCTTGCGATAGGTCGACGGAGCGCGAGTGAATTAGGCTCGCCCGATGAGAACCAACACCCTCCGCGAACAGTGGAACAACGGCGATCCGACACTCGGGCTCTGGATCTCGCAGTGCACCACAGTTGGTGCCGAGCAGCTCGGCGGCCTCGGATTCGATTACTGCTGCGTCGATATGCAACACGGGCTGAGCGAATACACCGATGCCCTCACAACATTCGTTGCTCTATCTGGGTCAGACTCGATTCCAATCGCTCGTGTGCCATGGAATGAGCCTGGCATCATCGGCCGAGTACTCGACGCCGGCGCATTGGGCGTGATTGTACCGATGGTTAACACGGCGGCGCAGGCCCAGGCCGCCACGGCAGCCTGTCGGTATGTGCCAGATGGACTCCGCAGCTACGGGCCGATCCGGGCTGGCTCGGCCCTCGGCCCCAACTACGCGGCCGAGGCGAACGCTCAAGTGGTCGCAATCCCGATGATCGAAACGGTTGAGGCGCTCTCCAACCTCGACGCCATCCTCGACACGCCAGGTATCGATGCTGTCTACGTGGGGCCCGCCGACCTGTCGCTGAGCCTCGGCCTTGCCCCTGCCAATGACCAAGAAGATGAGGGCTTCAACGAAGCGCTGAAGCGGATTATCGCCGGTTGCCAGAAAAGGGGGATCACCCCAGGCATCCACTCGACGCCGGCTCTGGTCGAGAAGCGGCTCACCCAAGGTTTCAAGATGGTGACCGTCACCACAGACCTCGAAGCCATGCTCGCCGGAGCCAAAGCCGGTTTGGACAAAGCAAAGGGGTAACACGCGTGTAAGTCGCGGTGCCCACTGATATTCTTTCCCGACCGGAGTTCCGTGAAGTGAGTCCTGTGAGGCTCATACGGCAGAGGAAGGAATCGCGCTTTGGCTGAACGCGAACGTCGACGTACGCCCCCGTTTGGGGGCGTTTTTATTGCCCGGACCCAGGTCCTCGACCGTGATGCGGTCCAACGGGCAGTCCGCCGAATGGCACACGAGATCGTTGAGCGAAACGAAGGCCTCGAGAACGTGGTCATCATTGGTTTGCAGACTGGGGGAGTCCCGTTTGCTGAATCCATCGTGGCTGCGCTGCTCGAAATCGACCCTAATACCCAGGTCGAGGCGGGCACCCTCGACGTCGCCTTCTACCGAGACGACATCAACCTGCGGCCAGTCCTTCCCGAGGCAGTGACCGAAATAAGCTTCGACATCACTCGTAAGACGGTTGTCCTTGTGGACGACGTCCTCTTCACTGGCCGAACGATCAGGGCCGCGCTGGAAGCGCTCAACGACATCGGTCGGGCCCGCTCCATCCAGCTCGCCGTCATGGTTGACCGGGGCCATCGAGAGCTGCCGATTCGTCCCGACTTTGTGGGCAAGAACCTGCCAACCCGACGAGATGAAGCGGTCAACGCAACTATTGACGGTGTCGAGTTGGGGGAAATCTCAAGATGAGACACCTGCTCTCTACTCACGAGCTTGACCGCGCCGACATTGAGGAGCTCATCGAACTCGCAAGAGGCTTCGCCGAAGTGCAAACCCGCGATGTTCGTAAAGTTCCTGCCCTTCGCGGCAAGACCGTCGTGATGGCGTTCTTCGAAGACTCAACGAGGACACGCACGAGCTTCGACCTGGCGGCGAAGCGTCTATCTGCTGACGTAATCAACTTTTCGGCCAGTGCGTCGTCAGTCAAGAAGGGCGAATCGATCCGAGACACGATCGAGACGCTGAGCGCTATGGAGATTGACGCCATCGTCGTGCGCCATCGCTCATCGGGCGTGCCCCAGCAGATCACCCAATGGACTGATGCCTCAATCATCAACGCCGGTGACGGTTGGCATGCCCATCCGACCCAGGCTCTGCTCGACAGCTACACGCTCCTCGAACGATTTGGATCGCTTGACGGCAAACACGTTGCGCTCTGCGGCGATATCAATCACAGCCGCGTGGCGCGCTCAAACGTTGACGCTTTCACCAAGCTCGGAGCAACGGTGACCCTCGTTGCGCCAAGCACACTGTTGCCACGAAACCTCGAAGGTTGGCCCGTCCGAGTCGAATCGAAACTCGACAACGTGATCGGCGACATCGACGTGGCCTACATGCTGAGAATCCAGCAAGAGCGCCTCACCGATTCACCGTTCCCGACGCTGCGAGAGTACCGGTCAAACTACGGCCTGACCGTTGAACGAGCAGCCAAAATGCGTCCCGATGCGGTGGTCATGCACCCAGGGCCTATGAACCGGGGCGTCGAAATCGATCCCGAGGTTGCGGGCCAAGAAAACAGTCTTGTCCTCCAGCAGGTGGCCAATGGCATTCCGGTCCGAATGGCGGTGCTCTTTAGCACGCTCGGACCTGGCCGATTCGATGCCGTTCCAGAACTTGCAGACAGCGTTGGGGAGGCCAAATGACGACCACGGTTATCTCGGGTGGGCGAATTATCGACCAATCGGGCGAACGATCAGGAGATGTCCTCGTCGACAACGTTTCTGGTCTGATCCTCGAGGTCGGGCCAGAACTTAAGGGTGATCTCACCCTCGATGCCTCGCAGTGTTTCGTCACGCCTGGCTTCGTCGACCTTCACGCTCACCTTCGCGAGCCAGGAAACGAAGCAGCCGAAACAATCGAGACCGGCAGCCGTGCGGCCGCGAAAGGCGGCTTCACGGCCGTCGTCGCGATGCCAAATACAAACCCTTGCATGGACTCAGCATCGGTTGTGTCTGACGTACTCCGGATTGCCAAAACTGCGTTGTGCGAAGTCCTTCCTAGCGGGGCGATTAGCCTCGGCCGATCGGGCGAGTCGCTCGCACCGATGGCCGAATTGGCCGAACTAGGCGTCCGGATATTCACCGACGATGGAAACGGCGTGCAAGACGCCGGTTTCATGCGTCGGGCGTTGGAATACGCCGGCTCGATTGGGGAGGCCGTTGGCGCTCCGCTCGTGCTCGCCCAACATTGTGAAACCGATGCGCTGTCGATCGGCTCCTGCATGCACGAGGGTGCAGTTTCGTCACGACTCGGGGTCGGTGGCCAGCCGGCCGAATCCGAAGAACTCATGGTGATGCGTGATATTGCGTTGTCACGGCTCACTGGTGTCAGGGTGCACTTCCAGCATCTCACGACCGCAGGCAGCGTGGCCATGGTGAGGGCAGCCAAAGCGGGCGGCCTGCCAATCACCGCCGAGGTCACACCCCACCACTTCACGCTCACCGATACCGCCTGCGAGGGCTACGACCCACTGTTCAAAGTGAACCCGCCATTGCGGACCTCAGCCGATGTTGCTGCGGTGCGACAGGGGCTCGCCGATGGCACTATCGATGCGATCGCCACCGGTCACGCCCCTCACACTCCCGATGCAAAAGAGCAAGCGTTTGATGACGCCCCGGGTGGCATGTTGGGGCTCGAGACCGCGCTGGCCGTTGCGCTAACCGAACTCGACCTGCCGCTTGAGCAGGTCGTCGGCTTGCTGTCGTGGCGACCCGCCGCCATTGCGGGAGTTGCTGATCGTCATGGCTGCCCCATAGAGCCGGGTCAACCGGCAAATCTCACAATCATCGACCCCGCCATTCGCTGGACGGTCGATCCCGCACAACTGGCTTCAAAAGCCACAAACACCCCATTCGCTGGTCGCGACCTGCAAGGCAAGGTCAGACACACGATCTACCAAGGAGCCCCAACCGTGATCAATGGAGAGGCAACCCGATGACCAACCCAACAGCGGCGGCACTTGTGCTCGCCGACGGCTCAGTATTTGAGGGCGAGCACATTGGCGCCACCCCGGCCGGTGGCATAGCAGGCGGCGAGGTGGTGTTTAACACCGCATTGAGCGGCTACCAAGAGGTGCTCACCGACCCGTCGTATGCGGGCCAGATCGTGACCTTCACCTACCCCCACATCGGCAACTACGGCACAAGCGCCGCTGATAACGAAAGCACGGGCATGTACGCCAGGGGTGTGATTGTCAGAGACCTCGCTCGACGCCATTCGAGCTGGCGAGCCGAGCAATCGCTCGACGCGTTCCTCCAGTTCCACAAACTCAGTGGAATCGCAGGAGTCGACACTCGTCGGCTCACACGGTTAATTCGGAGTAACGGAGCGATGCCGGGAGCCTTCGGGCCAACCGAGGGGCCAGGCGCCGTCGACATCTCGGCGCTCACCGCAGCGGCATCGGCCGAACCGGGCACCGACGGAATCGACCTCGTCTCAACAGTGACGACCGCTGCGCCGTACTCGGTCGCCTATAGGGGCGATGCAACGGCTCGCAGAATCGTTGCATACGACTTCGGCATCAAATCGACAATATCGTGGCATCTCAGTGGGATTGGCGACGTCGAGATCGTGCCGGCATCGACATCGGCTGCCGACGTCCTCGCCAGAAAGCCTGACGGAGTGTTCCTCTCAAATGGCCCTGGCGATCCCGAGATGAGCCCATACGCGAGCGATGCGATTCGCGACCTCATCGGTGAGGTGCCGATCTTCGGAATCTGCCTCGGACACCAGCTGTTGTCATTGGCTGCGGGCGGACGGATCGAAAAGCTGCCGTTCGGCCACCACGGCGCCAACCATCCTGTTCGCGATGAGACGACCGGCAAGGTCGAGATCACGAGCCAGAACCACAACTTTGCCGTCGTCGGCGAGTCGCTTAGTGCCGTCGCCGACGTCACCCATATCAACCTGAACGACGGCGTGTGCGAGGGCATGGCACTCCGCGATGCTCCTGCGTTCAGCGTGCAGCACCATCCCGAAGCAAGCCCTGGGCCGCACGACAGCGCCTACCTCTTTGGACGATTTGAGCAACTCATGAACGACTTCAACGCAAAGGCAGGTGCCTGATGCCTCGTCGCGACGACATCCACACAATTCTTGTCATTGGCTCCGGACCGATCATCATCGGTCAAGCATGCGAGTTCGATTATTCAGGAACGCAGGCATGCCGCGTGCTCAAAGAGGAGGGATACCGAGTCGTCCTGGCTAATTCAAACCCGGCCACGATTATGACCGATCCTGAGTTCGCCGATGCCACCTACATCGAGCCACTCGACATTGCGGTACTCCGCAAGATCATCGAGAAAGAGAAGCCAGACGCGCTGCTACCAACGCTCGGAGGCCAAACTGCGTTGAACCTGTCGATGGAACTCGTCGCGGCCGGTGTGCTCGAAGAGCATGGTGTCGAACTAATCGGAGCGCGAGCCGAGTCAATCGATACGGCCGAGAATCGTCATAAGTTCAAAGAGGCGATGATCGAGATCGGTATGGATGTGCCTCGATCTGGCGTCGCGCACACGATGGAAGAAGCTTGGGAGATCGTTGCCGAAATCGGCTTGCCCATTGTGATTCGCCCGGCCTACATCCTCGGGGGGCGCGGCACTGGAACGGCAGCGACCAAAGAGGAATTCAAGCTTGCGGCATCAAACGGCATAGCCGCCAGCCCGATCAACGAGATTCTCATCGAAGAGTCAATCGCCGGCTGGAAAGAATTCGAGCTTGAGGTAATGCGCGACTCGAAAGACAACCAGGTCATCGTCTGTTCAATCGAGAATCTCGACCCGATGGGGACCCACACCGGCGACTCCATCACAGTCGCTCCGATCCAGACCCTGACAGACGTCGAATACCAAGACATGCGTGACGCCGCGTTCGCCTGCCTGAGGCGAGTCGGCGTCGAAACGGGCGGATCCAACGTGCAATTCGCAGTCGAGCCGACTACTGGTCGACGGGTCATCATCGAGATGAACCCTCGGGTGTCTCGCTCATCAGCCCTTGCGTCGAAGGCCACCGGCTTTCCAATCGCCAAGATCGCGGCAAAGCTCGCGGTCGGTTACACGCTCGACGAGATTCCGAACGACATCACGAAGCAAACCCCGGCCAGCTTCGAGCCTGTAATCGACTACGTGGTGACAAAGATTCCGCGATGGGCATTCGAGAAATTCCCCGGCACGTCGGGCAAGCTTGGCACATCAATGCAGTCGGTAGGCGAAGTGATGGCAATCGGCCGCACGTTCCCCGAGAGCGTACAAAAGGCCTGTCGTTCGCTCGAACAAGGCCATGAGGGCTTGGTTTCGGCCTCTGGCTCGGCGTTCGACGATCTTGATGATGACGAGCTCTTCAGGCGTTGTGCAATTGCGACTCCCGATCGACTGTTCCAAGTGGCCGAAGCGCTGCGTCGTGGCCGCACCGTTGACGAGCTGTATGCCCACACGATGATCGACCCGTGGTTCCTCGATCAACTCTCCATTGTGACCGAAGAGTCTGAGGCCATCAAGGGTCGAACACTCGCGTCCTTCTCGAAGGCTGAGATGAAGCGAGTCAAGCAGCTTGGGTTCTCCGACCCCCAGCTCGCAGGGCTATGCGATACAACGGAAGAGGCGGTTCGCACTGGCCGAAAGGCCCTTGGTGTGTTGCCAACCTTTAAAACAGTCGACACCTGTAGCGCCGAGTTCGACGCCGAGACGCCATATCATTATTCGACGTACGAAGATGAGAATGAGGTTCATCCGAGCGACCGCCAGAGCGTCATGATTCTCGGCTCTGGCCCGAACCGGATTGGCCAGGGAATCGAGTTCGACTACTGCTGCGTGCACGCCAGCTTTGCGCTGCAAGACGCTGGGTTTGAGACCATCATGGTCAACTGCAATCCAGAGACGGTGTCGACCGACTACGACACTTCAGATCGTCTGTATTTCGAGCCGCTGACCTATGAGGATGTAATGAACATCATCGAGGTCGAGAACCCGATGGGCATCATCGTGAGCCTAGGCGGGCAGACACCGCTCAAATTGGCAGACCGATTGCCACAAGAGTTGGTGCTCGGCACCAGCCCTGCTTCGATCGACGCCGCGGAAGACCGCGACCTTTGGTCATCGCTTTGCGCTCGTCTTGAAATCCCGCAGCCAGCCGGTGGCACGGCAACGACAGTCGAGGGCGCGCTCGCAGTGGCCGCCAAGATCGGCTACCCCGCGCTCGTGCGGCCGTCGTATGTCCTCGGCGGCCGAGGCATGGAGATCGTCTACGACGACGAATCACTCACCAAAGCTATGGAACAAATGGGAGTAGCGGGATCGCTTGGCAAAGAGGGTGGCCTGTCGGCCGAACGCCCCGTGCTCGTCGATCGATTCCTCGAAGATGCAACCGAGGTCGACGTCGATGCGCTCCGCGACAAGACCGGTGCCTGCACCATCGGTGGCGTGATGGAGCACGTCGAAGAAGCAGGCGTGCACTCTGGCGACTCGGCGTGTGTGCTGCCCCCACCTAACCTCACACCGGCCACGATCGCAGTGATCGAAGACTACACAAAGCGGATTGCCGCTGACCTAGAGGTTTGCGGTTTGATCAACGTGCAGTACGCAGTGAAGAACGGTCAGGTCTTTGTCATCGAAGCCAATCCTCGCGCTTCTCGAACTGTGCCGTTTGTGGCCAAGGCGACCGGACGTCCGCTCGCAAAGGTTGCGGCTCGGATTATGACAGGATCCACTATCGCCGAACTCGAGGCTGAGGGTCTCATGCCGACCGGTGAGATAGGAGACCATTGGTCGGTGAAGGAAGCGGTGCTGCCGTTCAACCGATTCCCCGAGACCGATGCCCTCCTCGGGCCAGAGATGCGCTCAACGGGCGAGGTCATGGGAATCGACATGACTCCTGGCCTGGCGTTTGTGAAGAGCCAGCTTGCGGCTGGCTCACAGCTCAAACGAGGTGGCGTTGTCTTTGTGTCGCTCAGCGACCGTGACAAGGAAGCCGGGCTTGAGGTAGCGAAGATCTTGGCCGAGCTCGGCTCGACATTCGTCGCCACCGCAGGCACCGCTGCCCTGCTCAGGGATGCTGGATTGGCTGTCGACAAGGTCGTCTCCAAATTCTACGAAGATGGCGAGAACGCGGTTGCGATGATCGAGCGCGGAGAGATCGATCTTGTCATCAACACCCCTCGTGGTCGAGGCGCGAGAGCAGACGGCGGTTACATCAGAACTGCGGCGGCTCAGTCAGGGGTTCCGCTTGTCACCACCGTCGCTGCTGCGGCAGCCGCGGCCCGTGGCCTCCGAGATTGGGATGACGACAAACTCGTGGTGCGATCGCTCCAGTCCATTCTCGGGATCTCCTAGTCGCCATGCTCCGCCGACGCTCATCCTCCAAGATCACCGCCGCGAGCACAACGGCGGGCGTCGATCTCTCGACGACCGTCGGGTCGGTTCATTTACGGGCGCCAATCCTCACGGCGGCGGGCACGGCCGGTCACGGCGCCGAGCTGGGCGCATTCTTCGATCTGAGCACGGTTGGCGGAATTGTGGTGAAGTCACTGGCTATCTTCGCGTGCGACGGCAACCCGGCAGTCCGCGTGCACCAGACCGTTGGCGGCATGATTAACTCAGTCGGGCTTCAGGGCACCGGGGTGAAGCGTTGGATGGAAGAAGAGCTGCCCGCGCTCCTCGCGAGCGACGCAACAATCATCGCGTCAATCTGGGGTCGCACAATTGACGACTACTGTAAGGCCGCCGATGTGCTCGCCAGTGCCCCGAGCCAGGTCGTTGCCGTCGAGGTCAACATCTCGTGCCCGAACACCGAGAAGGGGAACGAGCTATTCGCCCACTCGGCTCAAACGACAGAGGCCGTCCTCGCGGCTACCGCGGGGTGTGGTCGTCCCCGTTGGGCCAAGCTGAGCCCAAACGTTGGCCCTGAACTGCCAACAATTGCGAACGCGGCAGTTCAAGGGGGAGCGGAGGCGGTCACACTTGTGAACACCTACTTCGGACTCGCCATTGATCCGATCACTCGTCGTCCCCGTCTTGGCGGAGGAGCGGGCGGCGTTTCTGGCCCCGCCATTCACCCCTTGGCCGTTAGAGCGGTCCACGACGTTCATCGTGCGCATCCCGACATTCCAATTGTCGCAGCCGGCGGCGTTGCCACCATCGAAGACGTCGTCGAGTTCGCTCTCGTCGGCGCGAGCGCAGTCGAGGTCGGCACGGCAACCCTCGCCGATCCTGCCACTGTTCACCGATTAACCGCCGAACTCGGCCCGTGGTGTGCTAATCAAGGCCTAACCCGTTTTGCCGACCTCGTCGGCAAAGCCCAATTCGACTGAACCTCCAGGAGGTCACGGCGTGACAACCGAAACAGCAGATGCCCCAGCAGCAGGTCTTCCCCCGCACCTTCGCGAGAAGATGGCCGTTGCGCTCGATGTCGATGACCTCGTAAAGGCCAACCGGCTCGCACGCGAACTGTCGCCATGGTTCGGCGTCGCGAAGATCGGCCTTGAGCTCTATACGGCGGCAGGCCCTGACGCCATCGGCGCAATGATCGATCTCGGTTACGACGTCTTTCTCGACCTCAAGCTGCACGACATCCCAACCACGGTGTCGAAGGCATCGAATGTCGCTGGCGCCCTCGGCGTGCGCTACCTGACAATGCACGCCCACGGCGGCATCACGATGCTCCGATCCGGAGTCGAAGGATTCCTCGAAGGCGCTCGACGCGCCGGCTTGCCCGACCCAGTTGCACTTGGCATCACCGTGTTGACGAGCGACGAAGATGCCCCCGCCCACATCGTGCCAAACCGACTTCGGATTGCCGTTGAAGCGGGTTGTGGTGGCATCGTGTGCTCGGCTGGCGACTTGCGAGACATTCGCGAGTTGGCTCCCCGAACGATGCGAGTCGTTCCAGGCATTCGAGCCGCCGGCGCCGAACGCCATGACCAACCGAAAGCGGTCACCCCAGCCAGCGCGCTAGAGCAAGGCGCCGACCTGCTCGTCATCGGCCGAGCCGTCACGCTCGCGGCCAATCCGGCCGAGGCTGCAGCCGAGCTATTTGCCGGGCTCGCCGACTCGTAAGCAGGTCAGCGACGTTGACAGAAATCCCTGCACTGTTAATTCTCAGCGGGCATTGCCACCTTTTCGCCCCGGTTGGGCGCTAACTTCGTTCTATGGCGAATCCCCCGATACTCACACCCGAACAACGAACAGCTGCGCTTGCGAAGGCAGCCGAGGCTCGCAAAGTGCGTGCCGAGGTCAAAGCTCGCTTGAAGATGGGCAGCGTCACGTTGCCTGAAGTCCTTGAGATGGCTGACAACGATCCGCTGATTGCGAAGACCAAGGTCTTGGCCATCATCGAGTCGCTGCCCGGCGTCGGCAAGGTCACAGCTCGTCGCAAAATGGAAGAGATCGGCATTGCCGAATCTCGTCGGCTTGCCGGCCTTGGTCCACAACAACGCAAGGGACTCCTGGAGACCTTCTCCTGAGTCACGAACCCCTTGTCGTCGTCGTCTCTGGGCCAGGCGGAGTTGGAAAGGGGACAGTGTGTGCTGCGCTTGTCGCGCAATACACCGATCTTTGGCTGAGCCGGTCTTGGACCACTCGAGACCGCCGCCCTGGCGAAGCCGAAGATGCGTATCACTTTGTGACGCGCGAAGAGTTTTTACAGAAGATCAAACAAAACGGCTTCCTTGAATACGCCGAGTTTCTCGGCAATTACTACGGAACCCCGTTGCCGACGCCGCCTCCTGGGCACGACCTCATCCTTGAGATCGATGTTCAGGGGGCACGTCAGATTGTGGCCCGAAACATCAAGGCAGTACTCATTTTTCTTGAGGCGCCGTCGGTAGCCGAGCAAGAAGCACGCCTACGCGGTCGTGGCGACCCGCCCGAAAAAGTTCTGGAACGACTGGCAAAAGCTCGCGAAGAAGCCAACGCTGGTGCCGAACTTGGTGCGATCCCGATTGTTAATGTGACCATCGAAGACACCGTCGATGAGATCTACCAAACGATCGTTCACGCCCGTCGTTCGCCAGCCTGACGGCTGCCGCGGCTTCTGGGCCGCTCGGGTCTATACTTGCTCGACCCTCGGAGGTTTGCACAATGGTTAAGAAATTCGACACGATGATCAATCCACAGGTGGAAGGTCTCATGGACAAGGCAGGCTCAAAGTTTGCCCTTTGCACCGTGGCCTCACAGCGCGCCCGTCAGATCAATGCCTACTTTGGCCAGCTCAGCGACGGCATCGGCTCAATGGTCCCACCTCAGGTCACATCGGTCTCTCGCAAGCCTCTTACCATTGCATTCGAAGAAATCGCAGCCGAGAAAATCGTGCCAACGAAGCCAAGCGCCGTCGATGGCGCTGACGACGCCGCCTAAACCCTGACGGTGACGCAAACAGGGGCAACCTCCGTCGATTCCCGACCACTTGAGGGCAAACGAATCGTCCTTGGTGTCACCGGTGGTATCGCGGCATACAAGGCGGTCGAAGTTTGTCGCCGGCTCACCGATCTTGGTGCCCATGTTGTGCCGGTTCTCACTGAGGCCGCAACCAAGATGATCGGCTTGAAGACGTTTGAAGCGCTCGCTTCCGAGGCGCCAAAGACGTCAATTTTCGATGACGTCGACCCAATCCCGCACACTCGCCTCGGCCAAAGCGCCGATCTCATTCTGGTGTGCCCGGCGACCGCACGGATCATCTCTGACTGCCGAACTGGTCGCTCAGCCGACCTGCTTTCGGCCACTCTCATTGCCAGCGAAGCGCCGCTTGTGCTTTGCCCCGCGATGCACAGCGAGATGTGGGCCCACCCTGCGGTGCAGGACAACATCACTGTGCTGCGAGAGCGCGGCGTGCACATCGTTGGTCCAACTGAGGGTCGCCTCGCTGGCGGCGATTCCGGAAATGGCCGCCTGGCCGATCCCGAACACGTTGTTGCTGGCGTGATTGATGCGTTAACCAACCAAGACCTCGCTGGTCGCCATGTCGTGGTCACTGCAGGCGGCACTCGCGAATCGCTCGACCCCGTCCGGTTCATTGGTAACCGCTCAACCGGAAAGCAAGGTTATGCCTTTGCCGAAGTGGCGAGAAGCCGCGGTGCAAAGGTCACCCTCATTGCCACGGTCCAGCGAGACTGCCATCCCGGAATCGAGTTTGTGAGCGTCGAGACTGCGGCCGAAATGCACGACGCCGTGCACGCGGTAGCCGCTGTCGCCGACATCATCGTGATGACGGCGGCCGTAGCCGACTTCCGTCCGACAACTGTCGCAACGACCAAGATCAAGAAGAGTGGCGGCGTTCCGACCATCGACCTCGAGCGAACCGTCGACATTCTCGCCTCGCTCGGAGCATCGAAGCCCGATGGCCAGGTTCTCGTTGGCTTTGCCGCCGAAACAAACGACCTTCTCGCCAATGCCGAACGCAAACTAGAGGCGAAAAACGCCGACTTCATTGTCGCCAATGATGTCTCCGCCGCTGGTGTCGGATTCGCCCACGACACCAACCAAGTAACAATTTTGGGCCGAAATGGCGTGCGAATCGACCTGCCCCTTGGGTCCAAGTCCTCGGTCGCCTCCTCCGTGCTCGACGTAGTGTCGGGCAACCGTTAATCGTGTACGCAGTGGCGGCACTAGAAAAGAAAGATTCACTCGCGTGAGCAAAGATTTCACCTTCACTTCAGAATCAGTGTCCGAAGGTCACCCAGACAAGATGGCCGATCAGATCTCCGACTCCATTCTTGATGCGATTTTGGCCCAAGACCCGATGAGCCGTGTGGCCTGCGAAACGCTTGTGACCACTGGTATGGCTGTCGTTGCCGGCGAGATCACCACCGAGGCCTACGTCGATATTCCCTCTGTCGTCCGCGAGACGATCATTCGGATTGGTTACGACAACGGCGAGTACGGTTTCGACGGCAAGACGTGCGGTGTGCTCGTCGCCATCGACGAGCAGTCGGCCGACATCGCCCAAGGCGTGACCTCGTCTGAAGAGGAGCGCTCCGGCCATGGCGCCGACGATCTTGACTCCCAAGGCGCCGGTGACCAAGGAATGATGTTTGGCTACGCCTGTGACGAGACTGATGTCTTGATGCCGCTGCCAATCCATTTGGCCCACCGTATGGCCGAACGCCATGCCGAAGTTCGCAGGGCTGGCACCATCCCATACCTGCGTCCCGATGCAAAGACTCAGGTCACCTTCGACTACGTCAACGGGCGTCCGGTGCGCCTCAAGACCGTGCTCATCTCGACCCAGCACGATGATGGCATCGATCGGGACACGATGATCCGCCCCGACCTTATCGAGCACGTCATCCGGCCTGTGATTCCTGAGCAGTTCGCCGACGACGACTTCGAGGTGCTTGTCAACCCAACCGGTCGTTTCGTTATCGGTGGTCCCGTCGGTGACGCCGGCCTTACCGGTCGCAAGATCATCGTCGACACCTACGGCGGCTCAGCCCGCCACGGTGGTGGTGCGTTCTCCGGCAAAGACCCGTCAAAGGTCGACCGTAGTGCCGCATACGCCACTCGCTGGGTCGCAAAGAACCTCGTTGCGGCGGGCGCGGCGGCACGATGTGAGGTCCAAGTGGCATATGCCATCGGTGTTGCCCACCCCATCTCGGTGTTGGTCGAGACCTTCGGCACCGAAAACGTCGACGAGGCCGCCATCCAAGCCGCAGTCAACGAGGTGTTCGATCTCCGCCCCGCCGCCATTGTGCGTGATCTCGACCTCCGTCGCCCGATCTACGCCAAGACTGCGGCCTACGGCCACTTCGGCCGAACCGACGCTGAGTCGTTCACCTGGGAGCGTCTCGACCGAGTCGACGCACTCAAGGCCGCCCTCGGTCTCTAAACACTGCTCCCGATGCAGGTAGTCGCAGTTCGCGTTGTACCGAATGTCTCGGGTCTTACAAAGCTATTCGATTACGCCGTCCCCGACGCGCTCTGCGACCTTGTACATGTTGGCACGATGGTTCGGGTTGAGTTGAAGGGGCGGCGAGTCGCGGGCTGGGTCGTGCAGATCAACCCTGAGGTCGATGACTCCTTGGTGCTCCGGCCGCTTCTCAAGGTTTCATCAGTCGGCCCACCAGCCGAAGTGGTCGATCTGGCCGCCTGGGTGGCTGACCGGTGGCATGGTCGGTTGTCGTCTGTGTTGACGTCGGCGTCGCCTCCAACGATGGTCAACCCCCGATCAGATGCGCAACCGCTGACCTCAGCACGGCCGCTGCCCGAATTGCCAGCCAACGTCGCTGACGCCTTCTCGCGGCCAGGTGTCACCGTGGTTCGGGTTGCCCCAAACTCCGACGTCACCCCATACCTCCTTGGCGCTGCGTCACAGGGAAACGCAATCGTGGTAGTGCCTGGAGTCGCAGAAGCACGACACCTGGCATCTGTGGTCAAGAGGGCAGGGGCCGCCTCCCACATCGTTCCCCGTGACTGGGACTCGTGCCGGCGAGGTGGCATTGCGTTTGGAGCGCGTTCGGCGGTGTGGGCCCCAGTGCCCGAGCTGGCCGCGATTGTTGTCGTTGATGAGCACGATGAGAGTCTGCAAGAGGAACGCAACCCAACTTGGAACGCTCGTGACGTGGCGATAGAGCGAGCCAGGCAGGCTGGCGTGCCCTGTGTGCTGTTGTCGCCATCGCCGACGGCCATCGCCATTGCTGCCGCTGACCGGGTCCTCACGCCGAGCCGATCAGACGAACGAGCTGGATGGCCCGTGGTTCGAGTCGCCGATCGCCGGAGCGAAGACCCAACTCGAGCCGGTTTGTATTCGCCCCAACTCATTCAGTTGCTCCGCTCGCCCGGACGAGTCGTCTGTGTGCTGAATCGAAAGGGGCGAGCACAAATGTTGGCGTGCACGAGTTGTGGCGAGCTGGTGCGGACCGAGGACGGCGAACACCTGATGGCCGAGCGCGATGGCGAACTGGTCTCGTTGACCACCGACGAACGGCGTCCTTTGTTTTGCGCCGTGTGCGGCGGCGGGAGTTTGAAGCGCTTGCGGGTTGGAATAGCTCGGGCCCGAGAAGAGCTTGAAGCACTCGCGGGCGAACCGGTCGGCGAGATTAGCTCCGGATCAGATGACGCTCCGGCCAACCAGCGCGTCATCGTTGGTACCGAGGCGGCCCTTCACCAGGTCACGAAAGCCGATGTCGTTGCGTTTCTCGACTTCGATCAGGAGTTGCTCGCGCCGCGCTATCGCTCCGCCGAGCAGGCAATGGCCTTACTTATACGCGCCGCTCGGCTTGTTGGGCCTCGCCGCTTAGGGGGCACGATCCTCGTTCAAACTCGCAATCCCGACCATCGAGTGCTGGCTGGCGCGGTTCGCTCCGATCCGGAGCGCTTCGCCGTCGAAGAGCGAAAGGTACGGCAGGCAATGGAGTATCCGCCATTCGCGGCGCTTGCCGAGGTCAGCGGCGCACCGGCGGCAGAATTCCTGGCACCGCTTGCAACATTTGCCGATACCCAGGTTCTTGGCCCAGGGCCAGACGGCCGCTATCTGGTCAAAGCAGCAACTCCAGAGCTGCTGGCCGAGCGCATCAACGCTCTTCCTAAAGTGGCTGGGCGTGTCCGGGTTGTCGTCGATCCACCTCGGATCTAGCCCTGACCTGCACTAGCTCTGCTGAGGCCGGGGACTCCACTGCTGGCGTGCGGTCTCATAGAGAGCCAACGTGCCAGCTTGCGAGACGTTTAACGAGCCGACTTTGCCGAGCTGAGGCAGGTAGGCGGCGCCGTCGCATTGCGCCAGAGTGTCTCGATGCACGCCCCGTTCCTCGTGACCGAGCACCAGGCAGACCGACGGGCCAAGGTCAACGTCGAACATTGGTAGCGCTCCTTGAGACAGTTCGATTGCGATGACCTTGAAGCCAGCCGCTTTCGCCGCCGCCACTGCCAACGGTCCCGTCTCGATCTGTTCCCACTCGAGGAGCCGATCGCAACCAAGCGCCGACTTCGCTACCGAGCGCTCGGTCGGTGCCGGGCTTGGCGGTACGAGCCAGATCTTCTCGGCCTTGTACGCAGCCGCGGATCGAAACAGGCCGCCAACGTTGTATGGCTTCTGCACGCCATCGAGGATGAGCGCGAGCCGAAGATCGGTCTTGCGACGCCACTCTCGGTGAAGTCGTTTGAGTTCTGTTGGGGTAAGCGATTTATTCATTGAACAGCACCATCATTCGCTACCGGCTTCTCAACGTCGAGCAGTCGAAACGCCTTGCGTGAAGCTCGCCGTGTGGTCGGCCAGCCCTGAAGGGTGAGCCACCGAGCGAGACTATCGGCGCCAAGGTGCTTCTGAACCACCAGGTGAGCGGAGCCAGCCTCGTTGAGTTGGCTAAGCCAGCGCTCAAGTAGCTCGTGCAACGCCGCCTTCCCAATCCGGATCGGGGGGTTCGACCAGATCCGGTCGAACCGCAGTGTGGCTGGCACGTCGTCTGGGCTTGCCACAACGACGTTCGTAAGCCCATTGGCCTCGGCGTTGCGAGCACACAACAGTCTGGCTCGCTCATTCACTTCGATGGCCCACACGGTTGCTTCGGGGTTGCGGGCTGCGATGACCAGCGCAATCGGCCCGTATCCAGCGCCGATGTCGGCAATGAGGCGATCGGTTGTCTGAGCGGGTGGCCCGTCGAGGAGTAAGTACTTCGTGCCAATGTCGACATGGTCTGAACTGAACATCCCACGATCGGTCGTGAGTGAGAGCACGCAGTCGGGGAGTGTGAGCGTGATCTGCTTCTCGGCTGATCGCACTGCGGGGTTCTCGGCGAAGTAGTGATCGGGCGTTTCAGTCATCGTATTCGCCCGTCTGAACAGGGGGTACGGTTGAACGGTCTCAGAAGCACAAGCGATAACGCTATCCTGGTGAACATGGCGTCCCCCTATGAGATCCGAGTGTTCGGAGACCCCGTCCTTCGTAAGGTTGCTGACGATGTCACCGAGATCGACGGCAGTCTTGTCGACCTCGCAAACGACATGCTCACCACGATGTATGAAGAGCCAGGCATCGGGCTTGCGGCTCCACAGATCGGTATTTCGAAGCGGTTCTTTGTCTACGACCTTGGCGACGACACCGGCCCAAAGGCCCTCGTCAATCCAGTGATTGCCGAGTCAGATGGCGAGTGGCTATACGAAGAAGGCTGCCTGTCGGTCCCCGGACTGCACTGGGAGATCCTTCGACCAAAACAGATTCACGTGGTCGGCTATGACCTCGACGGCAACGAAGTGTCGCTCGAGGCCGACGAGCTGTTGAGCCGCCTCATCCAACATGAGTTTGATCACCTTGATGGCATTCTCCTTGTCGACCACCTTGAGGGTGACGAACGCAAGGCCGCGATGAAGACGGTTCGTGAACTCTTCATCATGCCGCAAGACGATCCCGAGCCCAAGAAGAAACTCTTTGGCGGGTTACGGCTTCCGTAGCCGCCAATGACACCACTCGCTGTTCCTCCCCCTCGCGTCCGGCGGATTGTCTATCTCGGCACGCCCGAAATTGCGGTCCCACCCCTCCAGGCCTTGCACGCTGCCGGTTTCGATGTCGTCCTCGTAATAACCGCTCCGGACAAACGTCGCGGTCGTGGTTCCAAACTTGTGCCGACTCCAGTGAAACTCGCGGCGCTTGAGCTTGGCATTCCGGTGTCGCACTCGATCGAAGACGCCATCGCCGTCGACGCAGATCTTGGGGTCGTCGTTGCGTTCGGTCAGCTCATCAAAGAGCCGATCCTCGCCAAACTCGCCATGGTCAACATCCACTTCTCGCTCCTGCCCCGCTGGCGCGGAGCCGCTCCAGTTGAGCGGGCGATCCTTGCTGGTGATCCCGAGACCGGGGTGTGCCTGATGGAGCTCGCGCTCGGTCTCGACACTGGTGGCGTCTATCGAAGGCAAACGTTCGCCATCGACGATGACGCATCGCTTGAAGAACTCTGGGCCTCGCTCGTAGCGATCGGGTCAGAGGTGCTCGTCGATGCGCTCACGGCCGGTCTTGGCACTCCTGAGCCTCAGAGCGGCGAGCCGACCTACGCCAAGAAGCTCACGTCTGAAGAATTTCGCCTCGACTTCGCCGAGTCCGCAGCGGCGCTCCACCGCCGGGTTCGGGTCGGCCGAGCATGGTGTGAATTCCGAGGCAAACGGCTCCGTGTCTGGGCTACCAAGGTCGATGCTTCGAGAGACGACCTTGCTGCTGGACAACTCGATGGAGACTGGGTGGGAACCGGCAACGGCGCCCTGCAATTGATCACAGTCCAGCCAGAAGGCAAAGCCAAGATGGACGCAACCGCATGGCGCAACGGCGCCCAGCCAGGACCCGATGAGCAACTCTCCTAAACGGAAAAAGGCCAAGAGCTCGTCAGGGGTTGCCGCTCGTCGAGTCGCGATCCAAGCGCTTGTGCGCATCGAACGCGACCAGGCGTACGCAAACCTTGTCCTCGGGCCACTGCTTGAACGGTCGGGTCTCGAAGAACGTGATCGCGCCTTCGTCGCCGAACTCGTCTACGGCACGACCCGAATGAAACGGGCCTGCGACTTCTTGGTTGATCGCTTCGTGCTTTCCGAGGTTGAGCCCCAGGTGCGCGCTGCCCTCCGGATTGGTGCGTACCAACTTCATTTCTTAGAGATGCCGCACCACGCTGCGCTTGACGCCACCGTTGGCGCCGTGAAAGGCCCTGGCCGCGGGCTCGTCAACGCAGTGCTCCGAAGGGTCGCCACAAGCCCGATTGAATGGCCGAGCGATGGCGTCCGAATGAGCTATCCCGACTGGATGATCAAGCTGTTGCGAGCCGATCTCGGCGACGACCTCGCCAATCGGGCGCTCGAAGCAATGAACGAGCGAGCCGTTTCTCACGTTCGCGATGACGGATACGTCCAAGACCTTGCATCACAAGAGGTCGTGCGACTTTGTGGTGTTGAGCAAGGCGACCTCGTCCTTGACGTGTGTGCTGCCCCCGGCGGCAAAGCAACTGGGCTAGCCCTTGAGGGTGCTGACGTCGTTGCCTGCGACCTTCGGCCCTCTCGGGCAACCCTCATGGCATCGAACGTCGAGCGACTCGACTCAGCGGTTTCTGTTGTTGTTGCGGACGGCATGATCCCACCGTTCGCACCCGCTTCTTTTGACCGGGTGCTCGTCGATGCGCCGTGCACCGGCCTTGGAAGCCTGCGGCGACGTGCCGATGCCCGTTGGCGTCTTGATCCCGCCGTTCCGAAGCGACTGGCCGATCTCCAGCTCGAACTGCTTCGTTCGGCCCGCACTCTGGTTAAGCCGGGTGGCACGCTCATCTACTCCGTGTGCACACTCAGCGCGGCAGAAACCACCGGCGTCGTCAATCGTTTGTTGGCCGAAGACCCCGGTCTCTCGGCGCTTGCCCCGCCTTCCGAGCCGTGGATTACTGTCGGTGATGTTGGCTTCCTTTTGCCAGACGCTTCGGACGGAATGGCGCTCGCTCGACTGGCTGTCTCAGGCGAGTAGCGAGTTCATCTCGTGTTAACACGAGGGGCGATGGTCGCACTTGCGGACTCGGTTACGATCGTTGCGACGTCTGTGGATCTCACCAGTCCGTCTGCAATGCATTGTTGCCAGTAGGTTGACAATATGTTGAAGCGGAATGCTATGGTCGGCGCCGTCGCTATTCAGCAGCTGGAGAGGTGCTGAACTTTCCCGCTCGCGCAGTCCGGACCGTAAAGGGGATGCCGGTGAAAAGAAACCGCCCGGACTTGTCTGGCGTCATTGTGCCGCTTGGCGCAACCGCCCTCGCACTGCTCATTGGAGCCGTCTTCATTCTGCTTCTCGGTGCTAACCCAATCGTTGGCTATTGGGAGCTCGCCAAGGGAGCGTTCGGTGGCGTCGATGAATTGGCAGACACTGCGACAAAGGCAATGCCGCTGCTCCTCGTCGGCACGGGAATCTCAATCGCCTTCCGGGCCAAGGTCATCAACATTGGCGGCGAGGGTCAGATCATCGCTGGTGCCGTGCTCTCAACTGTCACGGCATTGGCAGTTCCCGATCTTCCTGCGGTCATTCTCATACCGCTAGTGATGCTGGCCGGTTTCGTAGGTGGGGGACTCTGGGGGGCTGTTCCTGGAGCACTCAAGGCCTACCTCGGCGTCAACGAGATTCTGTCAACGATCATGCTCAACATTGTCGCAATCCAGATTGCCAGCTACCTGCTGAAAGATCCGCTCATCGATAAGAACCAGAGCGGTGCCGCCAACATCCCTCAGACGGTGAGGCTGTCGGAGAATGCCGATCTACCGATTCTGATTCCTGGCACACGCCTTCACCTCGGCATCGTCGTTGCACTACTTGCCGCAGTTGGCGCGTGGATCTTTCTCTGGAGAACCAAATGGGGCTACCGAGTTAGGGCTGTGGGGGAGAGCCGAGAGGCGGCGACATACGCTGGCATCCCCGTCAAACGAATGACGCTGCTCGCACTCACGCTCAGCGGAGCGATGTGCGGACTTGCTGGCGCAGTTCTCGTGTTTGGCAGCGAATCGCACCGTCTCTACATCGATGGTTCGAGCGCCGGATTCACCGGGTCAGCCGGCTTTAACGGAATCGTCACTGCTCTCTTCGGTGGACTGCATCCACTGTGGACCATCCCCTCCTCCTTCCTCTTCGGCGGGCTATTGGTCGGTGCCAATGCGATGCAACGAGCCATTGAGATTCCAACGTTCCTCGTCGGTGTACTAAACGGCCTGGTGGTCATTTTCGTGGTGTCGGCCGAACGCTACAAGGCTCAGCTCGGTCGATTTCTCACGAGGAACAATACCGATCCGGACGAGCCCAACTCGGTAGCAAGCTTTCAGTCTGACGACGAGCTAGGCATCAACGAAGGAGCCTCGACATGATCGCGGCGAGCATCCTTGCCGCCCAAGCACCGCTCAGCAACTTCTTCACGTCGGCTGTAATTTTGGCGACCTTGGCCTCGGCCATCCGCCTCGCAACGCCGTACCTTCTCGCCTCGCTAGGAGAGACACTCGGCCAGAAAAGCGGTGTGCTCAACCTCGGCGTCGAGGGCGTCATGCTTCTTGGGGCGTTCTTCGGCTACTGGACTGTTCTCGAAACCAAGAACGAGTGGCTTGGCGCCGCGGTTGGAATCGGGGTCGGCGCAATCATGGGCCTGGTCTACGCGGTGATGACGGTCAACATGCGAGCCGAACAAGGCATCAGCGGTATCGGAATCTTCCTCTTCGGCCTCGGCGCCAGCGAGCTGCTGTTTTCCGAGCTCGTCGGCACTCCGCTCCCGCTAACAAGCAAGTTCGATCCGGTCGCCATCCCTTTGCTCAGCAAGATTCCCAAGGTTGGCGAAGTATTGTTTGACCAGAACGTAATTGTCTACTTTGCGATCGTCAGCGTAGTTGTCATGACGTGGGTCATAAATCGAACAACCTTCGGTCTCAACGTTCGCGCTGTCGGCGAAACCCCAGAAGCCGCGGACAGCCTCGGCGTTAGCGTGGCCAAAGTCAGGTACACAACGATCATCATCGCCAATATGTTCGCTGGTCTCGCGGGCGCTGCGCTCGCGTTAGAGCTCAACATCTTCCAAAACAATCTCACCAACGGCATTGGCTTCATCGCCATCGCTCTCGTGTACTTCGGCGGGTGGAAGCCAAGTGGAGTGCTTGCTGGCTCGCTCCTGTTCGGCCTCGTTGTCGCCACTGTCAATCAGCTGAAGACCCTCGGCATCGTGAGCGGTACCACGGCTTCGCTCGTCACCACAGCTCCCGCAATTCTGACCGTGCTTGCATTGGCTCTCATCGCTCGACGAGCGTCAGACCCACCGTCCGCACTAACCGTTCCGTTTACCCGAGGACACTAAGCTGCATTTTTAGTCTCCATAAACCCCTCACTAGGAGGATGAAATGAAAAGCAATTACAGAAAGATCATCGCCTTATTGGCTGCTCTTGCCTTGCTCGGCGCTGCATGCGGGAGCGATGCGGCTTCCACCGACACCACAACCGCCGAGAGCGGGTCGACCGAAGGCGGAGCCGAATTCACCGTCGCAGTTGTTGCTCCTAGCGCCGCCAACGACCTCGCCTTTTCCCAGTCGATGCACGATGCACTTGAGCGCCTCAAGGCAGACGGCACCATCAGTGACTTCGTGATCTCCGAGAACATGTTTGTTGTCGAAGACGCAGGTGCTGCTCTTCGTGGCTATGCCGAAGACGGTTTCGACCTCGTAATCGGCCACGGTTCGCAATACGGATCGCTCCTGCAGGAGATCGCCCCAGACTTCCCCGAAACTGCGTTCGTGTGGGGTACCGCCGCTGACACGTTCGGTGAGCCAAACATCTCCGCGTACTCTGCAGCCGCTGATCAAGGCGGTTACGTCCTTGGCACCATGGCCGCGCTCCTGTCGACCAGCGGTCAGATCGGAATTGTTGGTCCACTTGAGGTTGGCGATGCCAAGCTCTACATCGACGGTTTCAAGGCTGGCGCCGAGGCAACGACGCCCGATATCGCTGTCAATATCAACTACATTGAGTCGTTCTCCGACACCGCGCTTGCGGCCGAAGCGGCAACCGCATTTATCGGTGCTGGCGCCGACGTGCTCACCGGAAGTGCCCAGATGACAGCGGGCGCGATTGGCGTCGCTGGCAACGCTGATGTGCTTTGGTTCGGCACCCAGTCGGCACAAACCCAGCTTGCTCCTGACGTGGTCGTTGCAAACCAGGTCTATCACTGGGAAGGCATTCTCGCCGACCTTATTGGCAACATCTCAAGCGGCACATTGGGTGGTCAGAGCTACGACCTCACGCTCGAGAACGGTGGCTTGGTCATTGAGTACAACGACGGCTACGAGCTTCCGGCCGAGGTTAAGGCTGCAGCCGAAGCCGCTATCGCTGGCATCTCTGACGGCTCAGTGAGTTCAATGGGCGGCTGATCGCCACCAAGGACAACGCCCGGATACGACGATCGAGGTCGATGATGAGTTCACCAATGCTCTCCATGCGAGGAGTCACAAAACGATTCCCTGGCGTATTGGCTAACGACCGCGTCGACCTCGATGTCTATCCGGGTGAGGTCCACACCCTGCTTGGTGAGAACGGAGCAGGAAAAAGCACGCTCATGAAGATCTTGTTTGGTCTCTATAAACACGATGAAGGCGAGGTCATCTTCAAGGGCTCGCCGCTCAACATCGATTCGCCGGCTGCCGCGATAGAGGCCGGAATCGGCATGATCCACCAGCACTTTATGCTGGTGCCAACGCTTACCGTTGTCGAAAACGTCGCGTTGGGATTGCCGACGAAGCGCTTCTCGAAGTTCGATCTTGGTCCCGTTCGTGAGCGCCTGCTCGAATTGTCAGCCAAATACGGTCTCCACGTCGACCCAGACGCAAAGATCTGGCAACTCGCCGTTGGCGAACGTCAACGAGTCGAGATTCTTAAGGCCCTCTACCGCGACGCAGAGCTGCTCGTGCTCGATGAGCCGACCGCGGTGCTCACGCCAACCGAGGTCGACGAGCTGTTTGTCACCCTCCGCCAAATGCGGAGCGACGGCAAAGCGCTGATCTTCATTTCGCACAAGCTCCACGAGGTGCTGGCACTTTCGGACCGAATCACGGTGCTGCGAGACGGCAAGATCTCTGGCACTGCCGATCCGAGGACAGCGACCCGGGAAGAACTCGCAAAGCTAATGGTCGGACGAGAAGTGAAGCTTGCACCCGAACGTCCACCTGTCTCGGTCGGTGAAGTCCGCCTTCAAGTTCGAGGTCTCTGCTGCCAGGGCGACCGAGGCGTGGAAGCCCTCAAACAGGTCGATCTTGAGGTTCGTGGCGGCGAGATCCTTGGTATAGCTGGCGTGTCCGGCAACGGGCAACGCGAGTTTGCTGAGGTAGTCGCTGGACTGCGCCCGGCGACGCACGGCTTCGTCGAGATCGACGGATCGTCGGTTGACGGCCGCACGCCTCGCCAAAGGCGAGAGGTTGGTTTGGCCTATGTTCCAGAAGAGCGCATGCGCCATGGCGCAATCGGTTCGTTCTCGGTCGCCGAAAACCTCGTCTTGATCGACCACGACAAAGCGGAGTACTGCGACAAGGGCTTCCTCAAGCTCAGCGCCATCAATGACCACGCTGATCAGATTGTGCGCGAGTACGACGTGAAGACACCGAGCATTACGACGTCAACGAGTTCGCTTTCGGGTGGCAACATCCAGAAGGTCATCATGGGGCGAGAGCTTCATGGCAACCCAGCCGTGCTCATCGCCTCCCAGCCGACTCGCGGCGTCGATATCGGAGCGGCCGAAAACATCCATGAGCGGCTCGTCGCCCAGCGCGCCGCCGGCACCGCCATTGTGGTTATCTCTGAAGATCTCGACGAGGTCATCGGCATCTCGGACCGTGTCGCCGTCATGCTTGAAGGCGTGGTGGTCGGCATTGTCGATTCCGCCGATGCAACAGTCGAGAAGCTGGGCCTGCTCATGGGCGGTGCGTCACTCAGCGAGCGAGCCCAGTCGTCGTCCTAGCTCGTGCAGTTGCTGGGTGTCGAGGTTGGCGAAGCTGAAACGTAGCCACCCCTCGTCTTCGGGAGTGAACGCGGTGCCGGGAATGGCCAGAACGTCGGCTTCAACGACCAGACGACGGACAACCTCGGCCACAGGCGTATCTGTGAATGGGTGCTTGACCCAACCGAAGAATGCGCCGGAGGACGCGAGAGTGAAGCCCCCTGGCTCGTCGGCCATGACCTCACGGAATGTGGTGAGAAGCCCGTCGATCCGCGCTGCTTGTTCAAGGCGCCATTCGCCAGCTTCTCCGAGGCCGGTGAGTGCCGCCTCTTGGCCGATGCGGGGAGCGCAGATCGCAACACAATCAGAAAGCTTGAGAGACTCGGCGATCAGCTCGGGACTAGCGACGACGGCACCGACTCTGTAGCCGGGGATCGCAAGGTCTTTCGAGAAGCTGTGCAGGGTGATGAGGTGGTCGTCCCAATCGGGCCGACTGTAGAGATTGTGGGAAGGGGCGTCGGTGCCACGGAACGTTCGGTAGGTCTCGTCGAGAATCAAGACGATGTCGTTGGCAACGGCGAGATCGAAGAACTCGGCGATCGTGTCCGGGCTGATGATTGCACCGGTCGGGTTGCCCGGTGACACGAGCACGATCGCCCTCGTCTTGTCAGTTATGAGTTGTGCCGCAGCAGCGGCACTTGGCTGCATGGCTTCGTCGGTAGTGAGATAGACGGGAGTGACGCCGTCGAGCTTCAGCCACATGTCGTGGTTGAAGTAGTAAGGAATCGGCAGAATGATCTCATCGCCAGGCTCGGCAATCGCCGACGAGACGACGCAGAACGCCTGGTTGCAGCCGGCTGTGATGAGCGTATTGCTCGCTTCAATCGAGCTTGAGCCGTGAGCCCGGTTCAGATCATCGGCGAGCGCAGTCCGAAGCTCAGGAAGCCCTGGGCTTGGCGCGTAGCGCGCCGTGTCGTGTTCTGACGCCGCCTGTTTGACCCGTCGCCGAACCTGTTCGGCCGGCGGATAACTCGGGGCTGCCTGCGAAAGGTCGAGGAGGTCGCGTTCCCCCATCCGCTCAGCGAGAACGGCATGGGCGGCGGCGATCGGTGAGATCTCTAGCTGCAAGGTTCGGTTGACGAAACGCACCGGTCTCCTAGGGTTTGAAAGTACTGAGACAGGGCCGGAAAAAGACGCCCGAACGAACCTTTGGCTCGAAGTAGGTTGACTTTGGGGGCATCGTCAGTCCCGCGTCGGCAACAGCGAGTAGCTGATCCATACTCACCTGTCGCATGAGGAAAAGGCAACCGCCGAGCATGTCGATTTCGGCTGCGAGAGCCGTTGGCGGCAAGATCCCAGGCCGATAACGAATTGCTGAGCGAACAGCTGGGGCCATGTCTGGGCCGAGTTGATCGAAGAGTCGTTCGAGTCGTTGCTGGTCGAGCGTTGCCAGCGCAGGATGCGCACTCTCATCGATGCCGATCGCAAGTCCGTACCAGCCACCGTCTCGATAGAGAATCAGCTCGTCGTCCGCGACGTCGTCTAAGGGGTGATCTCCGCCCAGCACACGGACAGGTACGATCGAGCGAATTAATTCGAGCAGCTCGGCTGTTCCAACTCCTGGCGGCAGCGTTCGGTGGTGGGGGAAGTTCGCAAGCTCCTCGGTGGAGAATAACGCACACAAGGTCCAGTCGGCCTCGGGATCGCCCGTGTTTGATCGGAACTGCGATGCGGCGCTCGCTCGGTGATGACCGTCGATCAAATAGAGCGGCTGGTCAGCGAATGCGGCAGTGATCTTGTCGATCGTCGCCTGATCGTCGACCGGCCAGACCTGCTGGACAAGGCCGTCGTCGCCACTGACCGTGACGGCAGCGATAGATATTGCCGTTACGAGCTCGATAATGTCGGTGATGTCGTCGTTTGGGGTGTGAGCGACCGCAATTGGGCTCGACTGAGCACCAACGATCTCGAAGTGTCGGGAGAGATGAAATGCACGTTCGGGGTGGATTTGTTCGTGGATCTTGACCAAACCAGACTCGAAGTCATCGGTTGCGACGCCACAGACGATGCCAGTCTGCACATGGAAGTCTGTGGTCAGCCGGTAGACGAGGTAGCGCTTCACCCCCGCTGGGCTAAACACCTTGGCGTCAAGCAGCGAGCTAAGCGCAGCTCGCCCCGCGTGCAGCAGTTGATCGTCGGTCATCGTGGCTTCGTCGGCCAGGTCGTCACGCGAGCGGGTGACACCGAGGTAGCTGAAGGGATTGTGCTCTAGGGTCGCACGACGCATCGCAGGCGTTAACGCGTCGTGAGCAGGCGACGGTACGTGATCGGCCCACTCCTGCTCGACAATTTGTATTGGCAAAGCCGTTGTCGAAACCACCGGCTAGCTCCGCTTGGAAGCGAAGTTGGCCATAAAGTCAATGAGTGCCTCGACCGACTCGGTGGGGAGAGCATTGTAGATGCTTGCGCGCATGCCGCCGACTGAGCGATGCCCCTGAAGGTTTTGGAAACCAGCGGCTTCGGACTCGCTTAAGAACGCGTCTTGCGCTGAGTCGTCACCGAGAGTGAACACGATATTGGTGTGGGAACGGTCAGCTGCAGCGACCGGGCTCTGGTAGAACCCATTGCTGCTGTCGATGGCCGAGTAGAGCATTGAAGAGCGTTGTGCCGCCCTCGTCTGCATGCCCTCAACGCCACCGTTCTCCTCCATCCAGTTGAGCATCAGCCCGGTAGCCCAGATGGCAAAAACTGGAGGTGTGTTAGCCATTGAATCGGCATCGGCATGGGTGGAGTAGCGAAGATACGCGGGGTGGTTCGTCGGGGCTGCGGCAATGACGTCTTTGCGGGCGAACACAACGGTCAGACCAGCCGGACCAAGGTTCTTTTGCGCACCGCCGTAGACAACATCGAACTGGTCCCAGGGAATCGGCCGGCTGAGGTAGTCAGACGACATGTCGGCGATGACCCTGACTCCGAAGTCGGGGAAGTTTGGCATTCGAATGCCGCCGATGGTCTCGTTTGAGGTGATGTGGAGGTAGCGGGTGTTGTCTTCGATCTTGACGTCGTCGACCGATGGCATGCGCGTGTAGTTTTCGCTACCGCCATCCCAGGCCGCGTATGCGGTACCGATTGTCTTGGCATCGCTGAACGCTTTCTTGCCCCAGGTGCCAGCGACGATGTAGCCAGCCTTCTCACGCGGTTGCAGCACATTCATCGGCGCCATCGCGAACTGCAGCGTCGCGCCGCCCTGCAAGAGCAGCACATCGAATTCGTCGGGGACCGCATACAGACGGCGAAGGCTCGCCATCGTGTTCATATGGATCTCTTCGTAGATGGGAGCGCGGTGGCTCATCTCGATGAGCGACATGCCGGTTCCCTTGAAGTCGACCATGTCGCTGGCGAGCTGTTCAAGGACGGTGACTGGAAGGACGCATGGTCCGGCGCAGAAATTGTGGATTCGAGACATGTTGATCAGCTCCCGGCTGGGGTCTTGGTGACGGCAATGACTTCAGTGATGTGATTGAGCTCGTCGACTAACGAGTCGGCGGGATCAGATGCGAGCGTCATGGTCGCAACGGCGGCCCCACCGCCAGCAAAGACTTGGTTCGACATCTGCTGCACATTTATGCCGTTTGAGCGAATAGTTTGGAATATCTGAGCCAGCACGCCGACCTTGTCGTGGTGGCGGATGGTGATGATTACTGGCCCAGTCGGGACGGTGGCGAGGTTGACGCAGTTGCGGATGTCGCCGCCCAAATAGGCGAGGATGGTTTCGACAGTGCCGTCAGCCACCGCCTCTTGAGCCTGGTTTGTCGAGGCTCCAATGTGGTGGGTACCGACGACTCCCGGATGCTGAGCGAGCTCGCTTGCCCATTTGGTGCTTTTGCCAGACGGCTCGTTCGCATACACGTCGAGCCCGGCGCGAAGGCCTCGGGTGTTTAACGCCTCGAGAAGGGCTACTTCGTCGACAACTTCGCCCCTTGATGTGTTGAGCAGGATTGCGCCATCGGCCATCTTGTCGAGGAAGGCCTTGTTGACGAGGCCAGTGGTGTCTGGCGACTTCGGCACATGGATCGACACCACGTCGCTCTCGGCGAGGAGCTGGTCTTGGCTGTCGACGAGTCGAATGCCAATGCTGCGAATCATGGCTTGCACAGAAGGTGAACGACCGTCCTTGCGGACTGTGGAGACTGTCATGCCAAAGGCCTTAGCTCGCTCGGCGACGGCAAGGCCGATATCGCCAAGACCAACGATGCCGAGGCTCTTACCTTGGATTCCGTCAGCCACGGAGTAGATGCCCTTGTTCCAGACGCCAGCTCTGAGGTCAGCGGTGTTGTCGGCAATTCGACGATCGATGGCCAACAGAAGGCCCATTGTGAGTTCGGCGACGGCGACGGCGTTTCGGCCTGGCACGTTGCAGACGTAGACGCCCGCCCCGGAGGCAGCAGATTTGTCGATGTTGTCGGTGCCAGCACCGGCGCGAACGACCAGCGAGAGCTGGCTTGAGGCGGCAATTGAGTCGGCCGTGACCTTGGTGCTGCGAACGACCAGGATGTCGACGCCAGCCATTTCGCCTGGGATGCTGTCGGCATCGAGACTCGGATTGACGACGCACTCGTGTCCGTGCGAAGTGAGTTGCTCGAGGCGAGACTCATCGACCGAATCGGCGAAAAGGATCTTCATCTGTACTCCCGGGTGAAGCCTGGCCTCGGCGTGAGCGGAGACGAGGGGTCTGTTGAGGTTTCGCCAGACTCTAAACCAGAACGCGCCGCGTCGCCAGTGGTAGCTTGCCTAAAACTCCGAGGGATCAATACCGTCAGACTCAGTCCAACCCTCAGCTTGCCATTCAAACCTCGGCCTTCGGTCGGCGAGCCAGCGAGCACAGAGCAGTCCGCCGATGAATCCGAAGAGATGCCCTTCCCACGAGACACCGGCCGTTGGCACGAATCCAGCTGCCAGCCCGCTGTAGAGCAGGAGTGCAACCAGCGCAGGGGCAATGGCGAGAGGGCGGCGTTCGAAAACGGCGGCACCAAGGAGAGCCCCGAAGTAGCCAAAGATAAGGCCGCTCGCGCCGATGTGGTTACCACTGGAGCCGAGGAGCCAGGTCAGGCCGCCGCCAACGAGGACACTCGCAGCAGTAACGACGGCCAGCCGTCGAATTCCTCGCACCGCGACCAAGCCACCCAGAACCGCAAAGGGGAAGGTGTTTGAGACGAGGTGGCGCCAGTCGGAGTGCAATACCGGAGCCCAGAGAATTCCGTCGACACCATCGGCCTGTCGAGGGTGAATGCCGCCCCGCTGAAGACGATCGGAGAGCAGAAA
>JBBKWJ010000145.1:0-48539 GCA_037968895.1 Acidimicrobiales bacterium
GCGATCGACTCCCGACCGGCGTGTGGGTTCTCGATGCAACCGAGCCAACGGTTGAGTCCCATGCGACCAACACACTCTTGGTTGCATGAGAGGCAAAGCCGGATGTCGTCAACGTGTCCCGCACGAGCCTTGGCTGCAAAGTCGGGGTCGGCGATCTGGCCCCGAACGATGCCAACGAGATCGCAGATGCCGTCCTCAAGTGCTCGCTCGGCCTGAAGAGGGTCCTTGAAACGACCAACGCCAACAACAGGAAGATCTACCGCGTCTCGGATGGCCGAGGGTATGAACGATGCATAGCCAGGGGGCACATGCATCGATGCTTCGATGACAAAGAGGGTTGCGGTGGCGACCCCGATTGAAGTGTTTATGTAGTCGACCTGGCCCGTTGCCTCAACGATCTTCGCCGTCTCGACGGCCTGGTCGATGGTGATGCCATGTCGAATGAGCTCGTCGCCACAGAGCCGCACACCGAGAGCAAGGTCAGGCCCTATCGCCTTCCGAACGGCGGCAATGATCTCGACAAGAATCGTGCAGCGGTCGGTGACCGAGCCGCCATATCGATCGGTGCGCTGATTCGTCGCTCCTGACAAGAAGCCGCGAACAATTGAGCTATGCGAGCACTGGAGTTCGACCCCATCGAATCCGCCCTCGCGGCAATGACGAGCAACAAGAGCGTAGCCCTCGACGACCTCAACGATCTCGGCATCATTAAGTGCTTTGGGCACCTCACGGAAGAGCGGGTCTGGCACCGGACTCGGCGCCCACACCGGCAAGCGGGTGTACATCGACGATGCCTGCCCACCGTTGTGATTGATCTGAGCAAATATTGGCGTGTTGTGCGTGTGCACAGCTTTTGTGATCGCCCGGTAACCATCGATCACCGCGGGGTCGAAGCCGTGGATCATTTTTTCGTATGGCCAGTCGGTCGGATGGACCGAGTGTTCCTCAGTGATGATCAGGCCAGCGCCGCCCACAGCCCGCGCCTCGTAGTAGGCCGCATGCTGCGGCGTTGGCTTGCCGTCGTCGGCGTAGTTGGTGAGGTGGGCGGAGAAGATGATTCGATTGGGAACGGCAATTGGCCCAATCTGCAAGGGGGTGAACAGTCGTGGGTATTGTCCGACGCGAGGCATTAGTTTGTAACCCCTAACGCGATGGCGGCTCGGCGACCCTCAAGCATGGCTTCGTAGAGCGAGCGGGGGGCAACCGCGTCGCCAATGAGCGTGGCGCCAGCATCGGCCAAGGCCTGTGCTTGGCCGGACGGAACCCGATGCCCGGCGTCGATCACGGCAACGGCCCTAATTACTCGCGAGGACCCATCAACCCGCGACTCGATCGTTGCCGATTCGTTCTCGACCGACGCGAGCTCAGAACGTTTCGCAATGTACACGCCGGCCTGAGCCAATCGGGTGCTCGCCGACGCGAGGTCGCCCGAAAGCGATAGCAGGGTGCCTGCGATCTGGTCGGGGGCAATAAGAGAAACAGACCGGTCGGGAGCCAGGGTCTCCGCGATCGAGATTCCGATCGGACCACCTATCGGGTCCCACACAACGACGGGGCCGTCAGGAAGTTCGCGGTCCCCGAGAAACTCCAGTGCGTCGATCACGACCCCGTCGTCGCTGACGGTGTACTCCAGCGAACGGGTCTGGCTTCCGACCGCAGCGAGAACGCTTGCGCCTTCCGCCAACCATGCCGCAACCTGCTCTGGGGTAATCGTCTCGTTGTAGTGGACGGTGACACCGAGTCGGGCACACTCGGCCTCGAGCCAGTCGGCGATCTTGGCCAGCGGTTCACGACCGGAGGCGGCCGCCCAGGTTCGAACCACCTTGTTTTGGCTTTCTGACGCCTCCCAGACGGTCACTTCGAGGCCAGCTTCGGCGCACACACGAGCCGCTTCCAACCCAGCCGGCCCCGCCCCAACCACGTGCACGAACGCTTTGGGGTCTGACCCCAAACCGTTCAGAAGACTTTCGGGCTCGGTGAGTTCGAAGCCGGTGGTTGGGTTAACCACGCATGACACGATCGGATTACGACTATCACGAACCCGACACCGCTGGTTGCACAGGATGCACGGTCTGATCTCGGCGGTGCGCTCTGCGGCCAGCTTCAGACAAAGGTCGGGGTCGGCGATCTGGGCTCTTGTCATCTCGACTGCGTCAGCCCTACCGTCGGTGAGAGTCCATTCGGCCTGGCCCCAGTCGACGATTGAACCCTGAGCGATGACCGGGCACTTTCCCGCAACCGCAGTCCGAATGTCACGCACGAGGTCGAGGTTGAAGCCGGCGGGATTGTGGGCGTCTGGCGTAGTGCCGTCAGCGGAGTAGATGGAGCCCCGCACGACCACGAGATAGTCGACCAGCTCAGCCAGTTCGGCCGCAGCCTCTGCCGCCGACTCGGGAGTCAAACCAGCCCACGGAGCCAGTTCGTCACACGAGAGCCGGAGGCCGACGATTTGACCCGGTCCAACCGCCTGGCGGGCTCGGGCGATGACCGCCTTCGGGAAGGCAAGGCGATTGGCGCCGTCGGCCAACCCCCACTCGTCGGTGCGCTGATTGGTCAGCCCAGACATGAACTGCCTGACCAAGCTGTGCTGACCGGCGTTGATCTCGACGCCGTCGCAACCGCTACGGGCGGCGGTAGCAGCAGCGATCATGAAGCCGTTGAGCACCGCCTTGAAGTCGTCCTCCTCCATCGCCTTTGGCTGTTCCCGCGTTGCCGCATCAGGAACCGGCGACGGAGCCCAAGTTTCACGCTGGCTGTATGCACTCGACCCCTGCATACCGGCGTGGCCAATAGCGGCGATGACGAGTGAGCCTTCGGCCTGACACGCGCTGGCAATCTCAGCCCAGCCAGTCTCACACTCGGTGGCGAGCGGCGAGCGCTCGTACGGCCAGTCGCTCTCATGCACCGAGGCTTCCTCAATTACGATGACACCGGCCCCACCCACAGCCCGGCGAGCGTAGTAGGCCACGTGGCGATCAGAAAGCGAGCGGCCTCGGCCAAGGTTGGTGACGTGGGGTCCGAACATCACCCGATTGCGGGCAGTTCGCGTTCCAATCTGCATTGATTCGCTCAGGGGCAAAGTACAGCTCGCGGTCAGAGGGGCAGTCGCCAGGCTAGCGGTTTGGCTCTTCTGTGTCGGATTGGTGCTGGTCGTAGCCAGCCTCGAGTTCTGCTTTCAAGAACGATCCGAACTTGATAGCGGGAAACGCCGACCCCTGTTCACAGCAACTAGCGAGGGGCGAAATGACCGTGGCCACATTCGGATCGAAGAAGAACGGACACGAATAACGTTCGCGTCCAGACCGGTTGATCACCCGGTGCGGGGTCGACAACAGACGGCCGTTACTCCACCGATGGAGCATGTCGCCGACATTCATAATGAACGCCCCGGGGCGCGGCGGAACATCGACCCACTCCCCTTCCACGGTCTTCACCTGGAGACCCCCAACGTCGTCCTGCGCGAGCAGCGTCAAATAGCCGAAGTCGTTGTGAGGAGCAGAGCCAAAGAGATCCTCGTCCGACAGTGGATCTTGCGGTGGGTAGTGGAGCAGTCGCAGCCAGGTGGTCGGCGCTTCAAATGCTCGGGCCATTTCGCCCCGTTTGTCACCAAGCCCCTCGCCAATCATTGCCACCAATCGGCGGGCGAGCGTCGTCATCTCGGCGTTGTACCGTTCAAGCGTCGACCGGAAACCGCCAGGCTGGACTGGCCATTGATTTGGACCAGCGAGATAGTCGCCGCTTCTAACCGGCTTCGAGTCGGCCGCGTCCTCGCGCATCATCATGAACGACTCACTCTGATTTGGCTTTGTCACTATTGCTAGAGTCGAGTTGCGATCAGTCGACGTGTTGATCGGAATGAAACCTCGGTGATTGCGATCGAGCGCCACCGCCAGCTTCTCCTCAATGGGAAGGGCATGGAACTCAGCTGATGTGTTAAACAGCTCAGCGACCAGTTCGTCGCTGACATCATGATTGATCAGGTACGCGAACCCGACACTGCTGTAGGCATCAATGATCGCGTCGGTGCAATCAGATGCGTGAAGATCAACAACCGGAATAGACATCCGCACACACTCCTAATACATCGACTTCTTGAGCCGCTCGGGATAGGCGTCATCGTACGTGTTGGCGTCAAATGACGGATCAATTTCTTCCATCATCTCGCCAACGGTTGGAACCTCATCTTTCGTCGCCAGGCTGGCGGGTTCCCACAGCTTGGATCGAACAAGCGCTTTTGGACACTGTGAGTAGGCGCGGTCAACGGCAACCTCAATCACCACAGCTGGCACCTTCGACTGGTACGAGAAGCTCGCACGAATCTCGTCGTCGACTCGTAATCGAGCCGTTCCGTTTACCCGCATCGTGTGTCCGATGCCTGGGATCATGAAAAGCAGAGCGATCCGCGGGTCGGCCACCAGATTGCGCAGCGAGTCAATGCGATTGTTGCCGCGCCGATCAGGGATCAGGATGGTCTTCTCGTCGACAATTCGGACGAATGATCCGGGCGGATCGCCGCGGGGCGAGCAGTCGATCCCTTCGCCAACGGCACCTGATGTGGCGACCATCATGAACGGCGCACGTTGTATGAACCGCTGATGGGCCTTGGTCAGGACGCCGACCTCTTTGGTGACCGCGGTAGGGACCACCGACGAATATCGAGCTTCCAGATCGGCGAGATTGGAGATGTATTCCTCCATCATTGGGCCGCAGACGATGGAGGGAACGTGACCGGGATCGAACGAGGGCCACGGACTTGCCCTCCAGCCCAGGTGACCGCGGCAGGGTCGGCGAGCGCAAACTCGGGTATCGCAGCGAGCCATTCCTCTAGCGCGATCCGAAGCTCCATTCGTGCGAGATTTGAACCAGCGCAACGATGGATTCCAACACCAAAGGCCAAGTGACGATTCCGTTCCCGGTCGATGATGAACTCGTCGGGTCGGTCGAAGTGATCCTCGTCGCGATTGGCTCCAGGGAAGTTCATCAGCACACGGTCTCCGGCGGCGACGGGACAGCCCCCGACCTCAGTGTCGTTCTTCGCAATTCGGGCCATCGTCACCGGCGAGTAGAAGCGGAGGAACTCTTCGATGGCGGTCGGCCAGACCTCTGGGTCATCGACCAGTCGCTGCCGATCCTCGGGATGCGACGCTAGGTGGAAGAGGGAGGACCCAATCGCTGACCAGGTGGTGTCGATGCCGGCAACAAGGAGAAGACTCGCCTCGCCAACCACGATCTCTATAGGCACCGGATTGCCGTCAACCTCCGAGTGGGTCAATGTGCTGAGGAAGTCGTCTGTCGGGCTCTCTTGCCGTAATGCCACTTGTTCGAATAGGTAGGCGCGCAGTTCTCGAAGGGCGTTGGTTCGGCGAGGCACGTCGTTGGCGAACTCAAGAATGCTCCGCACCCACTCAACAAACTGGTCGCTCCGCTCCTCATCGACGCCAAGCAACGCTCCG
Source organism: Acidimicrobiales bacterium (assembly GCA_037968895.1). Lineage (GTDB taxonomy): Bacteria > Actinomycetota > Acidimicrobiia > Acidimicrobiales > SZUA-35 > JBBKWJ01. The sequence continues at coordinate 5,454 of JBBKWJ010000145.1, forward strand.
ATAACTCTGACCGGGATCTGCTGGGCATACCCCGCTGCGGCGTCAGCGTGGCCCGTCTCAATGAACCCGGCAATGAGCTTGCGACAGAGCGCCCGAGTGCCCTCTTCATACGTGAGCACGGAGCCGGGCGACATTGGTGGCAGCATCAGCCGGCGGGTCCACGTGTGCATCGGCGGATCGGCATCAATCGGTGGAGCGATCGCCGGACGCCGGTCGTCGCGACGCGCCTCGTTCAGCTCAAGGTCGCCAACCTTGATCACTGACACTCCCTCGGACGAGATCAGGTTTGTAATGTCACGCGCCGCAGCTACGACATCGTCGTAGCGCGTTGGCATCCACGAGCCTCCGTAAAGCTCAGACCGGGCGACGGGACAGTTGTCGCGGAACTCTTTCCATGCGGGCGCAGGGTCAGCCGCATAGGCCGGATCAAAGAGGTCGTAGTCGACTCGTGGCTCAACCATTTACAGTCCTTTGCTCGCGGGCGGAAGATCGGGGAACACGGCAGGCCGCTTCTCCATCTGTGCGGCGAAGGCCTCACCCATGTCGTCGGTGTCGAACATCGCCGCGTTCCACACGCCGATGTAGTCGAGCGAATCAGCAACGCTGTGGTCGCGGGTGTAATGCATGGTGCGCTTGGTCCCCCACACCGCCATTGGGCTCTTCGATGCGATCTCGTTCGCGACGGCCATCACTGCAGCGAGAAGCTCTTCATGAGTGTCGTAGACAGAGTTGACGAACCCGGCCTCTTTGGCTTCCTGCGCAGTCCAGCGGCGCCCGGTGTAGGCCAGCTCCCGAACAATCCCCTCGGGCACAAGCTTCGGCATCCGTTGCAGGGTGCCGACATCGGCCGTCATTCCGATGTTGACCTCGGCGATCGAGAAGAAGGCGTCAGCCGTTGCGTAGCGCATATCGCAGGCCGAAATCATGTCGATCCCACCCCCAACACATGCCCCCTGGATCGCCGCCAGCACCGGCACCCTGCTGCGTTCAAGCGCAGTAAAGGAGTCTTGTAGCTTCAAAGCCATCGATCGAAAGCCTTCGCTACGCCGGCTGTGGAACTTCCCCTTTTCTCCACTGGAACCAGCTGCGCTGTTGCCACCGAAAACGCTGAGATCCATGCCCGCATTGAAATGTTTACCCTCTGCTGAGAGGACGATTACTCGAGCGTTACCGGCATCGGAAATCTCGTCAACGATCTTCGGAAGGTCGCGCCAAAACGAAGCAACCATCGAGTTTCGTTTCTCCGGACGATTCATATTGATGACCGCAACGGCGCCCTCAGTTGAAACGTCGAAGCATTCATAAGTCGTGGTCATTGATCCTCATTCGAATTGCGCGGGTTGACGGTTTACAGCGAACGTTCACCAAGTGTGACCGCACCCTCTGACTTGCGGCCAATCTTTGGCCCAACAAGTTTTGCCGAAAGATGGTCGCGAACGGTCACCGGTTTGTAGTGAGGCTCGCCGTTGACGAACGAGCCAAGAGGCTCGACGAGCATGTCGAGATTGGGATAGTGAAAGTAGGCAACGGATCGACGCAGGGGCGGGTCAGTGCCGTCCCCGCGCAGCGGCACCCGGTGCACCGTTGACGGCCATACGTCATTAGTCCAGATGGCAGCAAGATCGCCAACGTTGAGCAGAAGAGTGCCAGGATCTGGGGCCACTCGCATCCATCCGGTTTCATCCAGGATCTCAAGTCCGGCGACGGCATCGGCGTTAAGAATCGTGAACGAGGTGTAGTCGCTATGAGCACCCATTCGCGTCTGGTTGGGAGCGGGCGAGCGCTCGTCCTGATTGCTCTGATACCGCAGACAAGCCATGGCATCGGGGCCTGCGATTGATTGCTCAGCCAAGGCAGGAAGCCCAAGCAGCGAACCGATGATTTCGTCGAGCCGGGACGAAAGCTGTGCCATTTCTGCGAGATAGGCCTCGACCGCCGGCCGGAATGACGGAACCTCAGATGGCCACAAGGAACGGGCGAGTAACGGCTCATCGCCGGCGCGATCATCGTGACGAACGTTGAACGACTCGAACAGATCGGGCGGCAGATCAGACTGCCCCAACGAATAGGCCAACGACTCACTTCCCCTGGCCCTATAGCCCCGGTTCGCGAGGGGCTCGTCGCTCACCCAAGTCAGCTTCACCTCGGTCGGCTGAGCAAACAACTCGTCCATCGCGGTCCATAACTGAGCGCCGGTGCGCACGTCGTGGCCGACTAGTTTGGCAAATCCGTTTGCTCGGAGCGCAGCGTCAAGTTGGTCGGCAGCATCGCCGTCGCGAAGATCGACCGTTTGAATCGTCATGGAGCGATGGTAGATCGCGACCGAACTAGAAGCCCCAGCCGTCTCCCGATGTTTGTCCGCGGTGGAGCATGGCCGGGTTTGAGGAAGCGGGGGCTCGCACGAGCGAACCGAGTCTCGTTTTCTCGCTCAGGCGGTGTTGGGCTGCCGCCCGCCGCGCCGTGTCGCCATCAACGACTTCAAATCTGATCTGGGTACCAGGCTGCGACTGAATGACTCGTGCGATATCGGCAGAAATAACCGTGGCGATTCGCGGGTATCCCGCGGTCGGCTGCCGGTCGTGAAGCAGCACGATCGGAGTACCCGCCCCAGGAATCTGAATGTCGCCGAGCACTCCTGGCGAGGAGATGAGCGACCCGGCGTCAGCGTCGAACTGCCCCGTCATCTCGCTCTCGAGGGGTAACGACATTCGCGTCCGCTGAGGCCCAACCACGAATTCAGCGCTACGAAAGCGGTCTCGGGTTCGCTGGTCGAAGAGCGTTGCTTGTGGCGTCCACATCACCCGAATCGAGGCGGAGGCATTCTGATACCCGCCCGTCAGACCGGCCGCGCTTACTTGCAGCGGCGTGTGGTTAGTGGTGGCACCAAGCGGGATTTGGTCGCCATCGGCAAGTCGACGACCCTCGTGACCGCCAAAGCCGCTTCGTAGGTCGGTTGACCGGCTGCCAAATGCGGGGACGGTGTCAATGCCACCGTCGAGATGAAGGTACGAGACGTATCCAGACGAAGGAGTCCCAACCTCGACACGGGCTCCCCTGTGCACAAACACACTTGTCTCATGCGGCACCGCGTGCCCGTCGACGAGCAGAGGCATGTCTGCACCTGTGATACAGATCAACGCGTCGCGGCCGCAGATGAACCGCCCGCCTATGCCAATCAGTTCTAGACAAGCCGCTGACTCGTCGTTCCCAACGAGTGCAGCTCCTAGCCGCAGAGCTTCGCGTTCGAGAGCGCCACCTTCGGAAAATCCGAAACGCTGAAGCTCAGCTCGGCCGAGATCTTGCACCGTGATCATCGGCCCGGCGCTGACGACGTCGAGAACGCTCATTCGTGACGCCCTCCCGCGAGTCGGCTGAATTCAGCCTCACTCACCGGTTCAAACCGAACTTCGTCACCAGCGACGATCTTTACTGGACGATCGCCGAGCCTGTCGAGGTTGACGAAGCGGGTCTGGGCGATTGTCGACCAGCCGGTTGGGCCAGGGGTTGCGGACAGAACGGTCTGGCGAACCGCAACCGAGATTGAGCCGGTGGGGACAGACGACTTGACCTCGGCCCGTCGGGGAATGTCCCAACGATCTGGCAAGAGACCCAAGTAACAGAACCCAGGCGCAAACCCGTTCGCCAACACCACTTGGCTCGCCGCGCTGTGTTCTTCGATCAGAGCCTCGGAAGAGAGACCGAGATGGCCTGCAACCTCATCAAGATCTGGCCCTCGAGATCCACCGTAGCAACAGGCAATCCGCCAGATCGTGGGGGGTTCCCAAGCGGTGGCGGCCGGCAACGCTGAATGAAGCTCATCAAGGCGAGCTGCAAGCGCACCAACATCGACTGTCTCGCTGTCGAACATCACCAGAATCGATGTTGGGGCAGGAACCAGGTTGGTTACGCCATCGATGGCTTCTTTCTGAAGGAGCGCCTCGAACCGCCAAACCGCCGCAGCAACCGATACAGCGAGTTCATGACCAAGGGTCACAAGGAGTCCTGAGTCACCTAGCTCCTCAATCCCGTCTGGCAGCTCGCGACGAAGTGGCAACGTTCGATCTGGCACGCCTAGAAACTAGCTCCTCATAACTCTACTGAGCCGCCGCTGCGCCGGTATTCGTCGCCAGACTGTCGACGACCTCGCGAGTCGAGAGGCCAGTAGCGAGGCAAATCGCCTCATTGTTGGTTGCGCCGAGCAGAAGGGCGGCCACGATCTTTCGGCGATTCGGCTCGGCCAGCAGGCCGACGAGCCTGAGAGGTTCCATGGGATGAGACTAGCTCAGAGCCCTCAGCCGATCCTCGGTTGTGTCGCTGCCAAGAGACGGTCGTTGAATTTCTCCGCGTTGATCATTAGGTCGTCGCGCCCAACTTGATCAAAGGGGTCTTCCAGATGCTCCTGGATGTTGTCGAGACTCACTAGCACCACGCTGAGAAGGACCGGGATCACATACGCAAGTTCCGCGCTGTATTCCAGCGATTGGGCAGCGAAGTAAGGCCCATACAAGATGGGGATAGCGACTATGAAGAACTTGGAGTACGCGCGAAGCGTCTGGGGTGTGCGGTACTGGTACACGTGCTTGATGTGCTCGAACGAGACAACCATCTTTGAAAGAAATTGATTACAGCGCGACGCTTCCCCCGAAGGAAGTCCATGGGCCCGCATCTTGTTGATAAACACAGAGAGCTCAGAGAAGGCATCGTGCACCCGCTGTTCGTGACGGTTGATCTCGGCCACCGGGCTTTCAAACAAGTTGCGGCACGCCAGCATTAGCTCAAAGAGGCGTTCACGCATGCCGTCCTGCAGCGCGGGGTCGGCGTCGGGGAGCCAGTCTCGAGCAGCAAAGAACAGTGCGGTGCCGTTGGCTTTCATTGCGCCGTAGTCGTCAAGCGCCGCCTCCCGTCGCTTATAGGCCCCGCCGATTGAGAAGACGATCGGGAAGATAACCGCGGTGCCGATGAGCGTCAGAGGAAAGTCAGCGTAGAAACCGTAGCGGCGACAGAGCCACGTCGAGAAGACAGCGAGCGCGACCGTGGCCAGCGTATGGCTGTTGACGATCGACTGGAGACCTTGGGTGTATCGATACAACACGTCTCTCCAATCGGCCGTTCGCATGAATCGTTGACCACTATCGTTCGCGAGCGGCCCGAAAACGCGAAGGAACCGCCGGCGAACCGGCGGTTCCATTCAGAATTACTAGGCGCAGGGCCTGGGTTACATCATGCCGCCCATGCCGCCCATGCCGCCCATGTCTGGCATTCCGCCGCCGCCGCCCTCTTCAGGTGCGTCGGCAACGAGTGCCTCAGTGGTTAGCACGAGTGCAGCGATTGACGCTGCGTTCTGCAAGGCAGCCCGAGTGACCTTTGCTGGGTCGGTGATGCCGGCCTTCATGAGGTCAACGATTTCGCCAGTTGCGGCGTTGAGCCCCATCGAGCCCTTCGCGGCCTCGACACGCTGCACCTGGATGGCGCCTTCGAGACCAGCGTTGCTCGCAATGAGCTTGGCTGGGGCTTCGAGGGCACGCCACACGGAGCGGGCGCCGGTCTGCTCGTCGCCAGAAAGCGAGTCGACGACCTTGAGGACGGAAGCGCGTGAACGCAGGAGGGCGGTACCGCCACCGGCGACAACACCCTCTTCGAGGGCCGCACGGGTTGCTGACAGTGCGTCTTCGATGCGGTGCTTCTTTTCCTTGAGCTCAACCTCGGTGGCTGCGCCGACCTGGACAACGGCAACGCCGCCAGCCAGCTTGGCAAGACGCTCTTGGAGCTTCTCACGGTCCCAGTCGGAATCGGTGTTTTCGATTTCGGCCTTGATCTGTGAGACACGACCTTCGACGTCTGACTTTTCGCCAGCGCCTTCGATGATCGTGGTGTTGTCCTTGGTGATGACGACCTTGCGGGCCTGACCAAGCATGTCGAGCGTGATGCCGTCGAGCTTGAGTCCGACCTCTTCAGCGATGACCTGGCCACCGGTGAGAATCGCCATGTCTTGCAGCATTGCCTTACGCCGCTCGCCAAAGCCTGGGGCCTTGACTGCAGCGGAGGTGAAGGTGCCACGGATCTTGTTGACAACGAGGGTGGCGAGTGCTTCGCCATCGACGTCTTCGCCGATGATCACGAGCGGCTTGCCAGCCTGCATGACCTTCTCGAGGACAGGAAGCATTTCCTGAACTGAGCTGATCTTGCCCTGGTTGAACAGGATGTATGGGTCTTCGAAGACAGCTTCTTGACGTTCTGCGTCGGTGACGAAGTACGGCGAGATGTAGCCCTTGTCAAACTGCATGCCCTCGGTGAACTCAAGTTCAATACCAAAGGTGTTCGACTCTTCGATGGTGACGACGCCGTCTTTACCGACTCGGTCGATTGCATCGGCGAGGACCTGGCCAACCGCAGAGTCAGCAGCCGAAATGGCCGCGACCTGTGCGATTTGCTCTTTGTCTTCGATGTCGACTGCCTGCTTTGCGATGGCCTCAACGGCAGCAGCAACAGCAAGCTCGATGCCCTTCTTGAGGCCCATCGGGTTGGCGCCAGCAGCTACGTTGCGAAGGCCTTCCTTGATGAGGGCCTGTGCGAGCACGGTTGCCGTGGTGGTTCCGTCGCCAGCGACGTCATTGGTCTTGGTCGCAACTTCTTTGACCAGCTGGGCACCCATGTTCTCGAAGGGATCTTCGAGCTCAATTTCACGAGCGATGGAAACACCATCGTTGGTGATTGTTGGTGCGCCGAACTTCTTGTCGAGAACGACGTTGCGGCCTTTTGGCCCAAGGGTGACCTTGACGGCGTCAGCAAGCTTGTTGACGCCTGCTTCGAGAGCACGACGAGCTTCCTCGTCAAATTTTAGAATCTTTGCCATGTGGTATCAGCTCACTTTACGATCGCGAGAATGTCACGGGCGTTGAGGATCAAGTAGTCCTCACCACCGTGTGAGATCTCTGTGCCGCCGTACTTGGAGTAGACGACGGTGTCGCCAACGGCGACGTCAACAGGAATAAGGTCGCCTGTGTCTGAACGACGACCTGGGCCAACGGCGAGGACTGCGCCTTGCTGTGGCTTCTCTTTGGCGGTTTCTGGGATGACTAGACCGCTTGCAGTCGTCGACTCGGCTTCGAGTGAACGAACGACAATGCGGTCCTCTAGTGGTTGCAAATTCATGCAGCTCGCCTCCGGGGCAATTAGCACTCTCAATGGACGAGTGCTAATGCTAAAGCCCGCAGCGACATTGCCCAACCTCAAAACCGTCCCTCACCAAAAATATCGTCCTCAGCCGCCCTTTTCCGCCGAACTGGTGCCCGTGGAACAGCCTGAGGCTGTTCCACGGGCACCAGTTCGGGGTAATTGGCTAGATGGTTGGCAGTTTGAGACCTGGTTGAGCGCCGGAATCAAGTGGAGTTGCCCCATCATTGGTGAGTCGCCAGTTGGCGGCGGCTGCGATCATGGCCGCATTGTCGGTGCAAAACGCCCGAGCCGGCACCAGACACTCCAGCCCGTTGGCGGCAGCTTCCTCGGCGAAACGCTCTCGCAGACGAGAGTTCGCAGCAACCCCTCCCCCGAGACACACTCCCCTGGCGTCGACCTCATGAGCCGCCCGCATCGCCTTTGTGACGAGCACGTCGACGACAGCCTCTTGGAAGCTGGCAGCCAAGTCTTCGTTTGTGGCGTCACGATTCTTGCGCACGTAGTTGATGACCGAGGTCTTCATGCCGCTAAACGAGAAGTCGAGTCCTTCGTCGATGAGCCCACGAGGAAACTGGATCGCGTCACGATCACCAACCTGAGACAGCTTGTCGATCGCCGGTCCACCCGGATACCCCAAGCCGAGGTAACGAGCCACCTTGTCGAACGCTTCGCCGGCAGCATCGTCGATTGTTGACCCCAAGATCCGATATTGGCCAAGCTCACGCAGTTCGACCAACATCGTGTGCCCGCCAGATACGAGCAGCACGACGAGCGGGGGTTGAAGATCGGGTCGCTCGAGGAAGGTTGCGAAAAGGTGGCCTTCCATGTGATTGACACCGATGTACGGCACGTCCCAGGCAAGGGCCAGGGCTTTGGCTGCGCTCACTCCGATGAGCAGCGCACCAATCAGTCCTGGTCCGTGAGTTGCGGCGACCGCATCGATCTCGGCGGGCGAGATGTTGGCGTCGGAGAACGCCTGCCCAACAACAGCCTCGAGCAACTCGAGGTGGGCTCGACTCGCGACCTCGGGAACGACGCCACCAAACTCGGCGTGTAGCTCGACCTGGCTCGACACCACGTTGGACAGCACCTCGGTGCCGTCGCGAACGATGGCAACCGAGGTTTCGTCGCAACTTGTTTCGATCGCCAGAACTACGGTGCTCATTGCGGCCCCGAGCAGTCAGCCCCGACGCCTGACATCTGATGAATATCGAAGCACCACATGATGATGGCGTCTTCACCGTCTTGGTAGTAGCCGGGCCTGACGCCAGCGCTATGCATGCCCAGCCGTTCGTAGAGGGCGATGGCCTCAACGTTGCTCGCCCTCACCTCAAGCGTGAGATTTGTGGCCCCACGACACACCGCTCCGACGACCAGTCGATCACATAGCTCGGCGGCAATTCCCTGGCGTCGAGCCGAGGGGTCGACGGCAATGTTCATCAGATGGGCGTCATCACCGACGAACATGAGTCCACCGAATGCCACCGGTTGATCACCATCAAGTGCAACCAGCCAAAATCGGGAATGGACCGGCACGCTGAACTCCGCCTCAAGCAGGGAACGGCTCCACGGGTCTGGGTTGGACTTGGCCTCAATCGCAGCAACCTGGTCGAGGTGCTCGACCGTCATCTCGGAATAGGTCAGGCTCATGTGTTGTGTCTCGTCTTGATGTTGATTTGCACGTCAGGTTCGCGTAGGTACATAGGCTCGATCGTTCGACCGGGCTTAGCTTCTCGCTCGGTCGCCAACCGCGCCAGAACGGAGGCCGACGGGGCCTGGTCGGCGACCAGACGTGCCCCATAGAGTTCGTGATAACGATCGCCGCCATCACCAACCACAACGTGGTCGACGTCGACGAACGCTGCGAGGTCTTCTGCTGGCCCGACAATTGCGTCGGAGGCGGAACCGTCGACCATGAACGTCTGCTGGAACACTTCGGCTCGGCGGGCGTCGATCACTGCGGTTAAGGGGCGTGCTGTTTGGCCAGCCGCGAGTATCTCAAGCGAGGTCACGCCTACGACGGGTAGGTCCAACGCAAAGGCGAGTGAACGGACCGTCGCGAGGCCGACCCGCAGGCCAGTGAACCGACCGGGGCCAACGTCGACCGCCAGGGTGTCGAGATCGTGTAACGACAGGCCCGCGGCCGCGAGGACCCGCTGCACCATTGGAGCGAGCTCCTCCGCATGTCGTCGGTCGGTTGTGATCTCTTCGAAGCCCACAACAGTGCCGCCATCGGCGACAGCAACGCCGACTACAGCGGTTGACGAGGTAATCGCGAGAACTCGGGAACTCATGTGGCGGTCCCCGGCTCGATCGAAGCTGCGAGCCCTTGTAGACGGTCGGCCCACTCGGGTCCACTCGCCTCAAACTCAATCAGACGATCGTCGTCGCCATCGCCAAGAAGCAGGCGCACAACGAGATGATCGGACGGGAGCACGGGGTCGATCTGCTCGCCCCACTCGATGACGGTCACGCCGGTCTCCAATAACTCGGGAAGGTCGAGATCGAGCGTCTCCTCCAACTGGTCGAGGCGATAGACATCGAGGTGATTAAGCACCAGCGAGCCCTCGTAGCGATTGTGGAGTGTGAACGTGGGGCTGGTGACACGCTCTTCGATGCCGAGCCCGATCGCCACCCCTTGGGCGAAGCAGGTCTTACCCGCACCGAGGTCGCCCGCGAGCACGACGAGGTCTCCGTCACGCAAAACGCTGCTCATGGCAGTAGCCAATGCCCTGGTCTGGTCGGGCGAGGTGGAATGAACATGCACAGACACCCCAGGAAGGCTAACGGCCACGCCCCAAAGGCGGTGCTGATGAGACGTTCGTCTACTCTGGACCGAATGACAACGCCGACTACACCGGACGGGAGCGACGCCACACTGCTCTCTCGAACAACGATCGAACGGGCTGCGTCGACGATCGCTGGCCTTGTCCGTCGCACGCCCGTGCTCACAATGCCAGGCCGTTCCTTAGGCGTCGATTCTCAGGTGACCTTCAAGCTTGAGTTCCTCCAGGCGAGCGGCACATTTAAGGGGCGCGGTGCGGCCAACTTCGTGGCTACCGCGGATGTGCCGGCCGCCGGCGTCATTGCCGCATCCGGAGGAAACCACGGCGCCGCGGTTGCTTGGGCAGCGAGAGAAGCCGGGTATCGAGCCACCATTTTCGTGCCAACTATCTCGTCACCGGCCAAGGTAGACCGACTCCACGGCTACGGGGCCGAGGTCCACCAAGTGGGCGCAGTCTATGGAGAGACACTCACCGCTGCTGAGGCGTTTGCTGCCGAGTCAGGCGCGCTCGCCATCCATGCCTACAACGACCCGATCGTGATGAGCGGCGCTGGCACCGTTGCCCTCGAGTTCGAGCAGCAGGCTCCCGAACTTGATGTCGTGCTCGTTGCTTGCGGCGGAGGCGGACTTGCGGGCGGAATGGCGACGTGGATTGGCGATTCCGCTCGGCTCGTCGTCTGCGAAACGAACACGACAAATGCGTTCGCCGCGGCACTCGAGGCCGGCGCACCGGTTGATGTCGAGGTGTCAGGGGTCGCGGCCGACGCGCTCGGCGCAACGAGGCTGGGCTCAAACCCCTGGCTGGCGCTCCAGACTGCCGAATCGGCCCTCGTGACAGACGCAGAGACAAAGGCGGCACAGCAACTGTTGTGGGATGAGTTCAGAGTCATCGTTGAGCCGGCCGCCGCAGTGCCGCTCGCCGCGCTACGAAGTGGACGAATCAATCTCGACGGCGCCACCAACATTGGCATCGTGCTCTGCGGCGCCAACGTCGCGATCACCTACTGAGCCGGCGCCGGCGCCGGCGCAGCAATTAGTACACGTATCAGGTACGTGTACTTATGCCAACCGCTTGCTCAACCGCAAGCTGGGCAAGTAATCGGACATGAAATGGATGGGCCTCAGCGGCACCAACGCTGACGGCGACGATGGCATCGCCGTCGGCCGCGGTGTGAGCCGGATACAGGGATCGAGAGAGTCCACCATGAGCGCTTTCGGCGAGAAGCCGGCACCCAACCTTGTCGAGTGCAGCGTTGGTGAAGACGACGCCGATTGTGGTGTTGGCCCTGTCATCGACCTCCAGCTGCTGAGGAGCCCCGGGGTCTCCGTCGACTTCGCCGGACAGGAAGCCGTAAGCATTGACTGCGATCACGGCGGTCACCCAATAGCCATCGGCGTGGACGGTCGCGATGCCAAGGCCAGACGCAGTCGGCTCCCCTCCCCACTTCGCGATCGTGCAGCCCGTCCCTGCACCAACCGGCCCGTGCTCGGGATTGGGGGTCGCCGCATCGCAGGCCAACTGTCCTTCAACTGGACCAGGTCGAACCGACGAGTCGCCGACCCCTAGGTCGAAGAGCCCAAGTCCGATGACTATCGGAACACGGCCGAACTTCGTCTCAAAGCCGCGTTCATTCGCCTCGAGCCACTTCATCACGCCATCACAGGCCGCAAGTCCAAAGGCCGAGCCGCCAGTGAGCACTACCGCATCGATCGAAGAGACAGTCTTCGTTGGATCAAGCAGTGCGAACTCACGTGTCGCAGGTGCGCCACCGCGAACTTCGCCGGAAGCGGTATTGACCTCGGGAAACAACACCACCGTGCAGCCGGTGAGCGCGTCGTGATCGCTCCAGTGCCCAATCAGTACGTCCCCACCGAGAATCTCCATTGCCCGACCCTAGCCAGCAATCGGCGCAAGGTCCTGCAGGCGCTGGTCGTAGACCGGCCCAAGCGTGGTCCAGTCAAGCCGTTGGAGGAGATCGGTCGACACTGCCGATTGGTGTGATGACGCCCAGACTCGATCTCTGATGGCACGTTCGAGCGCCGATCCGAATCGATCGGAGTCATACAACATCTCGACCCCGATAGTGCCAACGATCTCGGGATAACTCAAACGGTCAGGAAGCACTCCGAAACACCCGCCAGCGAGAGCTTCGACAACCGCGATGCCGAAAAACTCATGGTCAGCGCAACTCACCACCAGGTCGCTCGTCATGATGAGGGCCCGGTAGTCATCGACGCTAAACGGCCCGACTGCGATGACCGACTCGCCACAGAGTGAGACGATGTCGTCACGGACGTCCATCGCGCCGCCAGGCTCACCAGCCAGCACTACTGAAAACTCAAGACCGCTCGCCGTCAACCTCTGCAGTGCTCGCAAAAAAACGTCTGGTCGTTTGTCAGCATCCCATCGGTGCGGCCACAGAATCTGCGGCGGCCGTGCCAGATACTCCGAGTCACGATTCCTCCGAGCAACCCATTCAAGGTCGACGCCAACCGGGAGCACCTCGAATCGCAGGCTGAGATCGGCGAGCCGCTCGGAAAGCTCTGGCGATGACAGGGACGGCGCGAACTCGCGGAGGGCGGCCCTCACCGCCTGTCGGTGGAACTCAGAATTGAAGAGCACTACGTCGGCGACAAGCCATGAGTTGATGTTGTGCATGACGGCATCAACATCAACGGCCCCGGTTGGTGTGGGGTAAAGCATCTGACTCTCATGTTGATACACGGCGACGGCACACCCCGCGAGACGACCTCGCATCAGGCCGAGCAGAACGGCCACATCTACCATGCCGCTCACTAGCAATACGTCGGGTCGCCAACCATCGCCCACACATCGTTCGATCGGTTCGACCAACTCGACCGCCCCACCTCGCAGCCGCCATCGCCATCGCTGACCGGGAAGCGAGACAAGACGAACGTCGTGAGCGGAGGCTCGCACGAACCCCTCAGCCCAGGCTCGGTGTGAGCCTGCCATCCACGGTTCGATGACGAGTACGTTCACTGGGTGGCTGCGGCCCGACGTCCGACACGTTCAGTAACCCCACACACAATCTCGTAGTTGATCGTGTTGAGCCAACGCGCCCAATCATCAGCCGACACTGTCGCTTCGCCCTGTGAGCCAATGAGCACAGCTTCATCGCCAGCCGAGACTGCATCGTTGCCGCAGTCGACAGCTATTTGGTCCATCGTAACGACACCAAGAATCTGCCGATGCTTGCCGCCAATAAGGACGGTTCCTTCTTTCCAGAGCGATCGTCTCACTCCATCGGCGTAGCCGATCGGCAAGGTGGCAACGGTCGTGTCGCGCTCGACTGCTCGGCGAAGGCCGTAACTCACTCGATCGCCCGCCTTCAGCCGTTTCACAAACGACACGGTCGTTTCAAGTCGGAGCGCGGGGCGCAGATCGAAGAGCCCAATTTGCGCACTGCTCGGCGCAAGACCGTAGAGGCCAATCCCACACCGGACCATGTCGTGTCGAGCCCGGGGGTGGAGCAGCGTGCCTGCCGTATTTGCCGCATGCAAAAGTGGCGGTCGCATGCCGACTCGTTCCAGTTCGTTGATGACGGCTTCGAAACGGTCGAGCTGTGACGCGGTATACGGGTTGTCTGGCTCATCGGCCACTGCGAGGTGGGTCCACATCGACGCTGGTTCGGCCTGTCGGACAAGCTCAACCGCATCGTCAACCGAGCAACCGGACCGGTGCATTCCGGTATCGACGTTGATGTGCACGGGAACGCCAGCGTTGCGAGCCGCTCCAATAGCGCGAGGGCTATACGCGGTGACATCCAGGTTCAGTCTGGCGGCGTCGTCAAACTCGTGAAGGGTTGGCTCGCCAAGAACCAGGATCGGCGTGTCAATACCGGCCGATCTGAGTACGGCCGCTTCTTGCACCTGGGCGACTGCAAGCCGGGTTGCCCCCGCAGCAACGGCGGCCCGCGCGACCACCGCGGCGCCATGGCCGTAGCCATTGGCTTTCACCACAGCACAGAGTTCGGCGTCACCCGCGACTTGGTCGAGGAGCCGAGTGTTGTGCATGATCGCGGCGAGGTCGATGGTGGCCCACGCTCGTGGTTCGCTCATCGTCGCACCTCATTCTTCTCGTCGGATACTGACGACAGGCACTGCGTGACCAACGTGGGCAGATCGCTGGCAATAACACCAGCGGCAGGGCCAAAGGCAAGTGAACGGCCGACAAGCTCGGTCGCAAGCCATGCCGCTTCGAACGCCGGGAGTCCTTGGGCCATTCCGCTGCCAATAACGCCAGCCAGAACGTCGCCGCTTCCCGCAGTGGCCAAGCGCTCATCGCCAGCGACGCTCACCACGGTTCTCCCATCGGGGGCGGCCACGATCGTTGCTGGCCCTTTGAGCAGCACGACCGCATCGTACTCAGCGGCCAGATCCGCCGCCGCCGCAAGCCGGTCGTCCGCTGGTTTATTACCGGTCAACTGTTGAAATTCACCGTCGTGAGGGGTGAGGACCACCGAAGCCAGCGAGGCCCTCACTGAATGCGGGTCACCGGCAACTGCGCTAATCGCACCAGCATCAAGCACAATGCCGCGGGAGCCGCAGTCGGCCAAGAGTCGCCGTACGAGACCGGCCGCCTCGTCGCTGACCGGCAATCCGGGACCAACGACGAGGGCGCGGATCCGATCATCGATTGCCGCATCGGCTGCGACCGTGACCGATTCGATCGGGCCACAAGCGGCGGCGTCGCCAGGCACCGAGAAGAGTACATAACTGGCACCGCTTCGGGCTCCGGCGCGTGCGGCCAGCGTTGGTGCTCCGCTCCCGCTGGCATGGCCGCCGATGACCCACATCGCCGACTTCCACTTGTGGTGGTCAAGGGCACGCCGAGGCCAGCGTCGAAGATCAATGGCTTCGGCCATCATGATGCCGTCGGCTGGCAGTTCAAGCCCGATGTCTCGAACTACGAGTCGGCCGCCATAGACGGCGCCGTCACCTAAGAGATTGCCTGGCTTGGCTGCACCAAGTGAGACAGTGAGTCTGGCTGCGAGCAGGGCGCCTGATGCTCTGCCCGTGAGCCCGTCAATTCCGGAAGGAATGTCAACCGCCAGCACCGGAATATCGCCGACGTCGGGAGCATCAAAGGTTCCTCGGAAGCCGGTGCCAAAGCACGAATCAATGACAAGGTCGAAGCCACTGATTCGTGGCGGCAGAGAAGCAGCGTCAAAAACTGCGCACCTCACACCCCAATCTTCGAGCAGGGATGCGGCCGCTCGGCCGTCGGCTCCGTTGTTGCCACCGCCAACTAACACTGCGACCCGTTTCCCATACGTTCCACCCAGAAGTCTCCTGGCCTCGTCGGCAACGGCCCAACCAGCGCGAGCGATGAGGACATCGACCGACACGTCGGCCTCGGCATCGATCTCCCTCATCTGAGCTGGTGTCACCACCGGTTTCATCGGCTCGGGCCGATCAGGCGATCGAGAATCTTCCCGAGTTGGCCCTTCTCGAAGTGTGTTCCGGCGACGAAGGTCATGCCAATGGTTACGGGCTCGCTCTTCAACCATCCAACGACCTGTCCCCGCCGATCAGGAATGGATGTCCACTCCGTTCGGTCGAGGTCGGTCATAACGAGATCGGCAATGTGAGCAGCTTGTGCCTCGTCAAGATCACGCAGCCAGTAGTCGAGCCAGTGCGAGAGCGGCATTGGCAGTCGGGCGAGACAGGCGAGCACAAGCGACGGGTTTGGGTCTGACGGATACAGGGCCAACGAAGCCTGCCACCACAGCGTAAGTAGCTCGAACATGGCGGTTCGCTGGTTATCAGTGAACGCATCCCACACGGTTGCGAAACGATCGAAAATCTCAGTCGGCGAAGTGTCGCCCAACTCATGGTGAACGACCAGGCTGGTGAGCCGGGGCACACACTCGAGCAGTTCGCCAGCATCAGCACGCGCGAGAACAGCGTCGAACGGGAGATCGGGAAGCAGCCGCGACGACACGGCAAAGGCGGAATCGATGTCAGTCAGAGAAGCGCGGTAGAGGTCCACGGCGCCAGTGTGCCAGGGTTACTGAGCCCAGCGGGCAGCAACATCAGAGATCGGAGCGGTCAGCAGGTCGACCGTTGGGATGTCGGCCAGAAGGTCTTCGCGGAACACCGGCTCGCTCTCGGTAACAACGTCGACGAGCTGTGCGTAGCGATTGCGATAGCCCTGGAGGAGCGACCGGGTCGCCGACACGCTGAGGCCCTCGACGAGTTTGAGGTGGCAGAGCGTTAGCCCAGTGGCCTCGCCGTCTTTGACCTCAGGGACAATGAGCACGATCCGTCCGTCAGAACCAACGCTGACCAAAGGAGTTTTCTCAACCGCGACGCGGCGCTTCGTGCCTCGCAGCCGAGGGTCACGTTCGACTCGCGACGTGAGATGCGTAGCAAGACCACCACGATCGACAATGTGCAACTGACCGTCTTCCTGGGGCGAACCGTCGAGCCCGTAACGGGTGTAGCCGACGATCTCGTCGATTGCCGGGCTAAGTGCAGACAGTGTCCGGAGCGTCTTGTAGCTCATACGATCGCGTGGGCAACCAATGCCGAGAATCGACTGGATGAGTTCTGCCTGCAGGAGGCTCTCATCGGCCCTAGAGATGCCAACCGTAACCGTCTTCGCCTGGTGCTTGATGGCATCAATTGGGCGTGTGAGCTCTTCAATGGCGCTGGTGAGCGCGCTCGCTAGGTCTTCAACGATCACACCGGGAGTGCCGACTTTGCCAAACTCAATCTGGTAGGCGTCAAACGGGACCCAGCCACAGGAAAAACGAAGTAGCGCCGCAAGGCGGGTGGCCGTAGATGCCTCAAGGTGGCCGTTGTATGCACCGGTTCGAAGCGTGTCGAAGAATCGTTCAGCGTGCGGAGCGAGCTCATCGCCAAAGGCGGTGAACCATTCGTCGCCGGAGGCGCCGACGTAGTGCTCGATCGCGCCCCGAGCGAGGCGAAGATGGTTGGCCGACGCATCAATGGCGAGTGCGGCTTCGTATCCAAAGAGATGACCGACAACAGTCGAAAGAACAAAGGCGAGTTGAGGGTGGACGTCGGGGACCCCGATCACATCGAGGGCGGCGTTGAACCGGTTCTCACCTTCGGTTGCAATGACGATTGGTGCTGCCTTGTGGGCCCGGAAAATCGCGACCTCTTTGGCGACGTCATCGGCGTTGGAGCCGGTGAGGCCAGCGGCACATACGAGGATCAGAGGCTCGGAAGAAAGGTCGATGTGCTTCTTGTCTTCGGTGACATCACAGGCAATCGACTTGTAGCAAAGCTCGGACAGTTTGATTCGGATTTCGCGGGCCGCCACCAGATTGGCCCCGTTGCCAACCATCGCCCAATAGCGGCGGCTGGGTGCATGACGAGATGCCGCGGCCGCAATTTCTGGACGTTTGGCAATTGTGGCTGTCATCGCTTCTGGCAAGTTGCGCAGTGACCGCAACAGCGCCTGTATTTCGGCGTCCGATGAGACGACGTCTGGCATGAGCCCCGCTACGCCAGTGGCAAGAAGGAATCCAGCAGCGATCTGGGCATAGAACGCCTTCGTTGATGCCACAGACATTTCGACGTCGCGACCATCAGAGGTGAACAGAACACCGTCAGATTTGTCCACAAGGTCGCTGCCACGACGGTTGACGATTGCGAGAACGACAGCGCCTCGCGATCGGGCGAGGTCGATAGTGCGATTTGTGTCTGTTGTTGTTCCCGACTGACTAATCGCCACGATCAGCGTGTCGGACATGTCGTCGCGAAGGTTGAAACCAGAGAGCTCGGTAGCGGTGATCGCTCGAACAGTCGTCTTACTCTCGCCCAAGGCCCATTCGAACGCAGCGGCGACTGCCTGACCAGCAACGGCTGCGGTGCCCTGTCCGATCACTTCGATCTTTTGGAACGCTCCGCTCTCAATCCGCTTGCGAATGCTTTCCGACAGCGTTTCGGCCGGAAGCCTGACCTCAAGACGACCGTTTTCTTCGTGCAGGCGGCCCCGCAGGGTCTTTCGGAACGAGTTAGGGGACTCGCTGATCTCTTTGAGCAAGAAGTGCGGTGAGTCGCCACGATCGATGTCTCGAGTAGTGACCGAAGGGGCTTTCCATTCGTTGGCCTCAATAGGAAGTTCGGTGCCATCGTATGAAAGGCGGGTTACGCCAGCAGGATCGCCAGCGAGGGCCCCTGAAAGGCGAACGATCTGTCCTTGGCTTACCGCAACGTTGTCGGGATTCGCAGCAGACTCGCCGTCCATACGGAGGTAGGAGGCTGCGTCCTCAACAACGCCGTATGGCTCACTGGCAACGACGAAGCAATCTTCGGACAAGCCCACGAACACGCCTTGACCACTACCGCGGAGTGCCAGATGGAGATCGGCTGGCGCCGAAGCAGAGCTGAGACCGATAGCGACTGAGCCTTCGAACTGAGCGACAGTGCGTCGTACGGCTTCGTCGAGGTCGTGGCCCTCAGCGATTGCCCGGCTGGTCATCGAAGGAATCACTTTGGCGTCGGTCGTGATCTCGCCTGCGATCTCAAGACGGTCGGCGACGATCAGGTCGGCAAAGTTGTCTACATCGCCATTAAGCGTTGCGGTCACGTATGGGCCAACGACGGTGCCGACCTCATCGGAGTTGACAGGGTGTGCGTTTGGCTCGCTGATGATGCCGACTGAGGCCCAGCGAGTGTGACCGAGCACGGTCACCTCGGCAGTTTCTGCGCGCAGCGCCTGGTGCAGCAGCTCATCAGCCATGATCTCGGCTCGCATGTGCGCTGTGTTGTCACCAAGTTCGCCGATTTCGGCCGCGGCCTTGTAGACGAAACTCAGATGTCCATCAGCAACACGGACTGAGCGACTCTGGAAGAGTCCGTCAACGGTCCGTTCGTCCAACACGGCTTTCACCGCACCACTTTCGAGATCGAGATTGTGGCCACGAACTAGCAGGTGAATACCAGCGGAGTCGCGGCCACGAACCTCAAGCCGATCGAGGTTGCTGAGCGCTTGCTGCACACTCAAAAAGCCGGCTAACGCCGCTCCGGAAGGATTCTCGCCTGCGAGAGTTAGCACTTCGGCGGCGGTGCGAACTCGATCTCGTTCGATCGCCCACAACGCATCCTTGGCCAGAACCATGGCTGCATTCACAGCCTCAAGATTGTCGAGCTCATCGGCGTCAGAGTCGAGGTATGCCTCGACGGCGGCAACTGCTGCGCTCATTGGCGCAAGGCGCTCTTTGATGGAGTCGGCGAGCCCAGGGATCGTGGCGAAGGCTCGAAGACCAGCTTCGCCTTGTAGCAAGACATCAACGGCGGCAAGCTTGCCTGCTCCACTCGAGAGCACGGCCGCGAGGTCGGTGGCCGTCGGTTGGGGCAATGATGAGCCAACTTGGTCGAGGGGCCCCAAGATCTCTGCGGCAGTCGGGACCGCACGGGTGGTCCTACGACGAACAATTCCAATAATGCCACACATGGATCAGCAAGCTCCTACGCGTCGGTGGTCCTTAGAACTATCGGCACATTCGGGTAGTCCCTAAGGACAATCGTCGTGCGCCGCAATATCTATTCTGTACGTACTGCTCGCTCGGCAGCATTGACGAGCTTTGCACATACCTCGTCTGCTGTGGTCGCGTCGAGGTGTTCAACCATCACACGGAGCAGTGGCTCGGTGCCAGAGGCCCTCACGAGGATACGGCCCTCAGCTCCCATCTCGGCCTCGGTGCTCTCAATCAAGCTACCCAGACGGTCCAAGAGCCCTGGGTCTCGCCGTGGCAGCCTGACATTGCGAAGCACCTGAGGAACAGTGGTCATTGCCGCACCGCTGAGGTCGGCAAGCGACTGCCCGCTGCGCAAGACGGCACACACAAGCTGCACGCCCGCAAGCACACCGTCGCCCGTTGACGCAATGTCGTGGCAGATGACGTGGCCAGATTGTTCGCCACCCAGTGACAACTGACCAGCGTCGAGTGCTTCGAGAACGTAACGATCGCCGACGTTTGTTTCGATGACGGAGATTCCGAGCTCGTCCATCGCAAGGCGGAAACCAAGGTTTGACATCACGGTCACTACAACGGTGTTGTGAGCCAGAATGCCCCTTCGCGACCAGTCTTTGGCAAGGATGGCCAGGATGTGATCGCCATCGACCAGGGATCCGTTACTGTCGCACGCGATCAGTCGATCAGCGTCGCCGTCAAAGGCCAGGCCGAGGTCGGCGCCTTTCGCCACGACGGTGTCGCACATTGATTGGGGGTGCGTAGATCCGACGGCTTCGTTGATGTTGATGCCATCGGGGCTTGCCGCCATGACGGTTACGGTCGCCCCGAGATGGGCAAACACTTCGGCCGCATAGTCAGAAGCTGCGCCGTTGGCACAGTCGAGCACGATCGATAGGCCTTCAAAGCGGATATCGCCAGCTGAAGCTACGACATCACCGGACCAGTTCTTCGCTGCATCTGATGCTCGAACATCGCCTACTGCGGCGCCGATTGGCCCTTCACCGGCGCCGACATCGAGCAGCTCATGGAAGCGAGCTTGAATCTTGGCCTCAACGTCGTCGCTGAGCTTACGACCGCCCTCTGCGAACAGCTTGATGCCATTGTCAGCGAAAGGATTGTGCGAGGCCGAGATCATGGCCCCGGCCTTGACTTCGGTTTTGGCGACCCAGGCAACAGCAGGGGTTGGCACCACTCCGAGGAGTTCGGCATCGACCCCGGCGGCGGCGATGCCAGCCACGAGCGCTGCTTCCAACATTGGCCCAGAACGCCGAGAATCTCGGCCAACCACCAGAGTGGTCGAGCCGAGAATCTCTGCGGCAGCACGCCCAAGGGCGAGTGCAAGTTCTGGAGTTAGCTCAGCATTTGCGACACCGCGGACACCGTCGGTTCCAAAACTGGGATAGGTCATAGACCCTCCATCGACGGGCGTAGCGGGTGGCTTAACGCTTCGAGTACTGAGGAGCCTTACGGGCCTTCTTGAGGCCGTACTTCTTGGATTCCTTCTTGCGAGGGTCACGGGTGAGAAGGCCAGCGGCCTTCAGCGGCGGACGAATATCGCCGTCCATCGTGATCAGCGCACGAGCGATTCCAAGGCGGAACGCACCAGCCTGGCCTGACAGGCCGCCACCGTGGAGGGTGACGTCGATGTCGTATGACTCTTCGGCGGCGGCGACACGCAGTGGCTCGGTGATGAGCGTGCGGTGCACGGCTGAAGGGAAATAGTTGTCGAACTCACGACCATTGGCCATGATCTTGCCCGTACCGGGGCGAACCCGAACCCGAGCGACAGCCTGCTTGCGACGGCCAGTGGTTTGAATCGTTGCGGTCATTTATTTCGCACTTTCGCGGCGGGCGCCTGGAATGTCCAGGGGCTGTGGCATCTGGGCGGCATGGGGATGCTCAGCGCCTGCGTAGACCTTGAGCTTGGTTGCGACCTGGGCACCGAGACGGTTGTGAGGCAGCATGCCGATGATCGAGTTACGCACGGTGTCGGCTGGCTTGCGGTCAAGCGATGCCTGGTAGGTGCGTGTGGTTAGGCCACCCGGGTAGCCCGAGTGAGTGTGGATCAGCTTCTTATCGGCCTTGCCGGCTGACAGATTGATCTTGGCCGCGTTGATCACAATGACATGGTCGCCCATGTCCATGTGAGGAGCGAACGTCGGCTTGTGCTTGCCACGTAGGACTCTGGCAACCTCGGTTGCCATGCGGCCGAGGGTCATGCCGTCGGCGTCGACGACGAACCACTGGCGGTCAATCTCGGATTCTTTTGGTGAGTACGTCTTCACAGCATTCCTGCTCTGGTTGTGCGGAGTATCTAAGGGCGGATGGCTAAGGGCAGAAGGGCACACAAAGCCGACTGGCAAGCATACGGCCGCAGACAACGCGCGCCAACGCCGACTCATATCACATCCAACATTCACGAAAGAGGATTTACTCGATCTTGTCGTCTGGGTAGGTAACTGACCACAACGTGAGGCCATGTGGAGGCGCAGGAGACTCTGCTGCATTGCGATCTCGTGCGGCCATGACGGCTCGCAACTCCCCTGCTGAGCGTTTGCCGCGGCCGACCGCGACGTGGAACCCAACCAGGCTGCGCACCATCTGGTGGCAAAATGCTGATCCTGCGATTTCAAAGAGCAAGGTTGAGTCGTCGACTTGGCTCCACCGCGCGCTCGTCACCCGGCGACCAAGGCTGTGTTCGGGCTCTCCCGGCTTCGTCTTTGGGCGCCGGCAGAAGGAAGAGAAGTCGTGTTCGCCAAGGATCGGGTCGCACGCGAGCCGCATCGACCCAAGATTTAACGGCTGCGGAACCCACCACGCCGTGTTAGCCACAAACGGGCTTGGAACAGGATTGTTGTAGACGAGATATCGGTAGCTTCGGCCAGTCGCATCGAATCTCGCACTGAAATTAGCGGGGCCGATGCGACACGACCGGGCAACAATCTCGGGCCCGAGTCGTGTGGTGATGGTGCGTTGGACTCGGCCGACATCGACGTTCGCTGGTGCGTCGAACGACAGCATTTGGCCCCACGCATGCACGCCCGCATCAGTTCGCCCTGACATCGTGATGTCTGGCACGAATCCGAAGAGCGGAGTGAGGACCTCGACGAGCTCACCGATAACCGTGCGCACGCCAGGATTCGGAGCGAGGCCCCGGAACCCTGAGCCGTCATAGGCGATGACCAGTTGAACGCAAACGAGCGGACCCGAAGGCCCGCTCGCTTCTTCGAATAATGAAGGCGTATACACGCCGTCCGGCTAGACCAGCTCGATCCGTGCCATAGGAGCGTTGTCGCCCTGGCGTGGTCCGAGCTTGAGGATCCGGGTGTAGCCGCCTGGGCGAGATTCATAACGAGGCCCGACAACTTCGAAAAGTCGGGTCGTCATCTCGACATCACCGAGGTACGAAAGCACCTGGCGATAGTTGTGGAGGCCACCCTTACGGGCCTTGGTGATGAGCTTCTCGGCGACTGGCCGCAGGGCCTTCGCCTTCGCTTCGGTTGTCGTGATGCCCTCAGCAGCGACAAGCGATGCGACGAGGTTAGCCATCATTAGCTTTTGATGTTGGGCCGAGCCACCGAAGCGGCGGGCCTTACGAGGACGTCCTGGCATGATTAGCTTCTTCCACCGCGCAGCGAAAGGCCGCGTTCATCCAACTTGGCGATTACTTCATCGAGCGACTTCTGACCAAAGTTTGTGATGGCGAGAAGGTCGTCTTCGGTTTTGGTGAGGAGTTCACCGATTGCGTTGACCTGCGCCCGCTTGAGGCAGTTACGAGGCCGCTCAGAAAGGTCGAGGTCTTCGATTGGGAGGTCGAGGTCGGGTGAACCAGACGCTGCCGCCGGGGCTTCACCGAGGGTGAGGCCTTCAGGCTCGTCGCTCATCTCTTCCACGAGCTGGATCAACGAGCGCAATGTGGCACCAGCCGAAGCAAGCGCGTCACGAGGCGAAGTTGAACCGTCGGTCTGGATCTCGAGAATGGCCCGATCAAAGGCGGTCGACATTTCGACCCGGGTTGGCTCAACCGAGACCGATACCCGACGAACTGGCGAGAAGATCGCATCGATGGGGATAACGCCGATGGTGTTTGAACCAGCGTTGCGGGCTGAGGTCAGCCACCCGCGGCCGCGTTCGACGGTGAGGTCAATCGCGAGACGCCCCTTCTCGTCGAGCGTTGCGAGCTCGATGTCTGGGGTAAGGATCTCTACCTCAGCTGGGCACGAGATGTCTGACGCAGTGACGACACCAGGGCCACGAGCGTCGAGACGCAGCGTGACTGGTTCATCGGTCTCTGAGGTCAACACGATGTCTTTGAGGTTCAAGATGATGTCGGTGACATCTTCGAGAACACCGCTGAGCGTGTCGAACTCGTGGAGAGCATCGTCAAATCGCACGGTTGTAATGGCAGCACCCGGGATCGACGACAACAGGGTGCGTCGCAGGGAGTTACCAAGCGTGTGGCCGAAGCCGGGTTCTAGGGGGCCAATGGCGAACTGACCAGTATTGGACTCGCCATCATCGAGCTGCTCCACTGAGGGGCGTTGAATCACCAGCATTGGTGTTCCTTCCGAGCGTTCGTATTGGAGACGGTTACTTGCTGTACAACTCGACGATGAGCTGCTCACGCAACGGCACGTCGATCTGCTCACGAAGAGGTTCGTTGTGAACCTTGACTGAGTGGGCGTGTTCGCCCTTTTCGATCCATGCCGGCGGGGTGCGATCGAGCACATCAGTGTTCCACTGCACCACGGCGTTCTCGCGGGTCTTTTCTTTCAGCTCAACAACATCGCCGGGGCGTACTCGGTACGACGGGATGTTGACGCGCTTGCCGTTGACCAGCATGTGGCCGTGGCTTACGAACTGGCGAGCCTGCGAGCGGGTGGCGGCAAGGCCACCCCGGTAGACCACGTTGTCGAGACGAAGCTCGAGCAAACGAAGCATGTTCTCACCGGTTACACCGTCGCGGCGGTTCGCTTCATCGTAGATCTTCCGGAACTGACGCTCGTTGAGACCGTAAGAGAAACGGGCCTTCTGCTTCTCTTGAAGCTGGAAGAGGTACTCGGTGTTGTTGTTGCCACGGCGCCGCGTGCGGCCGTGCATGCCGGGAGGGTATGGACGCTTTTCGAGAGCGATCTCTTCACCCTTGGTGCCGAAGATGTTTGCGCCGAGACGGCGACTAATGCGAGCGCGAGGCCCTGTGTAGCGTGACATGGATCAGACCCTCCGGCGCTTTGGTTGACGGCAACCGTTATGGGGAACGGGCGTGACGTCTTTGATGCCGGTCACTTCGATGCCTGCATTTTGAATTGAGCGAATTGCGGTTTCGCGCCCGGAGCCCGGACCCTTCACCTGCACGTCGACTTTGCGGACACCGTGTTCCATCGCACGCCGGGCAGCAGCTTCAGCTGCCATCTGGGCTGCGAACGGTGTCGACTTACGTGAACCCTTGAATCCGACGTTGCCAGATGAGGCCCAGGACAAGACGTTGCCCTCTTGGTCGGTGATGGCAACGATGGTGTTGTTGAAGCTCGACTTGATGTGAGCGACTCCATAGCTGACGTTTTTACGTTCTTTACGGCGCGGCTTGCGACCACCCGGCTTCGGCTTCGCCATTACTTCTTGACCTTCTTCTTGCCAGCGACAGTGCGCTTTGGACCCTTGCGGGTGCGAGCATTAGTTTGGGTGCGCTGGCCGTGCACAGGCAGGCCTTTACGGTGACGGATGCCCTGATGGCAACCGATCTCCATCTTGCGCTTGATGTCTTGTGAAACCTCACGACGAAGGTCGCCCTCGGTCTTCAGGTTGCCGTCGATGAAGCTACGGATACCCATAACCTCAGCGTCGGTCAGATCCTTGACGCGAGTGTTTGGATCAACACCGGCGCCTTCAGCGATCTGAAGGGCACGGGTGTCGCCCACGCCAAATATGTAGGTAAGCGCAATGACAAGGCGCTTATCACGCGGGATGTCTACGCCAGCAATACGAGCCATATCAGCCTTGCCTCTGCTTGTGCCGGGGGTTCTCGCAAATGACCATGACACGGCCACGACGGCGGATGACACGGCACTTTTCGCACATTTGTTTGACGCTAGGTCGAACCTTCATGGGTGTTCCTAGAACTACTAGTGGTGAACGAGCTTCAGTGAAGTTGCAGGTTCGTTAAGACGGGATTGTCGTTTGACGGGAATGTCGTCGGACAGGTGTGACGTGAACGGTGAACGCCTACTTATAGCGGTAGGTGATGCGTCCTCGAGTGAGGTCGTAAGGGGTGAGTTCCACCTGCACACGATCACCAGGGAGGATGCGGATATAGTGCCGGCGCATTTTGCCGGAGATGTGGCCGAGAACTTTGTGGCCGTTCTCAAGTTCAACCCGGAACATGGCGTTCGGGAGTGACTCAAGAATGGTGCCCTCGAGCACAATCGCGTCTTCCTTAGACTTTGGCAGGACCTTACTCCTCAACAACTTGACTACTTGGCCACGAGAGCAGAACTAACGCGCACACATGGCCGACACACCATGCTAGAGGCAACACGCATCGGCACCAACCTCTCCGACGGCCTTATAGCACACGATTCTGGCGACCCATGGCAATCGCCTGTTGTTGGTAGATCAGCGAAGGCGAATCCGCGTGGCCACTTACTCCCCGACTGAGCCTTTAGCCGAAACGACGTTGCCAATAGCGGCCAGCAGACGTTCGGTGACCGTGGCCTCGTCAGCAAAACCATCGACAGTCACCAGTAGGTTGCGGGCGTCAAACCAATCGAGGACTGGCCTGGTTTCCTGTTCATAGAGCTCAAGACGACGAGCGATGCCTTCATCGGTGTCGTCATCGCGGCCACGGGCCTTCATTCGGGCGGTGACTTCGGCGAGCGGCACATCGAGGTCGATTACGGCGTGAAGACCGTTATCGCCGAGCGCCTCAAGCAAGAATTCGGCCTGGGCGGTTGTTCGGGGGTAACCGTCGAGCACGAACCCTTGCTCAGCAATGTCGTCCTCACTCAGGCGTTCGGCCACGATGCCATTAATGATGTCGTCGCTGACGAGATCTCCGGCATCCATGACGGCCTTGGCCTTCAAGCCAAGAGCGGTGCCCGCAGCAACAGCGCCACGCAACATGTCACCAGTGCTGATGTGGGCAACGCCGAAGTTCTCAACGAGACGAACGCACTGCGTACCTTTACCAGCGCCTTGGCGGCCAAAGATAACGAGGCGGGTCGGATTGGACATGATTACCTCCACGGCACGAAGCCAGGGGAATTGTACGGACTAATCGAAGAGGGTCTACCGTCTCAGATCGGGCCGTGAATGTCCAGCCGAGTACAACAAGAACGCTGCACCCCGATGCGACCGCCACCACCACAATCGGATGGGGTACGAGATGTTATTGAAGGAACCCGTCGTAGTTGCGAGACATCAGCTGGCTGTCGATCTGCTTCATGGTCTCCAACGCGACACCAACGGCAATGAGAATCGACACACCAGAGAAGCCGACATTGATGCCGTTACCACCTGCACCGATGCTGCGGGCGAGAATAGCTGACGGGATAAGCGCAACGAAGGCGAGGAACAATGCGCCAGGCAGTGTGATTCGGTTGAGCACCTTGGTGAGGTAGACCTCTGTTTGGGGCCCTGGCCGGATTCCTTGGATGTAGCCGCCGCTCTTGCGAAGCTCGTCGGCCCGCCGAGGAGGGTCGAAACCGATTGCGTTGTAGAAGTAGGCAAACCCGACGATGAGCAGACCGAAGAGCACGATGTAGCCGAGACGATCGGCGGCGTAAAGATTGTTGTCCATGAAGGTCCGGACGCTGGCGCCCCAACCCTCGGGTGGCAGCACGTTCGCAACGAGCGACGGCAACTGCAGCAACGAGGAGGCGAAGATGACCGGGATCACGCCAGCCTGGTTGACCTTCAGCGGGATGTAGCTGTTGTTGCCCCCGTACTGGCGGCGGCCGACAACACGTTTATTAAACGTCACTGGGATACGTCGTTGGCCTTGCTCGACGTAGACGATGCCAGCAGTCAGGACAACGAACAGAATAAGCGAGATGATGAGCCCGACTGGGCCCTTCTGCGTCCAGATCGTTTGCAGCAGACCAGGCAGCGCACTCACAACTGACGCCATGATCAGCAACGACATGCCGTTGCCAATTCCCTTTTGCGTGATTAGTTCGCCGAGCCACATGACGATGCCGGTTCCGACGGTCATACACGTAACGGCAAGCAAGATGCGTCCCGCGCTGCCGTTAGGGAACAACTCGATGTTGGTACCGATAAGACTTTGGGGGTTGTTGTGGATCAGATACACGAAGCCGGTGCTCTGAATAACCGCAAGCACCATCGACACGTAGCGCGTCCACTGAGAGATCTTTCGCTGACCGACTGCCCCTTGGGCCTGCCACTCCTCGAGTTTAGGAATGGCGACGGTGAGGATCTGGATGATGATCGATGCCGTGATGTACGGCATGATGCCGAGCGCAAAGATCGACAGTCGACTGATGCCGCCGCCTGACATCAGCTGGAGATAGCCGAAGATGCCGTTTGCGGTTGTCGCCTGCTCTGACAGGGTCTCGACCCCTTCGAGGCTGACGCCCGGCGAAGGAATCTGCACACCGACTCGATAGACCGCGATCATCGAGAGAGTGAACAAAATCTTGTTGCGCAAGTCTGTCGTGCGCATGACATTTCTGATAGTTGCGAACACAATTGTCCTCTAGCAGGCGGGTAGCAAAACGATAGTCGCCCGGCGCCGCGTTGAAGCGGAGCCGGGCGCTATTCCTAGCGGTTTGTGTGCTGGTTGCCCTGTGCGGCTGGGCGCACGCTGAATGGCAAGTCAACCTTTTCGATGGTGCCGCCCGCAGCGGTGATCGCTGCTTCGGCGGAAGCCGAGAACGCGTGAGCCTTCACGGTTACTTTGCGCTTGAGCTCGCCTCGTCCGAGGACCTTGACCAAGGCACCCTTGTGAAGCAAACCGGCTTCGAACAAGGCCTCGGGCGTGATCTCGTCGAGACCCGACTCCTCGATGGAGTCGAGATTGATGGCCTGGTACTCAACCCGGAAAGGGTTGGTAAAGCCTCGCATCTTTGGCAAACGCTGGGCCAACGGAAGCTGGCCACCTTCGAAGCCTACGCGTACCTTGCTCCGGGCAAGCTGGCCCTTGGAACCGCGGCCGGCGGTCTTGCCGCCCTTGCCACCGATACCGCGACCAACACGCTTGCGTCGCTTACGTGAACCTTCATCTGGCTTGAGATCATGAATCTTCATGCTCAGACCTCCTCAACATTTACGAGGTGAGGAACACGGGCGATCATGCCACGGATCTCGGGGCGGTCTGGCAAAGTGTTGACCTTGCCAATTCCACGGAGTCCGAGGGCACGGAGGGTGCCACGCTGCTTCGGCTTGCAGCCGATGCTTGACCTCACTTGGGTAACTTTCAGTTCAGACGCCATCAGTCGTTGGCCTCCGTCTTTGCAGAATGAGTGAGCTCGCGCTGCGTCTCTTTGTATGCATCGAGCAAACCCTTAGGGGTGAACTCTGAAGCGTCGAGTCCGCGCAACCGTGCAATGTCATCTGGTCGCTTGAGCGACTGAAGCGCATTGATGGTGGCGCGAGCGACGTTGATCTGGTTTGCGGACCCAAGCGACTTGCACAGCACGTCGTGGATTCCCGCTTCTTCCAGAATGGCGCGAGCGGCGCCACCGGCAATAACACCGGTACCGGGAGCGGCTGGTTTGAGCAGCACGCGACCGGCACCCTGTTCACCGATAATCGGGTGGGTGATGGTGCCGCCAGCCATTGGAACGCTGAACATCAGCTTACGAGCCTCTTCGGTGCCCTTCTGAATTGCAAGGGGCACCTCCTTGGCCTTTCCGTAACCGAGTCCAACCCTGCCGTTGCCGTCGCCGAGCACCACAAGGGCTGTGAATGCGAACCTACGTCCACCTTTCACTACCTTGGCTACCCGGTTAATGGTGATTACTCGTGATTCACGACCATCACCGCGGTCATTGCGATCGTTGTTAGCCATTCGCCTACTCCTAGAACTCGAGGCCGGCTTCGCGGGCTGCATCAGCGAGAGCAGCAACCCGTCCGTGGTACTTGTTTCCGCCCCGGTCGAATACGACCGTGGTCACGCCTGCAGCCTTGGCCCGTTCGCCAACAAGTTGGCCAACCTTCTGGGCAGCCTGGACGTTGCTTGTGGTGCCATCAACTGCTGATTCGTAGGTCGAGGCGGCAGCAAGGGTGTGTCCCTGGCTGTCGTCAATGACCTGAACGCTGATGTGGCGATTTGACCGAAATACGGCCAAGCGAGGACGTTCGGCAGTGCCGATGACCTTCTTGCGAACTCGGAACTGCCGGCGCGAACGCGCTGCGTGCTTGGTGTTGGTCTTTCCACTCATAACTACTTACCGGCCTTTCCGGCCTTGCGAACGACGCGCTCGCCGGCGTAGCGAACGCCCTTGCCCTTGTAAGGCTCTGGCTTGCGGTAGCTGCGGATAACGGCTGCGGTCTGGCCAACAACAGCCTTGTCGATGCCGATGACGCCAATCTTGGTTGGCTCTGACACCTCGAAGGTGACGCCAGGGGGCGCCTGGACATTGACCGAGTGGCTGAAGCCGAGGGCCATTTCGAGAGCGTCATTGCCCTTGAGCGCAGCCCTGTAACCAACACCAACGATTTCGAGGTCCTTGCGGAACCCGACGCTGACGCCGATGACCATGTTGTTAATGAGGCTACGAGTCAGACCGTGCAAGGCACGGGCGGCACGAGTGTCGTCGGCGCGAGACACAGATACTGCGCCTTCGTCGACGGCGGCCGAGATGAGCTCTGGGCACTCGTGGGTGAGTTCACCCTTTGGACCCTTCACGGTGACGGTTGGTCCGGAGACCGAAACCTCTACACCCTTTGGGATCTCGATTGTTGCGTTTCCAATACGTGACATTCGGTGCCTCCTACCAGACGTAGCAAAGGATTTCGCCACCGACCTTGGCCTTGCGGGCCACACGATCGGTCACAAGACCTTGGCTAGTTGAAAGAACGGCAACGCCGAGGCCGCCAAGAACCCGGGGGATCTCGTCGGACTTGGTGTAGACCCGGAGCCCGGGCTTCGACACGCGCTTGATACCAGTGATCACGCGCTCACGTTCTGGTGAATACTTCATGGCGATGGTCAAGGTGCGTCCTGGACCAGCGGAGTTATCTGCTGAGGAGAACTCAGAGATGTAGCCCTCTTTGTAGAGCACTGTTGCGAGTGCTTCTTTGAGCTTTGATGCCGGCATCGAAACTTCGTCGTGCATGGCGATATTGGCGTTGCGGATGCGAGTGAGCATGTCCGCTATGGGATCTGTCATCATAAGTGCTTAACCCCCTACCAACTGGCCTTGGTGACACCGGGAATTTCGCCGGCGTGGGCCATATTTCGGAAACAGATTCGGCAAAGACCGAAACGGCGGTAGACCGCTTTCGGACGGCCGCACTTCTGGCAGCGGGTATAACCGCGCACCTTGAACTTTGGCTTTTTCATTTGCTTCTGTTTGAGCGCTGTCTTTGCCATTACTGGGCCTGCCCCTCACGTCGGAACGGGAAGCTGAAGGCTTCAAGCAAAGCTTTGCCTTCAGTATTGTTTGTGGCGGTCGTGACGATCGTGATGTCCATGCCTCGCTGGACGTCGACGGTGTCATAGTCGATCTCAGGGAACATCAGCTGCTCGGTGAGACCAAAGGTGTAGTTGCCGCGTCCGTCGAACGAACGAGGATTAAGACCTCGAAAGTCACGAATGCGAGGAATAGCAAGCGTTACGAGGCGGTCGAAGAACTCCCACATCTTGTCGCCGCGAAGGGTGACCTTCACGCCGATTGCATTGCCTTCACGAAGTTTGAAGCTAGCGACTGACTTCTTTGCCTTGGTCACGATTGGCTTTTGGCCAGCAATGAGGGCGAGGTCAGCGGCCGCTGAGTCGATGAGCTTCGACTGCTGCAGAGCGTCGCCAATTCCCATGTTGATGACGATCTTCTCGATCGTTGGCACCTGCATGATGTTGGGAAGCTCGAGCGTTTCTTTGAGCTGGGTACGGATCTCAGATTTATAGAGCTCTTTGAACCGTGGCACGGATTGGGTGCTCGCTGTTGTTGCGCTCACAGTGTCACCTCGGGGATCTCTTCGCCACTGCGCTTACAGATTCGGACCTTGGTTCCATCGTCTTTGACCTTGTAGCCAACACGAGTTGCCTTGCCGTCCTTGGGGCTGAGCACAGCGACGTTTGATGCGTCCATTGGCATCTCTTTGTCGATGATTCCGCCTGGATCTTCGGCCGAGCGGGGCTTGGTGTGGCGCTTGGCCACATTGCAACCCTCGACGATGACTTTGCCAGTCGCCGGGATTGCCGTGGTGATCATGCCCTCTTTGCCGCGGTCTTTGCCGGCGAGAACGATCACTTGGTCACCTCTACGGAGCTTCATAGTTACAGCACCTCCGGAGCGAGGGAGACAATACGCATGAATTGCTTGTCACGAAGTTCGCGACCGACGGGGCCGAAGATTCGGGTCCCGCGGGGCTGGCGCTGATCATTGATCAACACGGCGGCGTTCTCGTCGAAGCGTATGTAGCTGCCATCGGGACGGCGGCGTTCCTTCTTGGTGCGGACGACGACGCACTTGACGACGTCACCCTTCTTGACTGCGGCACCAGGAATGGCGTCTTTGACCGTTGCGACGAAGACGTCGCCGATGCCCGCATAACGGCGGCGCGAGCCACCAAGCACCTTGATGCAAAGGACCTCTTTGGCGCCGGAGTTGTCGGCAACGCGGAGACGGGATTCTTGCTGAATCATCTTGCACGCTCCAGGACTTCCAGGAGGCGCCAGCGCTTCTTCTTTGAGAGCGGACGGCATTCGACGATACGAACGCGGTCGCCCTCATTCAGGGTGTTCTCTTCGTCGTGTACGAAGTACCGGGTAGACGTCTGTACGGTCTTGTTGTACTGAGGATGGCGTGAACGACGAGTGACTTCAACAATCACTGTCTTATCCATCTTCTGCGACCGGACGAGACCTTCCCGGACCTTCCGACTCGCCCGGACTACCGGGGTCGTGGTTTCCTCAGTCATTACGCCTCTCCAACACTTGCAGCCTTGGCGGCTGCGAGTTCTCGTGCGCGAAGCTCGGTTGAAACCCGGGCTACGTCGCGCTTTACCTGCTTGATACGTGAGTTGTTCTCGAGTGCGCCAGTTGCGAGCTGGAATCTCAGGTTGAACAGTTCACGCTTGCCTTCGGCACGCTTCTCGACCAGTTGGTCGACAGACAGTTCGGTTTTGGCGGTATCAGCCATCGAATCCGTCCTCTCTGGTGATGACGCGAGCCTTGATTGGCAACTTCTGAATTGCCCGGTTCATCGCGGCGTGCGCAATGACGGGGTCGGGGTAGGAGAGCTCGAAGATTACGCGTCCTGGACGGACGACGGCAACCCACGCCTCAACGTTGCCCTTGCCCGAACCCATACGGGTTTCGGCTGGCTTCGCGGTTACGGATTTGTCGGGGAACACGTTGATCCAGACCTTGCCACCACGCTTGATGTGACGGGTCATGGCGACACGAGCCGCTTCAATCTGGCGTGCGGTGAGCCACCCTGGTTCGAGAACCTGGATCCCATACTCACCATAGGAGACAGTGGTTGCCCCCTTGGCTCGGCCACGGGTGCGGCCTCGGTGCTGCTTACGGTGTTTGACCTTTTTAGGCATCAACATGAGCTACTCACCATCCTGTGCGCTCGGCGCTGTGGTGTCGTCGGCAACAGGCGCTGCCTCAACTGGAGCAGCTTCGGCTGGGGCTGCCGCAGCTGGGGTTACCTCAGCGGGGGCTGCCTCAATGGCTTCTTCGGCCTCGAGCAACTGCTCAAGCGCCGGATCGGCTGCGGGTGCTGCCTCGGGACGAGGTGCCTGTCCACGGCGGCGAGCCGCTGACGACACAACTTTCTGAGGTGCGCCGGCAAGGGCGGCTTCGCCAGCAGCGAGGGCTGCTTCTTTGGCTGCCTTGTCGTTCGACGCCTTGTAGGGAAGAATGTCGCCCTTGTAGATCCACACCTTCACGCCGATACGGCCTGCAGTGGTGTGAGCCTCGCGGAGGCCGTAGTCGATGTCGGCCCGGAGGGTGTGCAGGGGAACTTGACCCTCGCGGTACCACTCGGTACGGCTCATCTCTGCGCCGCCGAGACGGCCAGACGACTGGATCTTGATTCCCTTGGCGCCGGACTTCATGGCGTTCTGAACGGCGCGCTTCATTGCACGGCGGAATGCCATACGACCAACGAGCTGGTCGGCGACACCCTGTGCGATCAACGCGGCGTCGAGTTCAGGCTGCTTGATTTCGATGATGTTGAGCTTGACCTTGGCGTTGCCGGTCAGCTTGGTTAGACCCTGACGCAAACGGTCAGCTTCAGAACCCTTACGGCCGATGACGATGCCAGGGCGTGCGGTGTGCACGTCGATCTGGAGCTTGTCACCGGTGCGCTCAACCTCGATACGAGATATCGCAGCGTTTGGCAGTTGGGTCATAAGGAAGGTACGAATGTCTGAATCCTCGTGCAGGAACTGGCGGTACTCAGCACCGTCAGCGATCCAGCGAGATTTCCAGTCGGTCGTGATCCCGAGGCGGAAGCCATACGGGTGAATTTTCTGGCCCATCAGGCGTCCTCTCCATCGTCAACTTTGGTGTCTTTAACTTGCGACGCAGGCTTCGAGAAGCCAGCCGCTTCGGCTGCCTCTTCGGTCGTGAACCAGACCTCGGCCTTGGTGCGGCCGTAGAAGGGGCTCTCTTGCGTGTGGTACAGCATCGAACCGGCGTTGCCCTTAATGGTGAACCCGTCAGGGGCTTCACCGTCTTCGGTTGCAGCGTGGCTGCCATCGCCGTATGGCGACTCGTCAGTAGCGTTGACTTCGCCGTCCGCATCGGAGTCGACAGTGGTTGACGTTGCTTCGGAAGCGGCTTCGACTACTTCGGTCTCGACGACCTCGTCAGCCTCCACTGCTTCTTCTTCAACCTCGTCAGCAACGTCTGCGGGCTCGTCCTTACGGCTCTTGGCAACCCGTGCAGATCGGTCGGCGCTTGCGCTCTTGGTGCCTGACTTCTCACCCTTGGCCCGAAGGACCTCAAGCTTGTCGTCTTCGAGACGGCTTACCACGACAGTGATGTGGCACGTCTGCTTGTGAATTGCGCCAGCACGTCCTCTCGCCCGGGGGCGGAAGCGCTTCATCGTTGGGCCTTCATCAGCGAAACACGCGGAGACAAAGAGCTCGTCAGCAGGCAGATCGTCGTTGTTCACCGCGTTGGCGACTGCAGACTGCAGGACCTTCGCGATGTCGAAAGCAGCGCCACGCTCGCTGAATGCGAGAATCTGGCTGGCTTCGACAACATGCTTGCCACGGATGAGGTTGAGCACGACTCGAGCCTTCGAGGCTGAGAATCGAACGGCGCGGAGCTGGGCCTTGGTGCCTGGACGCTCGTTGGTTTTCATTCCCGTCATCGTCTACCTGACTTCTCTTGACCGGCGTGGAAGCGGAAGGTGCGGGTTGGTGAGAACTCGCCCAGCTTGTGGCCGACCATCGATTCGGTGATGTAGACCGGCACGTGCTTGCGGCCATCGTGGACCGCAATCGTGTGACCGACCATGTCGGGGATAATCGTGGAGCGTCGTGACCAGGTCTTGATCACTCGCTTCTCGTTGGACTCGTTGAGAGCATCTACCTTCTTGAGGAGATGGTCGTCGACGAATGGACCTTTTTTGAGACTGCGCGGCATAATTACCTCCGACCGCCACGGGTCCGCCTGCGGCGGATGATGGAATCGTCAGATTTCTTACCCTTGGTGCGGGTACGGCCCTCAGGCTTGCCCCAAGGTGATACCGGGTGGCGTCCACCCGAAGTACGTCCCTCGCCGCCACCATGTGGGTGATCGACTGGGTTCATTACGACACCGCGGCTTTGAGGGCGCTTGCCCTTCCAGCGGTTGCGGCCTGCCTTACCAACCTTGATCAGCTCGAACTCGGCATTGCCGACTTCGCCGATGGTGGCGACACAGTCGATGGGTACTCGGCGCATCTCGGTGCTGGGAAGACGCAGTGTTGCGTGGGCGCCCTCCTTAGCGACGAGTTGCACGCTAGTTCCAGCGGAACGAGCCATTTTGGCGCCGGCGCCTGCCTTGAGCTCAACGGCGTGGACCGTGGTGCCGACAGGGATGTAGCGCATTGGAAGTGCGTTGCCAGGCTTGATGTCTGCGCCTGAACCGGACTCAACGATGGTGCCGACCTTGAGGTCGCGAGGCGCCAGGATGTAGCGCTTCTCACCGTCGTGGTAGTGCAGCAACGCGATGCGGCTGTTGCGGTTTGGGTCGTATTCGATCGAGGCAACGGTGGCGGGAATGCCATTCTTGTTGCGCTTGAAGTCGATAACCCGATAGCGGCGCTTATGGCCGCCACCACGATGTCGTGAGGTCTTGCGGCCGTAGCTGTTACGGCCGCCAGTCTTGTGCTGCTTTACGAGCAGCGACTTTTCTGGACGGTCGGTGGTCAGCTCGGAGAAATCTGAGCTGGTCTGGAACCGGCGGCCAGGACTAGTTGGTTTGCGTTTACGAATACCCATTGACCGCTCCCTTAAGCCGTGAAGAGCTCGATCTCGCCCTCGGAGAGGGTGATGATCGCTCGCTTGGTATCGGAGCGCTTGCTCCATCGATTGTTACGTCGGTTCCGCACTCGCTTGCCCTTACGGCGAAGAGTGTTGACCCGGGAGACCTTGACGTCGGCGAAAATTGCTTCGACTGCGTCGCGAATCTCGGGCTTCGTGGCGCTTGTCGCAACCTCGAAGGTGTAAGTGTTCGTTGCTTCAACCTGCTGGTATGTCTTCTCAGAGACCACCGGGCGAATGATGATGTCGTGTGGGTCTTTCACGACTAGGCCTCCTGACCAGGAAGTGTTGCACTGGTGAAGACGACGTAGTCGGACACCAACACATCGAACGTGTTGAGCTGATCGGAAGGAAGAAGGTGCACACCCGTGAGGTTGCGGAAGCTCTTCCAAGCCATCTCGTCGCTTCGATCGAGCACGACGAGTGATTTGCCCTCGACGCCTAGAGCGGCAAGCGCTGCGGCCGCACCCTTGGTGCTTGGAGCGTCAAAGCTCCAAGAGTCGACGACGACGATCTTGTTGTCTGACGCCCGATCGGAGAGCGCAGAGTGGAGCGCAAGGCGCTTCATCTTCTTATTGGTGCGCTCGGAGTAGTCGCGGGGTTGTGGTCCGTGAGCTACACCGCCGCCAATCCACTGAGGGGCCCGAGTCGTGCCTTGACGGGCCCGACCAGTTCCCTTCTGCTTCCATGGCTTTGCGCCACCGCCGCGAACTTCGGAGCGGGTTTTGGTCTTGTGCGTACCCGCACGGCGTGCGGCGAGCTGAGCGTTGACGACCTGGTGCATGACACCAACGTTTGGTTCGATACCAAAGATCGCATCAGCCAGATCGGCAGATCCTGCGGATTTGCCTGCGATGTTCATAATTGCGACGGATCCCATTACGACCTCGCCTTCACTGCGTTGCGGATAATGATGGTGCCGCCCTTGGCGCCAGGAACGGCGCCCTTGATTAGCACGATGTTGTTCTCTACATCGGTGCTGACGATCTTGAGGTTCTGGGTGGTGACTTGCTCGCCGCCCATGTGACCGGCCATCTTCTTGCCCTTGAAGACACGAGATGGGGTTGCGCACTGACCGATAGAGCCAGGCATACGGTGCACGAGGTGGGCACCGTGACTTGCACGACCGCCCTTAAAGTTATGCCGCTTCATTACGCCGGCGAAACCTTTCCCCTTGCTGGTGCCGATGGCGTCGACAACTTCACCGGCGTCGAAGAGGTCAGCGGTGAGTTCCGAGCCTACTTCGTAGCCAGAGACGTCTTCAAGACGGAGTTCGACGAGCTTCGTGCCTGGTGTGACACCCGCGGTAGCGAAGTGTCCGGCTTCAGGCCGATTCAGCTTTTGAGGATCTTTGTCACCGATGGTGACCTGGATGGCGGCATAGCCATGGCTCTCTGAGGTCTTGACTTGCACGACTCGGCAGGGGGTGACCTTAATAACGGTCACCGGGATGACCGTGTTGTCTTCGTCCCATACCTGCGTCATGCCGACCTTTTCGCCGACTAGCGCTTTCTTTACATTGTGGCCTTGTGCCATGTTGCAACTTCCCGTCAGCGGGCCCCCGGGTTGAGGGCCGTTCACGCGAACGCTCCGCCAGCAAGCTGAGCGGAGCGATATCGGATTGTGCCAAGCGGTTCCATCGGGTGATGGCCTACCAGGACTTCGGTTGTAGAGCAGCGAGACCGAAACAGTCTCCACATGCCGAACCAACGCACCCTATCGCGGTGGCCTGGACAAACCAACGGGTGTTTCTAGTCACCTCCGTTAGGCTGCCTGCGATACGCACGCAGCTTTCGACGAGTGCACTCGATGAGGACCATGGCTACCCACCACACGAACGAGACTGAGGGGTGGCGAGGGCTCGAGCGAATCGCCTTATTTCTCGGCTTACTTGTCTCGACGGTGCCACCTCTAGCGTTTCTCGCAGGGCGACTAGCCGATCACTTTGTGGTCAACTCCGACTACCTGCTACTTCCCGAACTTCTCAGCGACCTCGCCAGCGGGGGTTCGGTCGACCAGTGGGTGGTTCCGTACGCCTCCTATCTCATTCCGGATTGGCCGCTGTATTCAGTCGCGTTGCTCGTGACACCCTCGGCGACCTTGGCCGTCGCCCTTTTTGCGTTCATGCAATCTCTATTGCTTTTCGCTGCGCTGAGACGACTTGCTCAAGTGTTCGATCCCGAGCGCAAGAACTTCCTCTCGCTGATCGGTCTCTCGATCATCACGATCTATGCGTGCCTTGATGCGGTTCCCCTGGTTTACCTCGCCACTGCCTACACCCATTTCGGAACCGTCATCCTTCTGATCTTCGCACTTGCGTTCACCCTTGACTGGATCGTGACGCAAGAAGAGAGGCTGGTTTGGCTGAGCGTGGTCGCATCAGCGGCCGCAGTGCTCTCCGATCGCCTCTTCGTGCTCTGGTTCCTCATCCCAGCAGCGATTGGAATCGGCGTCTTCACCCTGCGTCGGCGCATCGACGTCCGCGCTGCCGCTCGCTGGATCATTCCCCATGTCATCGCCAGCGTGTTGGTCCTTCCTGTCGGTGGCCTGGTCTTCACGAACCGTTCGGAATACGACCTCACGCTTGGTTTCTCCGACTTGAGAGGAGGACTGCGAAGATTCGTTGACACATTGACGTACGTCTCAGATTTCAGCATCACTCTGATTCCAGTAATCGCCGCCTGTGTACTGCTCATCGGCTGGCGACTCTGGCGACGGTCGTCGCTCGCAGGTCGCAGCCTCGACCCGACCCTTGGCGGATTCCTTGCCCTCTACTTCGGCGTTGCGGCCGCGACAACGGCGACGGCGCAGATAATGATGAGCGGCGACGTCGCTCCGGGACCCCGATACAGCCTCCCGATCCTCGTCCTTCCTCTCGTGCTCGCCCCAACTATTGCTCTCGCAGGTTGGGATTGGAGCCAACGGACCGGGAGCCCAGCACTGGCAATATCCGTCGCTCCCGTTGTCGCGACCCTTGGCCTGTTTGTCTCGTACATCCCCAATATCGATCTTGACCAGTCACCGGTTCCATCGACCTGTATCGAGGCAGCATTATCCGAGACCGGATCAAACCACGGCATCGCGTCGTACTGGGATGCACGAACAGTGGAGGTCTTCTCGAATGGCGACCTCGATGTCGCTCCATACGGTCCCCTCCTCTTCGAGTCACACATCAATGCCGGTTTGGCCGCGTTCGGCGATACATACGACTTTGCGGTGACTTCCGAGATTTACCCAGGCTGGAACATTTCGCTAGAAGCGCTCGACGCAGCGTCAGGGCCGCCGCTCTCACGCGTCCAATGCGAGCGTTGGACCGTCTCTGACTGGGGACCGGATGGGCTTCGACTCGTAGTCCTGCAAGCGGCTGGCGCCAGCCTTGCCTTTGATGGCTGCAACCTGTCGAGCCATTTGGCCGAGTCAGACGAGCAGTGCTCGCTTGCGGTCGACGAGACTGAGTCAAGCCGTGAATACCTGGTGTACGGGCCATACGTCCATGTCGAACCAGGCGAGTTCGAAATAGCCGTGAGCTACTCCTCAGCCGAACCCCAAACACTGGTTGTTGGCGAGTGGGATGTCACGACCGACTCGCCAGACGAGACCACCATTCTCGACACGGGAACCATCAATGGCACAAAAGATGTCGTAACGACACTCACTACAACAATTGTCGTGCCCCAGTCTGTCGAATCGACTTCCGTGCTCCAATGGCGACTAGTCACGCTCGGCTCGGTTGCCGTCAGCTTTGAGCAGATGACAGTTACCCGCATCGGCTGACTCGAAGCAATGTTGACGCCAGCCCCGCCGCCACGATCGAGCGCCGCCCGGTTCATCGTTTTCCTGATGGCCGTCACCGTTGCGTCCCTCCCCTCATTCGCCTACCTCGCTGGTCGGATCCACTACCACTACATCGTCAATGCGGATCACCTGCTTCTCCCCGAGCTCATGCTCGATCTGGCCAACGGAGGTTCGGTCGATCGATGGGCTGTCCCATACGCCAGCTATCTCATTCCTGACTGGCCGATGTATGGCTTGGCATTGCTGCTCACTCCGTCTGCACCGCTTGCGGTTGCGGTGTTTGCGTTTCTACAGGCCGTGTTCTTGTATTTCGCGCTTCGCCGTCTGGCTCAAGTATTCGACACCACGGATGCCAGTGTCATTGCCCTCGTCGGCTTGTCGATCTTTGCGCTCTACGCGGCCAGCGGCAGCCATCCCCTCGTGTACCTCGCCGCGGCCTACAACCACTTCGGCACAGCAATTCTTGTCGTATGGGCAATGGCGTTCACGCTTGATTGGCTGCGGACGCCATCGCGACGGCTTGTCTGGTGGAGTGGCCTGGCCTCGGCCGCGGCGGTGCTCTCCGACCGCATCTTCATCGTGTGGTTTCTCGTGCCTGCCGCGGTTGCGCTTGGCGTGCTGTACGTAAGGAAGCAGCTGGCAAAGCGCCAACTCGTCGAGTGGCTAGCCGTGCACGTCGTGCTCAGTGTTGCGGTGCTTCCCATCAGTGGCCTTATATTCACGACCCGGTCCGAATACGACATCTCATTCGGGTTCGACGACCCGATGCAAGGCCTTCGCCAGCTTTGGGAAAACGTGACGCGCGTGCTTGAGAACAGCCCGACCGTTATCCCGCTCGTTGCCCTTGCTGTGGCCGTCGTCGCCTGGCAATTCCGCAAGGGGCAGAGTCTCGGCGGTCAGCGTCTAAACACCGAGACAGGCACGTTCTTGGCAGCCTTCCTCGTTGTCGCCGTCGTAGCCTCTGCGATCGCTCAGGTTCTGATGATCGGCGTTCCGCCAGGGCCCCGACACAGCTTGGCGTTGTTGGTGCTCCCGATCGCGCTGCTTCCGGCAGTAACGCTTGGCTCGCCAACCGGAAAACCGAAACTCGCGATCATCGCTTTGGGCCTGCTTCCCATCATCGGCGTTGTGCCCGTCTTCGCGTTGTTCGCCCGTGACATCGACTTCGAACGCTCGCCGGTCGCGTCAGACTGCATCACCCGCGCCCTCGACGCAACCGGGTCAGACCATGGCATCGCCAACTATTGGGATGCTCGCCAGGTCGAAGTGTTCTCAAACGGGGCGTTGCAGCTCACCCCATACAACTTCCTGCTGTATCCCGACTACACAAATGCCTCACTGGACGGATTCGCCGACAGCTACGACTTTGCGGTCACCTCGGAGGTACATGCCGGGTGGCAATTTTCATTGCCTCTTCTCGACCACCTGAACGGGCAACCTCTGCACCGCACCGTCTGCGATCAATGGACGGTGTCTGATTGGGGCGAAGGTGGCCTTCGTATTCCCGTTTTCGAGACAGTCGGCGATCGGATCGACTTCGACGGCTGCATCATGTCAAGCCGTCTCGCCTCCCCAGACGCTGAGTGCCAGCTCGCGGTTGCCACTTCCGATCAACGACGCGACTTCCTGGTCTTCGGGCCGTACGCGCACGTGTCGCCGGGCGAGTATCAGATCACGGCCACCTATAGCTCGTCTGAACCGAGTGAAACCGACATCGGTGCCTGGGATGTCAGCATCGACACGCTTCCCGACGCAACTCTTCTCGCATCGGGAAGGGCAACCGGAACCAACGGCGATCTCGTGACCCTGATCGCCAACGTGACAGTCCCCGCCACCGACCGAGCCACGTCGGTGCTCGAATGGCAGCTTGTCACCGAAGGCGGCGTTGCCGTCGTATTCGAGTCGCTCACAATCGAACGGACTGGCTAGCCCCGCAGACACCTCGCTTTTCGCACAGCCCGTGAGTACAGAAACCGGCGATTCTGCCGATACAAGCAGCATGCAGTTTCGAGCTTCCGCGTCCCTTATGGGTGCGGTGCTCTGCCTTTCATCGGCCTGCAGCGGGTCGGTCGGCAACCTGAGTGCTCCGGTCGTGGCCGTTGTCGAGCAGCCAGGCGATGACATGCTTTTCGCCGCTTCGACTCCGCCTACATCCTCGCCTGCCGCGTCGACGACGGTGGCCCCAACAACCGAACCGCCGCCGGTCAACGACACCGCCGTGCCAGCCACCGCACCGCCAGTTCAATCGGCACAGCCAGACGCCCTAGGCGCGCCGATGGCTGTCTATGCGGGATATCTCGGCACCCTCAATCCTGATGATGTGGTTGCCCCGATTCCCCCCTTCATTCCCGAAACCATCCCCGGCCAGCTACCGCTGCTTGGCGTGGCAGGAACCCCAATACACCCCCAACCGGTCATGGTGAAAGTCGACAACGCAAGCCGAGCCGCACCTCACTCGGGA
Source organism: Acidimicrobiales bacterium (assembly GCA_037968895.1). Classification (GTDB taxonomy): domain Bacteria; phylum Actinomycetota; class Acidimicrobiia; order Acidimicrobiales; family SZUA-35; genus JBBKWJ01. The sequence continues at coordinate 47,815 of JBBKWJ010000145.1, forward strand.
TTGAACGATGCCGACATCGTCATCGAAGAAGAGGTCGAGTGGGGCATCACTCGATTCGCTGCCATCTTCCACAGCCGAAACGCGGTTGTCGGACCAGTTCGATCAGGACGAACAACTGATCTCAACTTTCTTCCTGCGCTCGGTCGACCAGCATTCGTGTACTCGGGCGCAAACACGCTCACCGACCAGTTGCTCAGGCGCCTCGACGCGGTCGAGAACCGCAGCGCTGCGCGTAACGGGAGTTATTGGCGCCAATCAGGCCGCCGGGCTCCCTCTAACCTCTTCACCGACACTGCCTCGTTTCGATCGAACGATGCCAATCCCGCCGCTTTCCTGCATTACCGGGATCCAGCAGTCCCTGTCGTCGGCACCCCGTCAACCTCACTGTCCATCGACTTCGGCTCGACCGACGCGAAGTGGGACTGGGACGGTTCCGCATGGTTGCGGAGCCAAAATGGCAAGAAGCATATGACGACGAGTGGCGCGCAAGTATCGGCCGCAAGCGTGATCGTGGTTTGGGTTCGCAAAGTCGATACTGGAATGGTCGACTCGGCTGGAGGCGTCGTCCCCGAACTTATTCTGCTTGGCTCCGGCCCAGCGACTGTGCTGATTGACGGCAAGCGAGTCGGTGGCGAGTGGATGAGGGCCTCGCTCAACGCTCCGCTCACGATCGTCGATCCAGATGGAAACCCGATCGGGGCAACTCCGGGGCGCACCTGGATCGA
>JBBKWJ010000146.1:0-17385 GCA_037968895.1 Acidimicrobiales bacterium
CAGAAGTACATGAACTTCCACTACTCCGTTTCGCTCGACCTCTTCGGCGCCGAGACATCAACCAACGCAGCCAACTACTTTGCGGCTGGTCTCAAAGGGCGGTTCCAGGAAGAGCGACGCAACGATGACCATCTACTGAAGACGTCTATGAGGTATGTGCCAGAGGCAAGTGGCGATGGCATCGGTGAGCGTGAGGTAACTGAGCTCGCAGCCCTGAACGAGACCCTTCGAGAGGACTATTCCGAAGATTGCCAGAAGGGCATCGACCGGTGGAATCGTGCCATCGCCGAGGCAGGCGCCGACGTCGAGCTGACATTGCCCCACTTCGGTTTCAATCGCCAGGTCGGAACCTTCCGCGACTATCACGTATCGCCCGACGGCAGAGTCGTCAGCGATGCCGAGTGGGCAGCCCAGGTGGGAAAGTGGCTCCCTACCGACGCCGATCGAGACCACGTGCAATCGCTTCAGATTGGCATCACCGAACCAGGCAAGATGGCTGGTTGGGTAGCCGCTCCAACATCTGGCATTCATCAGAAGCCAGTTGACTTCGATTACGTCAAGCTGTAGCTAGCGGGCCCCAAACCTCAAGGTGATTGTCGCGTTCGACCCGCCGAATCGTCTTGAGATCAAGCAACGGCTCAAGGCCAGTCTCGGCAAATATTGCCCGGACGCGGGCTTGGTCAGCGTCGTTCGCGACGCCGAGGTCGTCAGCGATGTGTTGCATGAGCCATAGTCGGTATGGCATTACGCCAGCGTTCAAGGTGATGCCGCGCCACTCGAACTCAACAACACCGATCCCCCGATCGCCTGGCCGTTCCAAGCCGTTTGTTCCGGTTTCGATGTCTGGTCGCTCAGCCAACCATTCGTTCGTGTAGTTGACGAACGCAGTCACCTCAGAGACGTACTCCGCTGCGACGTAGCTCAACATGGCCTTGAGCGTCTCGGGTATGCCGTCGTCAGGAAACAGCTCGGCTAGCTCATCGTGCGGGCGCTGATATTCGCTCTGATTCTGATCGCTTGTGCTCATCCGCTCGACCCAACGGCCGACTCGCGGCGCACGTCGCTTGATGAGATCGGACGGCGCAGGGTCACGGAACAGGTGGGCCCACATCGCGGCCATGAGCCCGTAGTCGCCGAGTGTCGGATAGTTGCCAAGCAGATACGGCGAATCAGCAAGGTGTGCACTGAACAAGTCGAGCCATTCGTGAAAGCTGGCTTCGATCAGTGGTGCCGACTCCGGAGTTACGCCGAAGGAGACTGCGGCCTTGCGCATCCTGCCACTGTTGTGGGCAAAGATCTTGTCCTTGCTGGCCGCAGGCATCTCGGGTGTGAGTAACTCAAACTCACTCTGGAGGAACGCAAGATTCTGCTCATCAAAGCCCCAGCGATAATGCATGGCGGGCCGGAGCAAGCCCTCTCCACCGAAGAGCTCGAAGACATTGCTCACCGCTCGGTGCAGCGGCGTGGCTGGCAACGCTGGTGGGTGCTGCCCTAGCCCCTGGCCCTCACCCTCTTCGAAGTACCGAATGATGTCTGCGCCGTCTTGGATCAGTTGCCCGTCTGGGGTTTCGAGCACGGGGATGATCCATCGTCCGACCGCCGGGACAACATGCTTGAGGTAGCGATCGCCCCCGGGCGAGACATCGACAAAGTTGATGCCTTGCTTGCGTAGGTACGACCGGGCCTTCCCGGTGTACAGCGACACCGGCGCTCCGTAAAGGATAAAGGTCTCAGGTGCCGCAGAACGTTTGGTAGTTGCCACCGAAAGAGTCTGGAGCGGCTTCGGTGTAGCGGTCAAGCCCGTCGCGCTTCTCGAACGGATGAGTGACGGCCTCGTACAGCTCATTGAACGGTTCGAGATCGCCATCAGTGGCGGCGGTTAGAGCCGCCTCAAGAAGGTGATTCCGAGGGATATAGATGGGATTGACCTGATCCATTTCGTCAGCCACAACACTGCGTTCCCGGCCCTCGCCATCGAGACGCGCATGCCACAGGTCAAGCCACGCTCCGCGGGCCTTGTCGTCCGGGAGTAGCTGCTGCAGAGTTTCGTCGTGGCCCCGAAGCGAGTCGGCGAGTGCCCGAAAACTTCCGGTGTAGTCAGCCCTATGCGCTTCAAGCAGGTCGGTGAAACCAGCTGCGAGCTCATCATCGCCAGTCGCTTGGTCGGCGAGTCCAAGCTTGGCCCGCATGCCTTCCAACCAATACCCCTGGTATCGATCAGGGAACGACTGGAGCAACTCGGTTGCGGACTCAATGGCCGCGTCGTTATCAGAGTCAATCAGGGGGAGCAGCGTTTCGGCCAGCCGAGCCAGGTTCCAGATCGAAATTGATGGCTGGTTGCCGAACGCGTAACGACCAGCATGGTCGATCGAGCTAAAGACGGTCTTCGGGTCATACCCATCCATGAAGGCACACGGGCCGTAGTCAATACCCTCACCCGAAATAGTGACGTTGTCGGTGTTCAGCACGCCATGAATGAAGCCAAGCAACATCCACCGCGCAACCAACGCAGCCTGGGCGTCGATAACCGCTTCAAGCAGGCTGAGATATGGGCGTTCCGAAGAGGCCGCCGCAGGATGGTGACGCTTGATCGAATAGTCGGCGAGACGGGTGAGCGCAGTCTTGTCTTCAAGTCGAGCTGCGAACTCGAAGGTGCCGACACGAAGGTGGCTGCCTGCGATTCTGGCCAAGATTGCGCCAGGGACCATGCCCTCTCGAAAGATCGACTCACCAGTTGTCACAACCGAAAGCGCTCGAGTGGTTGGCACCCCTAGGGCATGCATCGCCTCAGCGACGAGATACTCACGCAACATCGACCCAAGGGCCGCCTTGCCGTCTCCGCCGCGCGCGAAGGGAGTCCGACCGGAGCCCTTCAGATGCAAATCGAACCGCTTACCATCGGCGCCGAGCAACTCTCCGACGAGCAACGCACGCCCGTCGCCGAGCCGAGGCGAATAGCCACCAAATTGGTGCCCGGCGTACACCATCGCAATCGGCTCGGCCCCATCAGGCACGGCATTCCCAGCGAGAATTCCGACCCCTTCGGCCGACGAAAGATATGAGGCGTCGAGGCCAAGTTCGGCTGCGAGCTCCTTGTTGAAGGCAACCATCGCTGGCTCGGGGGCCGCGGCAGCCTGCCACTCGACATAGAATCCCTCGAGGTCACGGGCGAAGGAATTGTCGAACTCGAATACGTCAGTTTCTGCGATAGTCATCTGATTCTCCTGCAACGACTCTGTAATGCAACGACTCTCTGGTGCGTTTTACAACGTCACACGTGACGGCATCGTAGCTCCAGGAGTCCGGGTGCCAAGCTTCGGCTTGCCGAAGCGGCTCGTGGCTAACGGAACCAAGTGACTATCCAGCAAACGGACGACGTCGTATTATGACAAAACTCTCTTGGAGGCATCAATGACATCGCTCGCAGATCGACCGAATACTGCTCTTCTCATCATCGACGTGCAGCGAGATGTCGTGGCCAACGCGCATGACGTCGAACCGGTCGTGGCCAATATCAACACGCTGGTCGACAAGGCCCGATCGGAGCACGTCCCCGTCATTTGGGTTCAGCACGCAGACGACGGCCTGCCGAAAGGCACCGAGGGTTGGGAATACGTCGCGGAACTGACACCACGAAGCGATGAACCAATCGTCCACAAATCGTATGGCGATTCGTTTGAGGAGACGGACTTGGAGTCTCTTCTCGCCGAACGCAAGGTTGGCCGCCTTGTAGTGACCGGCGCGCAGACCGACGCATGCATTCGTTCAACCCTGCACGGCGCCTTAGTGCGAGGCTACGACGCCACCCTCGTCGAGGACGCACACACAACAGAAGATCTGCGTGAGTATGGCTCACCACTTGCGCCGAGCGAGGCGATCGCCTTCACCAACATGTACTGGCGATACTCAAATGCACCAGGACGCAAAGGCGACACCGCGCCAACAGCCGAGGTCACGTTCGGCACCGGCTGAGGCCCGATTCAATTCTCAAAAAGCTCAGACGGAAATCCGCCTTTGCTGAGTGGACTCCACCGAGTCGGGCGAACCAGGATCATGCATTTCCCTTGGTCGGCCATGGCCTGGCGATACTCGTCCCAGTCGTCGTGCTCGCCGCTAATGCACCGAAAGTACTCGACGAACGCGTCCGACGCTTCTGGCAAGTCGAGCACCTCGGCCTCACCATCAATCTGAACCCACGAGTCGTTGAACGCGGAACCCATAACGGCGACAGACACATGCGGGTTACGCCGCGCATTCTTCGCCTTGGCTCGCTGTGGGTACGTCGAGATAGCGAGTAGTCCGTCGGCCGTCATCCCGCCAGTGACAAGACTCATTTGGGGTCGGCCGTCGCGTCTGGTTGTGGAGAGAACCCAGTGGTTGAGCCCCTTCAGATGGGCGGCGAGTTCGTCGGCATCGAGCGGTATATCGCTGGCCCGATAGCTGGCACGGCGGTCATCACTAGGAATCTTCTTGACCATTGCTAGGCGTCCCTGTTGGCGGCGTCACGGCGGGCTCTGCGGATTGCGTCAAGATTGTGCGCCACGATTGGGCTTGGCTCAGACGGTTGCCAATTCTTGTACGCCTCCTTGACGTCACCTGGCCACTTTTCGTCGACGTCTAGGCGAGTCTCGGGTCGACTGGCTGATACGAGCAAGCCAAGCGCTGCGGTCAGGGTGCGGGTCTGCATTCCCGCGTCTTTGACGACGCCGAACGAGTGACCAAACGGGAACTCAACACCAAGGATCCGAGACGTTCGATACTTCTCGGCCAACACCGGCATCATCGTGACGGTAACAGTGGGGATTCCGGCAGCTTCGATTACACGTGCCAACACGGGCACGTTCGTGCAGCAATCGGGTCAGGCGGGCGCCAAGATTAAGGCATCGATGTCGGCCATGTGACAACGCGCCGCAATTTCGGGCCCAACCTCGGTGCGCCACACCTCGGCCCCTTCTTGTTGAAAGCCCATCACCGAATAATGCTCATACGACGCCGCTCCAATGACACCGGATTCTGCGAGCTCATTCAGGCGTGCGATCGGCAGGGCAACGTTCATGTCGGCAAGCAGATCAGCGGTGTTGATGTGGAGGTGGGTCGCATCAAGCTGAGCCTGGGTCACCTCATTCGGAATGACTCGAAGGCTGGGGTCGCCCCATGTTGGTTCGAGCCGCTCGCGTGCAACGTCGAACGGTTCTTGTGAACCAGAAAGGAACATACCTGCACTCGTAAGCAGGGCGATCTTGGCTTCAGCCAACGGCTTGTCGAATGGCGTCCACGCCGGATCATGGTCGAACTGAGGTGCCGTTTCGTACATCGGCCTGAATGCTCGGGGTAGAAATGCATAGCTATCGACTGTCATGTCGCCACCCTAGACGAATGGTCGCTGCCGTCGAATTGGGGCCGCTACAGAACGGTGGCGGGGTCGGCATCCGAAGGCGCGAGCTTGCGCATCCTGGCGGTAAAGCCGATGTACTCCCAAACCAGATCATCACCGTCGCGCCAGCGTCGGACTTCAATGTCCATTCCCTGAGGCCGAAGCACGTGGACGCCGTCCTCAAACGAAGCGACAACGTTGATCTTGGTGACCTTGTCGAATTCGGCGACATCATGCACGCCATTTTCGAGCGTGCCATCACAACGCATATCGTGGACCACGCCCCCGCCGGTCACGACGACGCGATCACCGGCCTGCTCAACACGAGACACATGACCAAGCCCGGGATGGTCGGCTACCAACTCGCCGGCGACACGCACCTCATACGTCTGCCAGAACCCATCGATGTCAGGCGAACCGACGGGGCGAGGCTCGCTACAACCAACAAGGAACGGTGGTGGAAACAAGGTCCACCCACCAACCGGCGTATAGGCGACAGGTATTGAATCAATTGTTTGATTCGTCATGCGACAACCCTCTTTCGTCTAAGGCTAACCACCTCGCCGCGACGACTCACGCCCCAGGAAGGCTCTTGCGAGCGGTAATCTCGGCGAGCTGCTCAAAGGTCAGTTCTCCCATGAATAGCGACTTTAGTGCCCTCCCAAACGGACGGCGGGGCCAACGCTCATCGTCAACAAGATGCACCTCGCTCGACACCGAACCATCAGCCGCAAACTCATACGTTCGATAGCCAGGCGGAAGCCACGTCTGTGGTTCGAGTGAGAAGTTGTTTTTCAACGACGGTGACACGAACACCGGGAGAGCGTCGATCGAATACTCAGTCGGGATGTGCGTATGTCCGGCCCCCATCCCCCTGAGCTTGGGAAGTCGGGGCAGAAGGTTGGCCCACTCGGCGATGTAGGCCTCATCGTGACACATCGGGACCGGCACACCTGGCGGATGATGAAGCCAGATAAACACGTGCTCGGCCGTGGTCGCCTCAGACATGTGGTGCACCCATGCCGCCTCGCGTTCTCCAAGGACGCCGTTGTTGTGAAGCCGCTCTTCACCTGGCGGGTCGATGTGGAGGCCATGTTCGTTGACGGTCATCAGCCCTGCGCTCGTATCAATAAAGAGGAACGCCCAGGATCCGATCTCGACTACTCGTGATGTACTGACACCGGGGCGTCCAATGCCAGCAGTGAACGCCGCGTCGAAGTCGTGGTTGCCGGGGCACGCGTTTACGGGCACTTGCATTCGGGAGAACGCATCAGCCGCCTTGCGATATTCGGCCGCCCTGCCGTTGTCTGCGACATCGCCGGTGACAACAACCATGTCGAGGTGTGAATGGTCGCCAAGGTGTGTAAGCACCGCGTCAAAGGCATCGTCAGTGTTGTAGGCATAGCCCCCCTCTGGCGTCGCGCCTTCCTCAAGGAAGTGGGTGTCGGAGAGCTGCGCGATTCGGATGACGTCTGGCATGGTCGCCACTTTGTCACAAAGCCTCGATACGGAACATCTCGGATTCGAAAACAGCACCAGGGCCTTCCCATTCGGCACAATGGCCTAAGCTCTAGAAAACGCGACTGGCGACCGCCGGGATCGTTCCTTAGTTGTGAGTGAGAGCAGCTTGCCAACAATCGCGCCCAACCAGATCAGTATGATCGCCGCATCAATGGCCGATGTACCTGACGCCGTCATAGCCGGGGTGATCATGCTCATCGGCGTGATCATTGTGTTCGTAGTGCGGCATGTCGTCCACTCGCTGGAGAAAACACTCCGACTCCAGTCCTTCATGGGCGCCCTAATTAGCCGGTTCTTCGGAACGACGGTGATTCTCATATGCCTGGTCTATGCCTTCCGCCAGCTCGGCGTGCAGGTCGGACCACTACTCGGTGCCCTTGGCGTCAGCGGCATCGTATTCGCCATGTCACTGCAGCCGGTGCTTGGCAACCTTGTCGGTTCAGCGCTTCTACACGCTCGCCGACCAATTAAGAAGGGCGATCAGCTCCAGAGCAACGGCTTCGGCGGCACCGTGGTCGACATCAATGGCCGAGCCGTCGTCATGATTACATTCGACGGCGAGAAGGTGCACCTCCCGAACCTCGCCGTATTAGAGTCGCCCCTCCTCAACCAAACTGCGCATGAGAATCGACGCACCATTCTCCCGTTCCAGGTCGCGTACGAATCCAATCTGCGCGAAGTACAGAAGGTCGTGGTCACCGCATTGGCCGAACTATCGATCCTTGAAGACTCGCCGAGGGCTGAAGTGCTGGTTGCCGGCTTCGATGATTCAGGAATAAACCTCGAGGCTCGCGTGTGGCACCCGAGCGAGGAGCTCCTTGCCCGCTTCGCTATTAGCGAGGCCGCCATAACAATCCACGAGACGTTGCGCCGCGAGAACATCACGATTCCTTTCCCGCAACGAGTCATGCGTTTCGTCAACGATGCGGACGGCAGCCCGATAGGTGGTTCGAGCGCTGCGCCTGAAACCATAACGAACGACCGAACCGCGTGAGCAACGACACCCCACCATCAACCGGGGGCAAACTCGGCACCTTCGGCGGAGTATTCACACCGAGCCTTCTTACCATCCTCGGCCTCGTCCTTTTCCTTCGGCTTGGCTTCGTCGTTGGCAATGTCGGCTTGTTCCAGATGCTCTTCATGCTCGCGCTTGCCACGAGTGTTTCGGTGGTCACGACCATCTCGCTGGCCGCAATTGCTACGAATCTTCGGGTTGGCGGCGGCGGCGTCTACTTCATTATCTCGAGGACGCTCGGGCCGGCCTTCGGCGGCGCGATTGGTCTTGTTCTATATGTCGCGATGGCGGTTTCAGTCGCCTTCTACTCGATCGGCCTTGGCGAAGCAGTCGCGAGTGCACTCGGAATTGACAGCTCCGTGGCTCCACGATTCATCGCCGCCATCACAATCGTGGCGCTCACCGGCTTGGCGTGGTTCGGCGCCGACATCGCAACCAAGCTCCAGTACGTCGTGTTGGTTTGTCTTGCTGTCGCCATCGTCGCCTACTTCATTGGTGTCGTACCCGACCTCGACTTTTCGAATGTGGGCGACAACCTGGGCGCACCGTCGTCTGGAAACGGATTCTGGATCAGTTTCGCAATCTTCTTCCCAGCGATCACCGGTTTCACCCAAGGCGTAGCAATGTCCGGCGACCTGCGGACTCCATCTCGGAGTATCACTGTTGGCACCTTCGCTGCTATCGGAGTTTCTACGCTCGTGTATGCGGCCGTCGTAATCACGTTCGCACTGGCCGTTCCCCTCGCCGATTTGCGAAACGACACGTCGATCATGCGATCGCTGGCTCTCGATCCCATCCTCGTCGATGTTGGCGTGGTCGCAGCCACACTCTCGTCAGCAATTGCGTCAATGCTTGGGGCTCCCCGAACGCTGCAACGCCTCGCTGCTGATCGACTCGTCCCTATCCTTCAACCCTTCGAAAAGGGTGCCGGGGCCGACAACAACCCACGGCGTGGCGTGCTCCTCACCGCGGCTATCGGGTTGTTCACCGTCGCAACGGCAAACCTCGATGTCGTCGCCCCAATCATCTCGATGTTCTTCCTCGCCAGCTACGGCATGATCAACTACGCCACATACTCCGAGGCCCGCGCCGCAAGCACATCGTTCCGGCCGACCTTCAAATTCTTCCACTGGCGGCTCAGCCTTATCGGCACCCTTGGCTGCATCGGCGTCATCCTGGCCATCGACCCTTTCGCTGGCGCATTAGCTGGCGTCGCCGTGTTCAGCCTGTACCGCTACTTGCTTCGCTCGTCCGAACAATCTCGCTGGGCCGACAGCACCCGTGGTTTCCACGCCGCACAAGTTCGCACCCACCTAAAAGCCATGGGGCCAAATCACGAGCCTGGCCGCGACTGGCGGCCGTGCACCCTGGCCTTCGCCTCTCGCGACCCGCTCCGTCGTCAGCGACTCACCGCCGTCGCGTCTTGGATCGAAGGAGGCGCTGGGCTCTCGACTCTGGTTCGGATTGTTCCGGGACGAGGCCCGCTCACACGCAAGCAGGCCTCACGGATCGACATCGAGTTGCAGCACGAACTTTCGACCGATGGTCGTAGTGTCTTTGGACGAGTCATCATGGCCGAGACCCTTGAGGATGGTGTCGCGGCCGTTCTCCAGGCGCACGGGGTCGGAGAACTCCGGGCCAACGTTGCGCTGTATAGCTGGTACGCCGACAACGAAGACGTCAACACCAACCACGGCGATTACGAGAAAATGGTGCAGACAGGACTTCGGTTCGGCGCTAACGTCGGCGTTCTTCGCGACTCGCCGACCGCCTGGTCTCGTGTGCCAACAACTCCGGGCAACAATGACACGATTCTGGTGTGGTGGACCGACGACACCACAGGCCAACTCCTCACGCTGATGGCATGGATGACAACCAGAGACTCGGTGTGGACGAACGCCAAGATCAAGATCTGGGTTGTCGGCAATGACCCCGCCGATGCACTGCGGGTACAGGGTCTCCTCGAGGCCGCACGGCTACCGGCCACGGTCGCGGGCATGGCCGAAAGTGACGAGTTCCTTCGTGTTGTCGAGGGCGCACAATTTGTGCTTGCTCCACTGAGGGTCCGCACGTCCTCGTTGCTCGGGCCAGATAACACACCAATCGAATCGCTTGGCAGCGACCTTCCCGTCACGCTTTTCGTCCAGGCTGCTGGCGCCATCGAACTCGATGTCCAACCAGACGACAGCACCGCATCAACGCTCGCGGTCGCGAGAGACAGAGCTGAAGAGCTAACGAAGCATGCGAGGTCACTTGACGAGCGGGCCAGCCACCTCGTCGTTGCCGCTGAGATGGCGCGCATGGGGGTCGACATATCAGCGGCCGGACAGGGCTCCGGTGAGGCGCCGCCGACGATCGACGAGGCAGCAGCGGCCGCCGCCAAGGCGCAACGCGATTATCTCGACGCCCGGTCGCGAGCAGACGAGGCATGGCGGATTGTTGCTGAAATTGATCCGACGATGAGCACTGAGATAGTCGACCCCGCCCTTTGGGTGTCGTCCGCTCGAGCTGATGTATCTGGGTTCAATCAGACCTAAGGGGCGATCGGACAGTTGCGACGCTCGCTGCGATTCGCCTATTCCGCTTTGCGGCGGATCGGGCGACGAAGGGGTGATGCGAAGGGTTTGCGACTCGGGGCATCGGGTTCGCCAAGACCGGGATACGGAGTGTCAACAATTTCCGGCGGACGGTCATACGGGTCGGCGTCGTCTTGCCCACTCCAGACCACAACCTGAGGGAAGGCGATGGTGATGTCATCGGCAGATAGCGCTTGGTGGACCGCGATCGCTAGGTCAGTCCGGGCCGCGAGTTCCGATGGGATGTCGCTGTCGTGCCAATAGTAGAGGCGGAAGCCGATGCTTGAGTCGTCGAATCCGGTGATGTTGACCGCTGGAGGCGGTTCACTTAGAACCCTTGGAACTCGCGCGATTGCACCGAGAAGCGCCAACTGCGCGGCCTGGAGATCGGTGTCGTACGAGACGCCGACATCGAGTGTGCTTCGCCGCACAGGCTCGCGGGTCAAGTTGACAATCGTTGACGACGCCACGTTTGCGTTGGGGATCCTGACCTGCGAACCGTCGACGGCGTGAAGGAGAGTCGTACGCGAATCGATGTCGGCAACAATGCCGATTCTGCCGTCAAGTTCGACTGAGTCGCCGACCGTGAATGGGCGCCGAGCCTGGAGAATGATCGAACTCACGAAGTTCTCAACGACTCCCTGCAGCGCCAGCGCAACAACCAACCCGCCGAGTCCGAGGGCGCCAAGCAGTGGCCCAACTCTCACGCCAAGGCTCGTGAGGCTGTAGAAGAGACCGATAAGGAAAATGGCGTAACTGGCGAGCCGCGCCATCAGAATTGATGCGAAACCAGGACCCAGCCCGTGGGCAAAGACCCGCCGGAGCACACGCGACATGATGATCGCGATGAGCAGGCTTCCAACCAGGATCACCGCGGCCGCAATCCAGTCGCTGCTCGTCAACGAATCGTCAAGGAATGTATCGGTGGTTGTTTGGACCGCGAGAAGTTGCTTAGCAGTGTTCATGACGGCTCAAGTGTGCCAGGTGTACGTCGCTACTTGGTGCGGCGGCTGGCCAGGAACGCACCCAAGAGCGTGATAGGTGCACCTATGAGAGCCAAACCAGTCACGTGATCGTCACGCAACCACACCCCGAGCGCAAGCGACACAACCGGGATCAGGTAGGTTATGAACGACGCTCGTATCGAGCCGACCCGGCCAACGAGAGTGCTCATGATCCAGTAGGCCGCACCAGTACCGACGGCTCCAAGAGCCGTGAGTGCCAGCAGCGACGACACTTGCCACTCGTTGTCGCCCAAATTCACCAAAGCCATCGGCAAGACTAAAACTGTTGCGATGCCGAGCACGCTGCTCATCAACACAACGGCCCCGTACTTCACCTGTAAAGGCGGTGCGATATTGATGGCGAAGCCATAACAGAGGGTGGCCCCCAGTACGAGCACCACGCCTTTGGCCTCAGACGACCCTCCGCCTGCGGCTCCTAGAGAGATCAGCGTGATACCGGTGAAGCCAAGCACAAGACCAACGAGTTGAAGACCCCTTGGCGCAACCCGGAGAAAGGCGACGGAGACGAGAGCCACAAGAACCGGCGTCGCGCCATTGAGCAAGCCAGTGACAGCCGAGTTGATCCATTGTTGAGCAAGCGGAAACAGCGTGAACGGAACCGCAACCCAAACGAATCCAAGCAGCCCGACGCGGAACCGATCAGCCGGCTCGATGCTTCGGCCAGGATTGACGAACAGGCGGAGGATCCAAAGCGTTGCCGCGCCGAGTGCCACTCGACCGAACGTCACCATGCCAGGGGTTAGCGATTCGAGCGACTCGGCAATGAGGAGAAATGACGCCCCCCATATCAGCGAGATCCCAAAGAAAAGCGCCCAGTCTCTGCTTTCAAAGGAACCATCGTTGTCCGCCGCAGTGGCGGAAAACACTTTGTTTCGATGGGTGGTCATCCGCGGTCAACTGACATCACTACACGCTAAGGGATTGACACCCGTTAGCTCCCGCTGTCACTGCGATTCGCCTTCACCGACGCCACGCAGGAACACCCGAAGTAACCGTTGGAAGGCCACCTCGAAGTCGTCATAGACAAGGCGCAGTTCTGGCGGCGACCAGTCGTCTGGCACCAACTCGAGTGGAAGTTGAGGCTCAACCCGAAGAAACCGGACTGCCGCCGCAGAGAGCATGAAGGCTGGCTGCAACACCGACGGATCATCGTTGTCGAGCGTTGGTCGGCGTCGGGCGAGCGCATCAGCGAGTGCACCCGATTGCAGGTTGATCTCGCCCAGTGGCCAAAGCTCGTCCACCAGCCCGGTCGGATTGTCCGTGTCGAGTTCTCCTGTGAGCAGCAGAACGTCGCCGATGCTCTCGGGACGAGCGATATTCGCCGGCCTCATCCAGATGTCAGGCCGCAGCTCGGCCAGTCTGGCGCCGATCATTGCGGAGCGGAACGAACGCCGCTCGGCGACTGATCTACTTCCGGTTGCAGCGATGGCTGTGAACCATCGCCCATCCCACGGCTCCGTCGACGTGTGTCGGCCCTCATCCTGTTGGCGTTGCCGCTGCAGCATTCGGGATCCAAGCGAGTAGCGCCCGTTCTCGGGCTCGAGCTCACCGCTCGCGACCATACGCGAAAGGGCGGTACGAGCAGTGCCCGGTCTGATGTCGAACAGCTCGGCCAAACCAACGAGCTGTTGACCGGACAGGACTGGTGGGTGGGTGCCCAGCAAGACAGACAGCATGATTGAGCGAGCGCCAAGTGGCGCGATACCGAGCACCGCGTCATGGTTCGATTTGTTACCAGACTTGTTCATACCGATCACAAAGTGTAGCATAGCCAGATGGCATCATCGATGGTTCCTACCGACAACTTGCTGCCCAATGTCCTCCCCACCGACCGCCTAAACCAGCGCGGCATGGCGAAACGCGAACTTAGAGACGAACTCCGTCACATCAACAACGTCGGCAACGTGTTCACCGTGCTCGGCGCAGTAGCGATGTCATTCGGTGTGGTGGCTGTAGCTGGTTACCTCAACTCATGGTGGGCCTACCTCGGGGCCTTCATCTTGATGGCCCGAGGCCACGTCGGCATGAACATCCTCGGCCACGAAGCCGCGCACCGCCTGCTGTTCTCAAATCAGAAGGCGAACGACGCTGTCGGTCGCTGGGTCCTCGCCTATCCAACCTTCCAGGCGCTGCTCGCCTATCGACGGTCACACTTCGCCCACCACCGCGACGAAATGGGTCCAGAAGAGCCCGATCTTTCGTTGTACAGCGGCTATCCAATTCCTCCCGACTCGTGGCGACGCAAGCTACGGCGCGACGCCACAGGTGTGAGCGCATACAAGAACTTCCGTGGCCTTTTCAGAGCAGTCAAGAAGGGCGCCCGCGAGGCCAGGCAGATTCTCGCAGTGCAGGCAGTGATGATCGGGGTCTCGATTGTCGTGATGCGACCACTGATGTACGTAGTCTGGGTTTTGTCGTGGTCAACACTGTGGCGAGTGTCGAACCGCCTTCGGTCGATCGCCGAACATGGCGGTCTCGTTCGATCGAAAGATCGACGCCTAACTACACACGTCATCCATCAGTCGATGTTTGCCCGATTCTGGATGGTGCCGTATAACACCGGCTGGCACCTCGCTCACCATGTCGACATGGGAGTGCCGTGGCGCAATCTCCCTCGGCTACATCAAGAACTCGTCGGCGCCGGTTGGGTTGTTGAGGGTCTCGAATACCCCACCTACCGAGCCTTCTGGAAGACTGCAAGTTCTGGAACAGTGAAACAGCCAGACGTTGCCGGCGCAGGGTCGGGACGCTCTTCGATGCTCGACTTCAGTTCCAGCGAGGTCTCCGCATCCAACTCTTGACGAGGTAGCAATGACAGCCCCCGCTCGCCCAACGACAGTCGACTTCCACTTCGATGTGCTCTGCCCGTGGGCCTATCAAACATCACTCTGGATGCGAGAAGTGAGAGACCAAACCGATCTCACCGTGAATTGGAAGTTCTTCTCGTTGGAAGAAGTCAACCGGGTCGAAGGCAAGCGCCATCCCTGGGAACGAGACTGGAGCTATGGCTGGTCGATCCTTCGAATCGGTGCTCTGCTTGGCCGGATCGATATGAAGCATCTAGATGACTGGTACGCCGTTACCGGACGGGCGCTTCATGTCGACGGCATGAAGATCCACGAGCCCGACGTGGCCCGCGTGCTGCTTGAAGAGATCGGCATGGACCCTGGCCTCGTCGACGAATCGATTCGCGACCTCACGACCAACGACGAAGTCAAGGCCGATCACGACAAGGTGATCGCGGCCGAAGGGTTTGGAGTTCCGACCCTTTTCTTCCCCGGCGCCAATGGCGCACCGGAGCAGACCATCTTTGGTCCCGTGCTTATCGATCCTCCAAAGGGCGAGGCCGCGCTTCGACTCTGGGACACCGTCTGTGGCTGGCTCGAGTTTCCGAACCTCTACGAGATCCAGCGACCAAAGACCAACGAACACCAGCGCCTCATTGGCCGAACGTTCAAGCCCTATATGGAGGCCCGCGACTGGGTCAGCATCAACCGAGGCAAAGTCGTCGCCATGGAAGAAGACGGCTTCAAGGTCAAAGGCGACGCAATCGACGCAGGAAAGCTCAAGTCGTAGCTCACTCGGTGTCGTCAATGTCACCGAGGAGTTCCTCGACGATGTCTTCGACAGTGACGATCCCCACCATCGAACCGTCGGCGGCTGTAACGACGGCGAGATGGCAGCGCGCTCGTTGCATCTGGTGCAACACTTCGATGACGAGCGTCGAGTCATCAACGAACAATGCAGGCCGGACCTGGCTCGCGACAACTGCCCCGTCATGGGCCGACGCGGCATGAGCCAGATCGCGCAGACGGACAAAGCCGGCGACGCGGTCCGGTGAATCGTCGTAGACGACTAGTCGTCGATGTCCGGCGCTGATTGCGGTGCGCAATGCGGCCTCAACAGGCGCTGAAGCGACGACCGACACAACTTCGTCGACAGGTATTGCGATTTCGCAGACTTGGAGATCGCCGATGTTGAACGACTTCTCGATCAGCAGAGCATCAGACAGATCGATCCGGCCCGCGGCGGCAGCCTCGCCCGTGAGGTGAAGCAGTTCATCCTCACTGACAGCACTCACTGACGCAGCGCTATCAAGGCCAGGCGATTGCCACTTCGCAATGTGTACAAGCACTGCCACAACCGGACCGAGCGTCACCGTCAACAACCGAACAAACCGCGTGAATCGGTGTGCCTGGCGGATGGGATCGTTGATGGCAATGGTCTTGGGGATTGCCTCGCCATAGATGAACAGAATCACCGTGACCCCAAGCGCAGCAGCCGTGATTCCAGTTTCACCAAGCCAACGCTGAGCCAGAACACCTGCGATCGCGGTCGACGTGACCTGCACCAGCAAGACCGCCAACAACACGGTGTTCATCACCGTTGGAAGGTCATCGAGCAGGACAAGTAAGCGCAGCGACGACTCATCGCCATCCTTTGCGCTGGCCGCAACGGCAGATCGTCGGACGTGCAACAGCGATGCCTCGATCATCGCCAGCATGAACAGGACGGCGACCAACAGCACCAGGGTGATCAAGAGTCCGACATCGACGACATTCACCGGGGGGCCTGCTTGGCCGAGGTCAATACCTGAGCACAGCGGCTAGTGGCGCGCTGCGTGGCATGTTCGCCGCGTCCACGGCAAACACCTCGCCTCCATGTTCGAGCGTCTCCCGTACGACCAGATCAATCAGGTCTCCGTCGCCTGGTTGGCGATCGATGTGCTCTTCGACCTGCTGTCTTTCGGGGTCGACTGTGCCCCACACACTCTGGCCACTGGCAATAAGGAGCGTGGCCACACGCCCATTCGTCGCGGCGTCGATGGCGCCAGTGACAGTGTCGACCGTCAAGGTCGGCGGTGAGTCGTACAGTTCTCGAGCGTGGGTCTGCCCGGCGTCCAGCTTGGATGCAACGAGGGGCAAGGCCTTTTGGTGGAGCTCCTGCAGCGAGAGTCGTCCGGCAGCACCAGCGATAGACGACCTCACAATATTGCGATTGTCACTCAAGTTCCGGAACTGCGACACGATCTCGCCGACTCCGGCTAGCACGAGCGGACTCGAATCGCCTTTGAGGACCCCAGCCAGGCCACGGTCGACCGCCTGCAAGAAACGGCCTCGGTCAATATCGTCGAAGTCGGTAGCCACTCCTTGGCCATGAAATGTCGCCGACACAGCACCCGAACCGACTCGGGTGGCGCCGTGACTGTGTAGCTGCGACTCGCGATCATCAAAGCGAAGCGCCTCGGCCTGACTCGCGGGGATCTCGCCCAACTCGAGTTCGGTTAGTGCGTAGAGGTCTCCCCTCATCAAACGCACCGATTTCTCACTGAGAACCAACAGATGAAACCCATCGTCAGCGGTCACAAACGGCACAATCGGTGCGATCCAGAAACGATCAGAAATCAGCATTGCCTCGCCGACCGGACCGGGCAGCCTGAAGGTCTTGACCGAATCCGAGTTGACAAACAGGGCGAGGCCCTCGCCGGCATGGGTCCAGAATCTCGCGTCATTCACAATTGCATCGACTGGCTGGAGTAACTCAGCGACGTCGCTCGACCTCAATGCTCGTTTCTCTAGCCCAGTTTTGGCCTTAGCAACCAAGTTCTTCAGGCGGAGCGAATCCGCCGCCGTTCCAGGTCCCTTGACGTGCGTGGGCAAATAAAAGGAAATGCAGTTCTTCGACTCAACCGCCGCAAGCTCGCGTAGATCCTCATTCGAAATTGGGTCAAACACGCTCAACCTCCATCGCAGTCCGGATTCACCAATGATCAACGCGAAGTCCGGAATTCGCAAGAGGCCAACGTCACTGTGGACTCGGAGCTAGCAACCTGCCGCAGGGATGGCGAGCGCTGCTGCATCCGCGTCCCGCGGT
>JBBKWJ010000147.1:0-14822 GCA_037968895.1 Acidimicrobiales bacterium
CGCGATCGACGTGCACTCGCCTCGGTTGCAGTCCAGTTTTTCGTGAACGGCGCCCTATTCGCGTCGTTTGTACCGCGCCTTCCTGAGATCAGAGACAAGGTCGACATCAATGTCGCCACCCTTGGCGTGCTCATGTCGATTGCAGGGCTGTCCGGCTTGGTCGGAAGCGCCGTCGTTGGCCATGCGATCGGCCGGTTCGGAACCCGGCACGTAATGTTCGGTGCTGGAATTCTTTTGGCACTATCACTGCCAATTGTCGGAATCGCGACAACGCCACTCGTCCTACTCCTCGGCTTAGTCGGAATGATGACGTTCGATGTGCTTGTCGATGTGGCGATGAACATGCAGGGCTCGTGGCTCAGCGCACGCCGCCATCTACCTGTGATGAATCGCCTTCATGGATTGTGGAGCCTTGGCACCGTTGTCGGCGGTCTATCGTCGTCCCGCCTTGCTGCTGCTGGTGTCTCTCTATCGACACACCTTGCGGGGGCAGCGGCCCTCCTGCTTGCCGCACTCGTCTTCGTGAATCAAGGCCTCTTGCGAGAAGACGAACAACATGAGGCGTCATCGCCAGAAGTTGGTGCGGATCGGCATCGTCGTGGGTCACCGATGCTCATCGTTCTCGGGCTCGCGGGCGTGACCGCAGTAGCAATTGAGTCCACATCGAGCGACTGGGCAGCGTTTCGGCTCGCCGACGATTTCGGAGTGACTGCTGGCTTCGCGGCGCTTGCCTATGTAGCGGTCACGACGGGCATGACGATTGGCCGGTTTGGGGGCGACTCGGCTGCGGCCCGCCTTGAAGAGATTGTGCTGTTGCGGCTTGCGAGCGTGCTGACTGGGGTCGGACTTATCGCAGCAACCCTGCTTGACAATCGTTATGTCAGCCTCGCTGGCTACCTGGCGGCTGGCCTTGGCACCGCCACCATGTTGCCGACAATCTACGACCGCGCGGCCAAACACCCTGGACGGCCAGGAGCAGGGCTTGGTGCACTCACCGCCGGTCTACGCACCTCAACCCTTTCAATGCCCATCATCGTCGGAAGTCTCGCGGCCACGTCACTTTCAGTTGGTCAAGCCGTCGCAATCGTCACGCTGCCGAGCGTGCTCGGCTTCGTAGTCATCAACCAGTTGCTGCAGCGCAACCGTTCGCCGCGGTTGGAATAGTCGCTGACTGCGGCAACGGGCATGTGAAATACTTTCTGCATGCTGAGTTTGGGATCAACCGTAATGGGTGTGGCCGACATTGACCGGGCCATTTTGTTCTGGACCCAGGCGCTTGGTTATGTACCTCGTCGCTCGAAGGAGCCGGGCGATGATTTCGTGGTTCTGGTACATCCGACTGGTGATGGGTCCCGTCTCGCTCTCGATGTCAGCGAGTCTCCGGTGGAGGACCATCCACGGGTCCACATCGACCTCTATGCGGGCGATACGGCCGACCAGGCTGCTGAGGTGGAGCGACTCATTGAGCTAGGCGCAACAAGAGTTGATTGGGATCTATACCCAGACAATCCCGACTTCGTTGTGCTGGCAGATACCGAGGGCAATCGCTTTTGTGTCATCGATACCACCGGCGCCTGACTCGACGAGCAAGGTAACGAGGTCGATCAACTTCCGGATTGTGCGATACTCGCCTGATGTCTGAGCCCGAGTACCTGTCGTCGACTCGTGATGTCTACGACAACTCGGTTGCTCGATTTGTCGATGCAATTGGTACCGAGGTGAACCCACAGTTTGAGGCACCGCTCGACAGGGCGGTTCTTGCCTCATTCATCGAGCACGTTGTGGCTAAAGAGCCTGGTCTCGTTCTCGATGCCGGGTGTGGGCCAGGCCGAATAGCGGCGTTTCTCGCAGCTCGTGGTCTCGATGTTCATGGCATCGACCTTGCGCCCGGAATGGTGGCAGCGGCGCGACAAGCTCATCCTCACATCGACTTCGAAGTGGCTTCGTTAACCAACCTCCCGGTTGCTAACGGAACACTGGCCGCTGCGGTGTACTGGTATTCAATTATTACGACTCCGCTAGAAGAACTGTCTGCGGTGTGGTCAGAACTCGAGCGCGTTCTCCGGACCAGTGGCTCGGTGCTCATTGCGTTTCAGTCCGGCCAGAATGACAAAGTCGAAACGCCTGACGCATTTGGATCGTCCGCAACACTCACGCTGTATCGGCACTCGGTCGATGCCGTCATCGAGTCGTTACATGCCGCTGGGTTTGGCGTCAGGGCCGACATTCGACGTCAACCAGAACTACTTCACGAGGACGGATCCCAAGCGTTCCTTATGGTTGGCCGGGCGAATTGAGGTAGTTGGCAGGAGGGGTCCATGTGTTGTCGAGGTGACGGTTGCCCCATGCCGCGAGCTCAAGCAGGACCGGGCGGAGGTCTCGTCCCGATCGTGTAGCTCGGTATTCGAATCGTGAGCTCGATTCCTTCTTGACTCGCTCGACTAGCCCGGAAGCCTCTAGCCGGCGAAGGCGATCAGTCAGAATGTTGGTCGGGATTCCCTCGGGAGAACGCTCGAACTCACTAAACCGGGTCTTGCCGTCGAGTAGGTCGCGCAACACCAGAAGCGTCCACTTGTCGCCGAGAATGTCGAGACTGCTCGCGATCGGGCACTCGGAACGCAAATGTTGGGCTTCGTCAGTCATTACTTGCAATATACAAGTGTGTAGTGGATACTTGCAAACTGCAAGTAACGAACGGACTAGCGATACCTCTCGGAGGAACGATGAAGCTGAAGATCGTGATTGCCCTAACGGTGATGGCATCGGGCCGGGCTATGACCCTTGCGTACATTGGACGAGCCGGAGATGGTGGTGCGGGGGACCCACCTGACGTCTGGCTTATGCCTCTCATCGGCGACGCGGTCGTCGGACTGGCGGCCGTTGTCGTTGCCCTCTTGCTGTGGAAACGCCGTACCCCGGCCACATGGGTTGTCGCGGTCGTGTGGAGTGCCATCGGAGCTTTCGATGCCATCGCGGCGTATATCGTTGAAACCTCGGCGCCTTGGCCAGAGTTCTTCATGCTCGAACTCGTTGGCCGAACCATGTTCTTCGCCGCGGCGGCAATGCATATCGCGATTATCTACCTGCTGACGCGGCCCGTTGTGCTGTCGCAATTCGGGCTGCCAAGCACGGGCGACTCGCTCCAACCGAGCTGAGCATGATCGGGTTGAAACGACGTCGCAGGTAAGCCCTGACCGCCGACAAGGAATCGAACCCTGATCATCGAGTAGCCAACTCAGCGGACAGCACCCACCTGCGATTCGGTGCCTTATTTCTGACCATATTCTATCGCCGCGCCCGCCACCAGCATCGGGGAGACCCCCTTAACTAGGGAATATTACTAGGGGCTTCTCGCCACGTCGCCGAGCAACTATTGATAGGTGATGACGACCGGCACCGGATCGAGTTCGAGCACCTGGGCCGGTGTTGAGACGGGGTTGTCCTCGTCGAAAAAGTTCTTCCACCCGAACCAAAGGTGCTGATTGGCTTCAACGCTAGTCAGCACGCCATACGTGTTCAGTTTGAGGGCCCGGTCGCCCTGCCCGTCGATATGAATGACAGTCGCCAACTCGGGTGGGGTTGAGATCAACTCCGGATTGGTGAGCATTGTTCGCTTGAACTGGTGGACGATAAACAGCTTCTGCGGCAGATCATTATCTCGAACGACCCCAGCCAGCCACTGCGAGACCACTTCGACCTCAGCGCCGTCAACGGTACCGATCTGTGCGAGGTGCCTCTGGTCGTCGTAGAGCCGCCACTCTGGGTCAAGGGCCAGGCCGACGTTCGGTCGAGCCAGGAGCTCCTCATAGATCTTGGCTTGGCGGAGGAAGTCTGAACGCCCAGGCTGGAGATCGAGGATCACGTAGACCCCTCGCTCTTCGGCCATATCGACCCAGGGCCGAATCTTGTCAAGGAAGAGTTCGCTCGAATAGTCGCCGTCTGACCCAGGCTCCGCGGTGGCAACAGTGACGATGATTTCGAACGCCGGCACGGCAGCGACGTCGTCTTGGACGTAATCGTCAACGTATGGCTGGAGGGTTTCGAGCGCCTCCTCCGGCCCCGCCGCTTCGCCGAGCACGCCGAGCGAGGGTGCGTTGGGCGAGCCGTAACTAGCGACGAAACGCCGACCTGGGAAGAGTTCGGTACCGCCGCCAAGCACCTCGCGCGGAGTGAGGAATCCTTCGTATTGCCAGAGTTGAGTTGGGTCAGGGTTTCCG
Organism: Acidimicrobiales bacterium; assembly: GCA_037968895.1. Taxonomy (GTDB): domain Bacteria; phylum Actinomycetota; class Acidimicrobiia; order Acidimicrobiales; family SZUA-35; genus JBBKWJ01. The sequence goes on from JBBKWJ010000147.1 coordinate 4,218, forward strand.
ACAAGGGTGATCGATGATGGTTGCCCTTCCGGCTCGAAGGAAGTCGCCTCGAAGTCGATCACACCGATGCGTCCCCCGCTCTGCGCGACCGCCGGCGAAATGAGTGCGCCGAACTCTAGGTCGTCATTGGTCACTAGGAACAATGGGCGGATGTCGACCTGGTTGGGCTCCGAGAGATCGGTTGGCGTTGGCGTCAGCGCTGCGAGCGTTTGGGCGTCGAGTTGGGTTCCAGCGGCTGCGGCATTGTCGTTTGCAGCATCATCGTTCTCGATGATCTTCGCATCAACGTCCAAGATGCGGGAGATCTCGGGCAGATCTGACGAGTCGCCAGCCCAGTACACCGTCTTTGCCGCAAGGCCGTCGATCTCGGGGGCCGCTGAAGCTAGATCATCCATCGTCGCGGCCAGGACGATGGCGTTGTTCTGTAGTGCGAAGCGGGCTGCGGAGAGTGTGTCGTGGACCTCAGGATCGACCAGGACGACGGTGCCGGCGCAGTCGAAACGTTGCCGGGCGATTGTGGCGGTGATGGTCGAAGCGTTGCCATCGACGACCAACTGCGTCTCTGCGTCGTCTTTTGGGCAGAGGGCGTGATTGTCGTCTGACCATGGCCAGAACACGAAGGCCAACGCAGCTACGGTAGCCACTCCCAAAATGCCGATGGTCGTAGAATCCGGTCGATTGCGGCGGCGACGGTTGCTAAATGGGCTTCGACGTCTGCGGCGCATAGCCACACAGGGTACGCGTATTGGCGGCGCTCACACGACGTGCGATGCCGCGATGCTGGCGACAAGATCGGTGAAACAGCTCGAAGCAGGGCCGATCTCGAGCGGGCAGCCCGCCCGGTCGCACCCTCCTGAGGCGGCCTGCGCGTCTACTATTGACTTCACATGGGTCCCAAACAGCTCACCCGCCTGCTCTCAGAAATCGCAGATTGCACTGTCTGTGAACAGCACCTCGACCTCGCTCCAAGACCCATCGTGCAGGTCGGTAGTCAGGCTCGAATCGTCATCATCGGCCAAGCCCCAGGCCGCCGGGTGCACGAATCAGGTGTCCCCTGGGACGACGCCAGCGGCAAGACCCTCCGTCGTTGGCTCAACGTGACCGAGGCACAGTTCTACGACCCGAACATCATCGCTCTTGTTCCAATGGGATTCTGCTATCCAGGGTCAACATCTTCGGGAGACAAGCCGCCGCGGCCCGAGTGTGCTCCGCTTTGGCACGAGCGTGTACTCGGTGCACTGCCAGGCAATCGCCTCGATGTCATCATCGGCACCTACGCCCAGAAGCGCTACATCCCGGACCGCAAGAAGACACTCACCGAAACGGTTGCCAACTGGGTCGCCTACCTCCCCGAGAAGGTGGTTCTTCCTCACCCCTCGCCCCGCAACCAACACTGGCTCACGAAGAATCCGTGGTTCGAATCACAGACTCTTCCCGCCGTCCAGCAACGCATCGCGGAATTTCTGCCCTGATTTACCAGAGCTGCTCTGCACCCGACGGTATGGGATTGTCGCTAACGCCATAAAGAGCGTGGGTTTCAACCTCGATGCCATCAGCCAGTTTGGCCGCCATGTCGAGCACGTGTAGAAGCTCGGTGTTGGTGTATGCGGTCAGGTACCGGCATGCGAGGTCAGAACGACCGCCACGCAACAGCGTCATCGCCGTATCAAGGACCTCTTGCCGAGATTCGATCAGCCGCCCTTCGTGTGCTTCCCAAACGGCGGTGAGCCGAGCGAGGTAATCGTCGACGTGCTCAAGCGTGAGATACAGCAGTCGCTTAAAGACTTGAGTGGCCGATTGGGTTGACTCGATCCCTTGAGGAATGGCTGACAACGTGTCTCGTACACCGGGCTCGTGGTGGCGGGTGTCTACGAACCTCGCAGACTCTCCCGCCGTCAGGTAGCGATGCTGTCGATATTCGGGGGGAACCGAGGTGTTGCCCATGAAGACCGGCACGAACGGAGCGGCGATGGCTCCAACCTGGGTATGCCACAGCATGCGGACCTCGCTGAACTCCGCATGGATGAGGGGGACGACCTGCCCGTACCCTGCGGTGTCACCGGTCAGTCGTTCGGTTCGGACGGCCCAAATGAGGTCAGCGACACCGACCTTCTCTGCACGGTCAGCCCGCTGGGTCATCTCTTGTTCGATCCACGTGGCCCCTGCCCCCGGACCCTTGCCATCGCCGTATATCTGATTGACGTTGAATGGCTCACCGGGTTGATACCAACCTTGTTGTTGAGCAAAGCCGGTGAAGTGTTCGGGGTAAAGGAAGGCGGGCTTCGAGCCGTTTTGATCCTCGTCAATTAGCACTTCGCCGATATATCCGGGTCTTGATGCTCGAATACTCTCTGCCCCAAGACGCTCCGCGACCCACAAACCGCAACCTCCAGCAAACTCGATGACGATCCAAGCTTCGTCGGGATCGGCGATTAGGTGAGAGTTGCCGCCATAGGTCGAGTAGCCATGTGTGGCGATGAGATCGGCGATGAGTTCCACGCCGTGTCGCGCCGATCGCGCCCGTTCGACGACGATGCGAGCCAAATCGCTGTAGTTGGGGCCGGTCTGATTGCTTGGCGTCATAGCCACGAGCTCGGGGCGCGATTGTGACCAGATATCGCGTACTGCCACTCCGTATTCGTTTAGTCCACCGTTTGTTAGGGGAGCCGGCACACCCTTGTAGTAGGTGTAGTTGACGCAGATGTGTGCGGCCGTCTCGGCTACTTGTGGTAGCTCTGACAAGTAACCGGGCAGATCGGCTTCGGGTGTGACGCCTACAGTGATAGTGGCGCCGACTGGATACTGACGTCGAGGCACGACTTCGAGCCAGTGACTTGATGGTTCATCGCCGTAGCCAGCCAGGTAGGCGACGCCGTCATCGGTATGGTTCTTCCCAACATAGAGTCCGTAGCTCATGCAAGTCACCCCTAGTTGTTACTGGTCCGACATGGGCCGAATGTCGTTGCAGCTTAGGCCGCCGCTCACGACAGCTGCCGGAAAGGTCGGCCCACTCAAGCTGCAGCGCGTGTTCGAATAGAAGGCGTTCGCGTAGGTTTGATCGTGACATGGAAAGAGGTCAGTTCCGTTGATTCTTGAGTTGGCGTCAGGCGAGCGTTGGTGGGGCGGACGCGTCGCCGACGGGTACCAGATGCCCTTCGCCGTTGGCGCGTTCGTTGACTTGTCTGAACATGGTGGCAACCAGGCGGTTCCTGTGCTCGTTTCGAGCCATGGCCGGGTGATTTTTGGTGGAGAACCATTCCGCTTCGCCTTACACGACGACCGCATTGAGGTGTGGGGCGACGTCACCGTCGAGCAGGCAGGGACGTCGTTGCGCGATGCAGTTCGGTGGCTGGCCCAGCACCTGTATCGCGAACAGCGGTCGATGCCCGACATCGCGATGTTTGATCCCCAATGGGCGCTGTGGATCGAGCTGCTCTACGAGCCGAACCAGCAGAAGACGCTCGCCTACGCCGACGATGTCGTGGCCAACGGGTTCTCGCCTGGCGTCCTCATCATCGACGACAACTGGAGCGCTGACTACGGCGACTGGCGTTTCCGAGCCGACCAATTCCCCGATCCTGCTGCCATGGTTGACGAACTCCACGGCAAGGGGTTTGCCGTCATGCTTTGGGTCTGTCCTTATGTCAGCCCTGATGGCATTAACTTTCTGCGAGCGCGAGATCGCGGGCTTCTCATCGCCAACGAAAACGGTGAGCCCGCTATCCGGCGTTGGTGGAACGGCTACAGCGCGGTCCTGGATCTGACAAATCCGGAGGCGGTCGATTGGTTCCGTTCTCAGCTGCTTCTGCTCCAGACGGAGTTTGGCATCGACGGCTTCAAGTTCGACGGTGGCGATATTGACATGTATCGCGCCGACGACATCACTGCGATCCCGACGACGCCAAGCGATCAGGTGTATCGATTCGGACTGTTGGCGGAAGAGTTCGGGTTCAACGAGCTTCGAGCCGGCTGGAACCTCGGTGGGCGTGGACTGGCAATGCGGCTGAGCGACGCACACCACAGTTGGGATCACCTTGGCATCGGAAAGCTCGTTGGAAATCTGATTGCCCAGGGACTGCTCGGGATGCCGTTCGGAGCGCCGGACATGATCGGAGGAGGCGAGTATCTGGACTATGACGAGGACCGAATCGATCCCGAAGTGTTCGTCCGCCACGCCCAAATCGCGGCACTCAGTCCGATGATGCAGTTCTCCGCGGCTCCGTGGCGACTGCTCGACCAACGGCACCTGGCGGCAGTGAAGGCCGCCGCCGATCTCCGCAAGACCATCCAGGCGCACATCGTTGAGCTCGCCCATCAAGCTGTTGCCTCCGGCGACCCGATTCTGCGACCGCTGGAGTATGAATTCCCCCATCAAGGTTTCGCCGACAGCAACGACTGCTTCATGCTCGGAACAGACATGCTCGTCGCCCCCGTGCTTGCGCCGGGGGCAACCAGCCGGACGGTGCGTTTGCCGCCAGGGCAATGGCTGTCCGCCGATGGCGACGTCATCGATGGCGGCAGGTCAATAGAAGTTCCCGTTGCTCTCGAGACCATTCCTTGGTTCCGACTACTGAGCTAACACGAATAACCAGAGAACCTGAAGTTCAACGGGCCGCGTCCTTTCTGGTCCCCAGCAGGGCGATCACCGATAGCCCGACGAGGGCAATGCCAGGGATCAGGAAGACCCACGTGAAGGCTCGGAAGTCAGGCATGCTGGCGGCCTTGTCGTAGTTGACCTGTTGTTCCTGCATGGTGGTCACGAGTGGCTCATAGTGGTCGAGGCCAGCAGGCACCTGTTCGAAGATCTCGACGTTGGCGTCCATCAAACCGAGCAGGTTCGTGAAGTCTTCCTGCATCTGGGGAAGCCCTGCCATCATTTGCGTCATGGCCGGAAACTCTGTGGCCATGAACGCCCCTGCATCCGCTTCGCTCATGTTGAGGGCACCAGCGATGGTCGGCACGATTCTGGCGCCATCTTCGCCGAGGGCGCCGAAGCCGGCCAGGTAGCCGTTGAACTTGTCGATGTTGTCTTGGCTCATCGCGGGGGCGACTTCACCAAGTGGGACGAATACGTCGTAGTAGTAGTCGGCCGTGATCTGGACGTTTTCTTCGTCCATGATCGGCTCGAATGACGACATCATTGCCTCGCCACCAGAAACTTTGTCAGGGAGGCTGAGAGCGAACGGAGCGATCACACCAAATGCTCCAATTGCGAGTACGGCCCACCACAGTTTGCGAATCATGTGACTCGCCCCTTTCGTGCCGCCGGGTGGCGGCGTTGTTGCCTTGAATGATTAGGCGGCGATCACCAAATCGGAAGGGGCCAAGGACCCAGCAAGGTCCAATTACCTGGGATAACGCGGAGCTGAGTGGTCAAGTCGTCGGCAAGACGACCAGACGGGACGTCGAACTCCGAAATGAGGTGTCGCGTTGGCCAAGACAACGACCGTCCACAACTTGCATGATGATTTCGACGGCTATATCGGCTTTGAGGTGCCAGAGCTAATGGCTTCGCTCGAAAAGCTGCGAGGGCGCCGTTTGGGCTGATGATTATCGCCGGAGCTGAGCGAAGGCACGGACATCTGTGGGATCGTGACGACAGCGAACCACCCGCCTTCGGAAACTCCGCTCCGGACCCGCTGAATCGAGACTTGCGATGGCTTTCATTCAATCAATTGAGTTCGCGACCGAGAAGCGGGATGAGATTCTCGACATCATGGGCCGCTGGAGTGCAGATGCAATCGGAAATGGCACGGCGCAACGGGCGACATTGGCCGAGGACCGCGCCGCTCCCGGTCGCTTTGTCATGGCCGTCTCGTTCGAGTCTGCTGCGACGGCGGCCGAGAACTCCGATCGGTCGGAGACGGGTACGTTCGCGGAAGAGTTCACTGCGTTGTGCAGTGACGGCCCGACGTTTAGAGAGTTTGACGTCGCCGGAACCTACGGCGGCTAACCCGCAGGGAGTGCGACTGAGTCGGAGCCCAGATGTTGTAGAAGCCGGGTGTTTACGGCGTGGGGGTGTTGCCAGCGCGGAGCTCTTTAATGATGATGTCGATCACCCACGCCACCACCGGGCCAGACTCGGTGCCGGGAACGCCGAACTCTTCGCGCATTCGCAGCCACGCCTGGGTAGACACCAGGCAGCGGATCACGGCGGCGATGCGAAGCTGTTCGCGCTCACTGAGCTCGGGCAGCTCCTTGGCCAGCAATTCGCGCATCTCACGCGTGTTGGCCTGAGTGTCGGCTGCGAATCGGCGCGGATCAGCGTTGAACACCGCTTCAGCGCGCGCTGTTGCGTAGTGCTCGTCAAGCAGTTTCATCAGGCGACGGCTGGTTTCAGCGAGGTCATCGAGGCCTCCCGCCCCGAACGATGGTTTGATGCCTTCGAGTTGTGGCAACCGTTGCGATATCCCTTCCAGTAGGGCATCGCGATCAGGGAAGTGGCGATAGACCGTTCGCTGCGAAACCCCTGCTGTGGCTGCGATGTCGTGCGTGGTCATGGCGTCGGCACGCCGATCGGCAAGAAGGGTGGTCACGGCGTCGAGAATGGACTCCCGAGTTTGGGCGGTCTGACGTTCGCGTAGCGTCGATGTATAGGGCTTGATCGTGGATTGTTTCGGTTGGTCGCTCATTGGTCGTCCTTCGCTGATCACTTTGTCAGATTTCCGACCTGATGACAATATTCTGCATTGACGGCAGTCGACTGTCATGATTAGATCAGATAAAAGCCAGAGGGGCAACCATGACCGACCGAATCATCCACCCTGCACCACTCGTCGAGACGTTTGATCCGCCGGGTCCCGGCTGTTGGGAGCTCGAAACCGCCCACCACGGTCTGAGGCCGCTTTCGCCCTTCCTACGCGACACCTATCAACGGTCGTTCGAAGCAGGCATCGTCGAACCCCTGCAGAGGTACGGACTGCCGCTCGCTACCGTCCAAGCCAGATTTGTACAGGGCTGCCTATATATGAGGCCGCTGGCCGTCGGTGAAAAGTCCGGCTCCATTCCAAAGGCCCCGCCGCCCGCGTTTGTGATGAAGCTGATTACCCGACTGCACCCAGAGCTGCGGCGGCGCACGAGAACGGCCGAGCAAGCGTTCACCGAACGGCGGTGGCGTAGCGAAGTCGATGAGTGGTTCGACCACGGTCGGTCGGCTCAGCTGGCGAAGAACCGTGCGCTCCAGGCCGTCGAACCCAGCACCCTTGATGACGCCGAACTCGCGGCCCACATTGCGAACGCTCTGTCGCACTTCGGGGAATCGGCCCGCAGGAACCTGGCTACGCACGGCGGCGATCTGATCCCCACCGGAGACCTGCTCGCACATTGCGAGGGATGGGGCATCGGCGCTAACGACGTCGCCGGTCTGCTCACCGGCAGCTCACCGGCGACGGTCGAGACAGCCCTGATGCTGCGCCCAGTAGCCCGGGCAATCCGATACAGCGGGTTGTCGGCCGCCGCGCTCGATTCGGTCGAAGCAGTGCGAGCACTCTCTCCCGAGGCCCGAACGGCCATCGATGCGTGGCTTGAGCTGCACATGTGGCGCACGGTCACAAGCGACGACGTCGACCGACCGACCCTCGCCGAGGTTCCGGCGATGCAACTGGCGGCGCTGCTTGGTGCTGCCGAGCAGTTCGACGTCGCCGAACCCGACGACGCAGCCGTTCGCTCCCGTGTTCCGGCTGAGCACCGGCCCCTTTTCGACGAGTTGCTCGTCGAAGCTCGATACGGACATCGCCAGCGCGACGACATCCGAGGCCTGTGTTGGAACTGGCCGTGTGGACTCGTGAGGCGGGCACTTCTGGAAGCGGGACGACGCATGTACGCAGCGGGAGAGCTGCACGACGTTGCGCACGTCGTCGAGTTGTTCCCGGACGAGATGGACCGCGTTCTGTTGGGTCGAGTGCGGGGTGAGGTCGGACCATCAGCTGATGTGCTCGCCCAGCGTGCCGCAACACGCGACCGCGTTGAGGCCGCACCTCCGCCCCGCCTGCTCGGCGAGCCCGAGGTTCCTCCCCCGCTCGACGCGTTCCCGAGAGCGATGGCACGCGCCACCGCCGCTGTCATGGCCGTGCTCGGTGCGGACGCGACACCGCTACCTGCGGACGACGAGCCATCGCTCGTGAGCGGGATCGGCATCGGCCACACCACATACCGCGGGCGGGCCTGTGTGGTGCGCGACCTGATGCTCGCCTTCGACCAACTCGAGCAGGGCGATGTGCTGATCGCTCCAATCACCGGACCCTCGATGAACTCTTTGCTTCCCGCGATCGGCGCCCTAGTGGTGGAAGAAGGCGGAGCACTTTGTCACGCTGCGATCGTGTCTCGCGAGTTTGGTATAGCGGCCGTAATCGGTGCTCACGGAGCCACTACCCGCATCCCCCACGGCGCTCACGTCGAAGTCAATCCCGAACTCGGCACCGTCCGCGTGCTCTAACCCACGAGGACGACCCTCATGGTTTGCGTTCGCCACTGGTGGCCAGTCCTTTCTTGGTTCCGGACGGGTCTTTTCGGACTCACAGTGTCTTCACAGGTCACCTCTCTAAGCTCTCGCTTGACTAAGGCACACGAACCAAGGAATCCAGCAATGAAAACAACTCGCACCCGCCCGTTGACTTTTGTAGTGACCGCGGCCCTTCTTTCGCTTGCGTTGATCGCCTCGGCCTGCAGCGCAGACGACTCCGACACAGCAGTCTCCGATTCGGCCAATGCCGATACTGCAACCACTGTGGTACCTGAAACCGACCAATCGACGCCTGACGTCACCGACGGTGACGCAGCAACAGAAACCGCAACGGTCGTCAGCGGTTCGAGCTGTGATGAGATAGCGGCGTTGTTCGTCACCGCCGGTTCGGCGAATGCTGACCTTGACGATCCAGAAGTGAGCGCCGCGTGTGACGGTGACGACGTCGTTATCACGAGCAACGGGATCCCGGACTACACCTACATCGAGACGTCACCTGGTTCGCCTGCAGCGGGAAACTACGTCTTCACCATTCCCGCCACACCGACGATGGCAGACCAAGTCACTGATGTGCCCGACTTGGGGACTGCGGCGGTAGCCCTCAACGGCGTTCCGATCTACGGGCCGACCGAAGGCACGGGTGGCGACGTCCTCTCGCTGGTCGGCGCCCTTTCCGAGTGCGGCAGCCACAACGGGCCGACTGGGTTCCACATCCACCAAATCTTGACCACCGACAGCACCGACTGCCTCTTCGCTCCTGAAGAGGTTGCCTCGGCACCCCAACTGGTTGGCTACGCGTTCGACGGATACCCGATTTACACCGGCATCGATCAATACACATCATCATGGGAACTCACCGACGAGTCGCTTTTCGCCACTGACACGTGGGCCGCCCACTCCTACGTCGAAGGTCTTGGTGACCTCGATCAGTGCAATGGGCGAACCGACGCCGACGGCAATTACGCCTACTACACGACAGCAACGTTTCCCTACGTCATCGGTTGCTACGCAGGCGTTGTCGACGTCGCCGCAGCGGGTGGTGGTGGCGGGGGACGGTGATGGCAGGTCCCACCTCACGACGCAGTTTCCTGATTGCGGCGGGAGCAGGCACGGCCGGCTTGGCTGGCGGCCCAGTTTTGCGGGGCGCCATCTCGAGTTCTGATCCAAAGGCAACAACGCCCACGATTGCCGACATCGGTTTCTGCACCGACATGAGCACGCACCACGTCCAGGCGCTCGCGATGTGCCAGAGGGTGCTCGGGCGGGATACGGGCGATGCGGTTCAGGCAGCAGCTTCTGAGGTACTGCAGACGCAAGCGATCGAGGTGGGCATGATGCGGGCATGGCTTGCCGACTGGAATCAGTCGACGAGCCCGCCGACCGTGGTCATGGCCTGGATGGGCATGAACGATGGTGCCGGTATGCCCGCTGCGATGATGCCTGGCTTGGCCAGTGATGACGAGATGCGCTCGCTTTCATTGGCCGAGGGCATGGCGCAAGGCAAGTTGTGGCTGGAGCTCATGCGAGCCCACCACGTCGGCGGCGTTGCCATGGCCGAGGCGGCAATCGAACTCGTCGAAGCGAGCAAAGTCCGCCGCCTCGCTGAGACCCAAGTCCAAGCCCAGACGTTCGAGATTGCCCAGTACGACGAGCTTCTAGCGACCATCTACGCCTGATTGGCAGTGGCAGTCACGCCGACGCCTGGCGCCCATTTGAAAATCGAAATGGCGGGCCACCGGTGAGGTCTGGATTGCTCCAGGACCCTCGACGGCGACCCGCCATCATCGCTGTTCGTGCTCCACGGGTGATCTCCACCGGTTGGGTCAGGGCTTACGTCCGTGGTGCCACCAACCTCAAGTTTCTGGTGGCAAGCTGTCCATCTGTCGTCTGGGCCCGGACCTCGTAGGTGCCAGCTATCAGGCCACAAACTCCGACTGAAGTGGAGAACGTGCCGTCTGGTGGAACATCCCCGAAGCCGATATTGACGTCGGCAATGAACACGTCCCACTCGTTGCTGTTCTGGACGAACTTCCTGCCGTCGACGGTCAGGTCGAAGCAACCGAACTCGTCGAGCACGATTCTGTTGTCCGACAATTTGATCTGTGCAGGCGGCGCCGCGTCCGTCGGAGCGACCGCGAACACGC